>NZ_LIQQ01000260.1 GCF_001418565.1 Streptomyces graminilatus | reverse complement strand
CCGGCACCCCCGGCAACCCCATCGTTCTCCACAGTCAGCACCACCCGCCCGTCCCCGACCCGGACCCTCACTCCGCACCACCCGGCATCCCCGTGCCGGAGCACGTTGGTGGTCGCTTCCCGGACCACCCAGCCGAGCGCCGACTGCACGTCCCCCGGCAGCCCGGCCGCTTCCCCGGTCACCTCGCAGGAGATCCCCGCTGCGGTCAACACGCCCTGTGCGCCCAGGAGTTCGGCCGTGAAATCGGCCTCGCGGTATCCCCGTACGACATCCCGTACCTCCATCTGAGACTCGCGCGCGATCCGCTGGACCTCGATCATCTGGTCGACGGCCTCGGGGCGTTCGCGGCGGGCGAGCTGTACGGCCAGTTCGCTCTTGAGGGCGATCACCGCCAGGTTCCGGCCCATCACGTCGTGCAGATCGCGGCCGAAACGCAGCCTTTCCTCGGCGACGGCGAGCCGGGTCCGGGTCTCGCGGGCCTCGTCGAGTTCGTAGACGGCGTTGAGCAGCCAGACGGAGAAGGCGCAGGTGGCCGCGACGAACGCGCCGGAGAGCAGCACCGCGAGACCCATGCCGAAGGCCGGGATCGGCCGGAAACCCACGAGGAAGGCCATGACGGCCGAGCCCACCGCCATGCCGGCCACCAGTGCCGACATCCGCCTCCGACTGCGTACCCCGAGGGTGAGAACGCCCGCGCCGAAGGCCAGCACGCCGAAGAACATCACGGCCGCGGACGCCTCCGCGTCCTCGCCGCCCGGCCCGTGCTTGGCCACGGCCAGGGCCGCGACCCCGATCGCCACGGTGACCGCCGTGAAGCCGGCCATCAGCCGCAGGGGCTGTTCCCGGGTCCCGCGGATCCAGTCCAGGGCCCGGGACGCGGTCACCGCGCAGAACACGGCATGCACGCTCACCAGCAGCAGCATCCAGCCCGCGAACCGCGCGTCCACCTGCCCGAGGGCGGGCAGCCCGCACGCGGTGATCTCGACGAAGGCGAACAGATGGAACGACCAGCGTGTGTACGTCTCCACCTTCGCCGGCGTGCTCTTGCGCCGCCACCAGTTCCCCGGCCCCGACCTGCCCATCCTGTCCATGTCCTCGTGCCCCCCGCTGTTCACTAACGCCGGGGTTCCCAGCGGAACCACCGTCGTACAGCAAACACCGACAGCACGGTCCAGGCCAGGCCGGCCAGTACGGCGCCCAGGGCTTCGTACGCCGACAGGTTGCCGGTCCAGGCGCCGCGCACGAGGGTGATCGCGGGTGTCAGCGGAAGGAATTCACAGACGAGGGCCACCCGGTCGGGCAGCACCTCCAGCGGGACGGCGAGCCCGGAGCCGGCGAACGAGATGAGCATCAGCGGAATCGAGGTGACCTGCGCGCTCTCGGTGGTCGCGCTGAAACTGGCGGTCAGCGCGGCCAGCGCCGCACACATCACCACACCCAACAGCAGCCCGATCACGGCGAGTTGAGGTGCCGGCGGCGCGTCGAGGTCGAACGCGACGGAACAGCCGATGATCAGCACCAGACTCTGTACGAGGCCTGTCGTGACCGCCGGGAGCGAGGTCCCGGCGAGTATCTCGGCGTCGCGCGGCTCACCCGTGCGCAGCCGCTTGAGGACGAGTTCCTCGCGACGGGCGACGAAGGCGAGGACGAGGGCCATGTACACGGCGAACAGCAGCGAGAAGCCGATCGACGAGGGCAGGATGACCGTCCCGAGGTTGAGCCCGGCCTCCTTCAGGTCCATTCCGTCGGCGGCGGACCGCGCGGTGAACGGCAGCACCAGCGGGACGAACAGGGCCGCGAAGAGGGTCCCCTTGTTCCGCAGGAACAACGTCCACTCGGCCCGCGCCAGGGCCCGCATCCGCCCGGCGGGAGTGGTACGACCGGCCTCGCCGGCCCCGACAACCGTACTCATGCGACACGCTCCTCAGCGAGAACCGAACCCTCGACACCCGCCGCTGCAGCCGCTGCAGCCGATGCCGACGCCTCGCGGGCGATCCGCAGAAACGCCTCCTCCAGCGACGCCGACCGCACATCGAGCCCGCGCAGCGTGACCCCGGTCTCCTCGGCCCACACCAGCAACCGCGTTGCCGCGCGCTGGAGTTCATGGGTCCGCAGCCGTACGGTCCGCCCCTCCTCCTCGTACCCGCTCACGCCGAGCGGGCCGAGCGGCGGCAGATCGCCGACGAAGTACCCGGAGGGCAGTTCGAAGGAGATCCGGGACGGCTGCGAGGCGGTCACCTCGGCGGGCGTACCGGCGGCGGCGATGCGCCCCTCGTGAAGGATGGCGAGCCGGTCGGCGAGATCCTCGGCCTCCTCCAGGTAGTGCGTGGTGAGCAGCACGGTCGTACCGCCGTCGCGCAGTTCCCGTACCAACTCCCAGGTGGCGCGGCGCCCTTCGGCGTCGAGGCCGGTCGTCGGTTCGTCGAGGAACAGCACCTCGGGGTTGCCGAGGATCGCGAGCGCGAGGTCGAGACGCCGCCGCTCACCACCCGACAGCTGCTTCACGCGTACGTCGGTCCGCCGCTCCAGCCCGACGAGCGCGAGTGCCTCCGCCTCGGGCCGCGCCCCGCTGGTGCACCCGGCCCACATACGCGCGGTCTCGGCGACGGTCAGCTCGGAGGGGAAGCCGCCCTCCTGGAGCATCACGCCGGTACGCGGCCGTACGAGGGCCCGCTCGGTGTACGGGTCGTGACCCAGCACCCGTACGCGTCCCCCGGCCGGCGGCGCGAGCCCCTCCAGCAGTTCGACGGTGGACGTCTTGCCCGCGCCGTTCGTGCCGAGCAGAGCGAAGATCTCCCCGCGGCCCACGGAGAAGGACACCCCGCGCACCGCCTCGAACCCGCCCCCGTACACACGCCGCAGGTCAGTGACCTCAATCACGTGTTCGCGTTCGTTGGTTTCCATGCCTTCAGCATCTCGGCCGGAAGGAGGGGAGGGCAGTGCGCGGTGTCATCACCCCACATGACAAATGTCAGACGCTCATGAACCCATGGGAGATGAAAACGAACAAGACCCCGGTCCAGTGGACCGGGGTCTTGTTCTTCTGAGCGGACGACCAGGTTCGAACTGGCGACCTCAACCTTGGCAAGGTTGCGCTCTACCAACTGAGCTACGTCCGCATTTGCCTCCAGTCGGCTTTCACCGACTGGCGCGAGCACCAGCCTACCTGATCCACAAGAGTGGTCAGACCGGCGATGCAGAGCGGGTGACAGGAATTGCACACTGCGCCTTCCCCCTGGAAGGGGGATGTTCTGCTACTGAACTACACCCGCAAGCTCGTGAGCCGGGCCTTTCGGCCTTGCCCCTCGGCGTGTTCCAAACTCTAGCTGATCAGCAGGGGGTCAACGCAAGTCGGTTGCGCGGAGGGGCTCCTGAGGCACCGCCGGGCCGCGGCCGATCACCGGCCGCGGCCCGACGGGGAGGCTGCCCGGAACTACTGGGCGGCGGTGAACGCCTCGTACACCTTCTTGGGGATGCGGCCCCGGGTCGGCACGTCCATCTTGTTGGCGAGGGCCCAGGCCCGGACCGCCGAGGGGTCGGGGGCGACCTCCGTCTGCTTGTACGCCTTGCCGGAGCGCGACCGCTTGCGGCCGGCCTCCACGTACGGCTCCAGGGCCCTACGCAGTTTCTCGGCATTGGTTTGATTCAGGTCGATCTCGTACGACTTGCCGTCGAGTCCGAAGGCGATGGTTTCCGCCGCTTCCGAGCCGTCGATGTCGTCTGAGAGTGTGACCACGACACGCTGAGCCACGAATATCGGTCCCTTCGTGCGACACCTCGTCCGCGACGTGCGAAGACGTCGGGAGGTGTCGTGAGATCTTGGTTGTCCGACTGTTATTGGGCAAAGTATCGGCTAATGCCTTTTCCTTTGTACAGTGCCCGGCATTGCAATGGGAAGCCCGACTAAATCTGCCCGCGTGTCTTCCCCGCAATAGACATCCTGGGCATGAACCCGGATCTTTCCCAGAATTTTTCGGGATGGCACCCCTCCGATACCGGATCGTGATGCCGTCCTCCCGGGTTTCCGTAGATTCCTACGAATCTACCCGCGTAGAAATTTTGTACGGGTAGTCTGAAGCCACGTGTAGCAACCTGCTCAGCACCACAACACCGGGAGTGCCAGTGGCACGCGTCGTAGTCGACGTCATGCTCAAGCCGGAGATCCTCGACCCCCAGGGCCAGGCGGTGCAGCGTGCACTGCCGCGTCTCGGTTTCGAGGGTGTCTCCGACGTACGTCAGGGAAAGCGATTCGAACTGGAAGTTGACGGACCGGTGGACGACGCCGCGCTCGCCCGCATCCACGAGCTCGCGGAATCCTTCCTCGCCAACACCGTGATCGAGGACTTCACCGTGAAGGTGGAGGAGATGGTGGGGGAAGAGAAGTGACTGCTCGTATTGGAGTCGTCACCTTTCCGGGTTCCCTGGACGACCGGGACACCCAGCGCGCGATCCGCCTCGCGGGTGCGGAGCCGGTAGCCCTCTGGCACAAGGACAAGGACCTCAAGCAGGTCGACGCGGTGGTTCTGCCCGGCGGATTCTCGTACGGCGACTATCTGCGTGCGGGTGCCATCTCCCGTTTCTCGCCGGTGATGGAGTCGGTCATCGAGCAGGCGAAGTCGGGCATGCCGGTCCTCGGCATCTGCAACGGCTTCCAGATCCTCACCGAGGCGCACCTCCTCCCGGGCGCGATGCTCGGCAACAACCACCTGCACTTCATCTGCCGCGACCAGAAGCTGCGGGTGGAGAACGCGGACACCGCCTGGACCGCCGACTACACGGCCGGCCAGGAGATCCACATCCCGCTGAAGAACATGGACGGCCGGTACGTCGCCGACGAGCACACACTCGACGAGCTGGAGGCCGAGGGCCGGGTCGTGTTCCGCTACGTCGACTTCAACCCGAACGGGTCGTTGCGCGACATCGCGGGCATCACCAACGCCGCCGGGAACGTCGTGGGCCTCATGCCGCACCCCGAGCACGCGGTCGAGCCGCTGATCGGCAGCGGCCGCACCGACGGCCTCCCCTTCTTCACCTCGATCCTCAAGAAGCTGGTCAACGCATGAGCCGGACGCCTCTGGACACGGTCGAGCACGCGGCCGAGACCCCCGACGTCGAGCTGCCCTGGGCCGAACTCGGCCTGAAGAAGGACGAGTACGAGCGGGTCGTGGAGATCCTCGGCCGCCGCCCGACCGGCGCCGAGCTGGCCATG
This sequence comes from Streptomyces graminilatus, assembly GCF_001418565.1. GTDB lineage: Bacteria > Actinomycetota > Actinomycetes > Streptomycetales > Streptomycetaceae > Streptomyces > Streptomyces graminilatus. The sequence goes on along the minus strand of NZ_LIQQ01000260.1, from coordinate 6,755 downwards.
TACTCGGTCATGTGGTCCGAGCACTGCAGCTACAAGTCGTCGAAGGTGCATCTGCGCCAGTTCGGCGAGAAGGCCCCGCAGAGCGACGCGCTGCTCGTCGGCATCGGCGAGAACGCGGGCGTCGTCGACGTCGGCCAGGGTTACGCGGTCACCTTCAAGGTCGAGTCGCACAACCACCCGTCCTACGTCGAGCCCTACCAGGGCGCGGCCACGGGCGTCGGCGGCATCGTCCGCGACATCATCGCGATGGGCGCCCGCCCGGTCGCGGTCGTGGACCCCCTGCGCTTCGGCGCGGCGGACCACCCGGACACCAAGCGCGTCCTCCCGGGCGTCGTCGCCGGCATCGGCGGCTACGGCAACTGCCTGGGCCTCCCCAACATCGGCGGCGAGGTCGTCTTCGACGCCTGCTACCAGGGGAACCCGCTGGTCAACGCCGGTGCGATCGGTGTCATGCGGCACGAGGACATCCACCTCGCGAAGGCGTCGGGCACGGGCAACAAGGTCATCCTGTACGGGGCCCGCACGGGCGGCGACGGCATCGGCGGCGCGTCGATCCTCGCGAGCGAGACCTTCGACGACGCGAAGCCGTCGAAGCGCCCCGCTGTCCAGGTCGGCGACCCCTTCCAGGAGAAGCTCCTGATCGAGTGCACGCTCGAAGCCTTCCAGGAGAAGCTGGTCGTAGGCATCCAGGACCTGGGTGCGGCCGGCCTCTCCTGCGCGACGTCCGAGCTGGCATCGAACGGCTCCGGCGGAATGCGCGTGACGCTGGACGACGTACCGCTCCGCGACTCGACACTCTCTCCCGAGGAAATCCTCATGAGCGAGTCGCAGGAACGCATGTGCGCGGTGGTGGAACCGGAGAAGGTCGACCGCTTCCTCGCCATCTGCGACAAGTGGGACGTCATCGCCACGGTGATCGGTGAGGTCACGGATGGCGACCGCCTCGAAATCTTCTGGCACGGCGGCAAGATCGTCGACGTCGACCCGCGTACGGTCGCCCACGACGGCCCGGTCTACGAGCGCCCGTACGCCCGCCCGGACTGGCAGGACGCCCTCCAGGCGGACGACGCCAACAAGCTTGCGCGGCCGACCAGTTCGGATGAGCTGAAGGCCCAGGTCGTCCAACTGGTGTCGTCCCCCAACCAGGCCTCCAAGTCCTGGATCACCTCCCAGTACGACCACTTCGTGCAGGGCAACACGGTGTTGGCGCAGCCCGAGGACTCCGGGATGATCCGCATCGACGAGGCGAGCGGCCTCGGGGTCGCCATCGCGACGGACGGCAACGGCCGTTACGCCAAGCTCGACCCGTACGCGGGCGCGCAGTTGGCGCTGTCGGAGGCGTACCGGAACGTGGCGACGACGGGCGCGAAGCCGCTGGCGGTGTCCGACTGCCTGAACTTCGGTTCGCCCGAAGACCCGGCGGTCATGTGGCAGTTCGCCGAGGCGGTACGCGGACTCGCGGACGCCTGCCAGCAGTTGGGCACCCCGGTGACCGGCGGCAACGTCTCGCTCTACAACCAGACGGGCGAGGTGGCCATCCACCCCACGCCGGTCGTGGCTGTCCTGGGCGTCATCGACGACGTGGCGCGACGGACTCCGGTGGCGTTCCAGGAGGAGGGGCAGCTGCTGTACCTCCTCGGGGACACGCGCGAGGAGTTCGGCGGCTCGGCGTGGTCGCAGGTCGTGCACGACCACCTGGGTGGCCTGCCGCCCAAGGTCGACCTGGAGCGGGAGCGGCTCCTGGCCGAGATCCTGATCTCCGCCTCCCGCGACGGCATGATCGACTCCGCGCACGACCTGTCCGACGGCGGCCTGATCCAGGCGGTCGTGGAATCGGCGCTGCTGGGCGAGAAGGGCGCGCGTCTGGTCGTACCCGACGGCCTCGACGCCTTCACCCTCCTCTTCTCGGAGTCGGCGGGCCGCGCGGTCGTCGCCGTCCCGCGCTCGGAGGAGCTGCGCTTCACCGACATGTGCGGGGCGCGGGGGCTGCCGGTGACGCGGATCGGCGTGGTCGACGGTGACTCGGTGGAACTCCAGGGCGAGTTCACGCTCACCCTGGCGGAACTCCGCGAGGCGCACGAGGCGACGATTCCGGCGCTGCTGGCGTAGTTGGTTCTGGCTGTACGACGATGAGGGCCCCGTCTGCCGGTTGGCAGGCGGGGCCCTCATCGGTCCAGCTAGTGGGTCAGAAGCCGATCGGGTTGACGTAGGTGCCCGGGTGGGTGGCGCCGTCCTGCTTGAGGATCTGGCCGCCGAAGGGCCACGTCAGGGTGAAGTGCTTCGTCTCGTTCGGCGGGGTGACCAGGAAGGTCTTGGGGACGAACTTCTCCTTCTTCGGCGTGGACTTGGCGACCGGGAGCAGGTTGATGCTGAAGTCCACCGTGTCGCCCTTCTCCAGGGTGATCTTCACGGGCCTCTTGGCAGAGCGCGCCAACGACCACGTCCCATCGGTCGACTGGGCGCCGACCATGTCGACACCGGGGAAGCCGGACAGCGTGCAGGTGCGCGAGCTCTTGTTGGTGAACCAGATGAACGCCTGCGTCTGCTTCGTGGTCTGCCCCATCTCCGGCGCCGCGTCGCCCCCCGTTGCGAAACCGGCCTTCAGGTCGGCGGTGTGGCAGCGGGCCGGAGCGGCCTTGGCGGTGACGCCGGAGGTGGTGGCGGCCGAGGCCGGGACGGTGGTGACGGCGTAGCCGCCGGCGACGACAGCGGCCAGGGCGACGGCGGCGAGCTTGTTGTTCATGGAGTCTCTGGTTCCCCTCGTGTACGGATCGGCACGCGGGTCAGTGCGCGCCTACGCACCTGAAGACGTGCGGGGTCCGGAGGCGGTTGGCTCCTTTTCTCGACAGTCGGGTAACTGATGTCACCGCTTCGTACGCCTCGTACGCCTCGTCGGTTACGACGCTGTGGTGTGCTCGGCGCGCCTGATGTGTCCGGCCTCGTACAGGCTGCGCCAGGGGCCGAGGGCGGGGAGGGTCTGCCGGTCGACGATCATTGCGGCGCGGTCGGGCTGAATGCGTGTCACGGTGTGTACGACATCGACGAACGGTGACTCCAGCAGAGCTTGGGCGTAGCGGTGTGCGTCAGGATCACCATCCTGATGCAGAGCGTGCCAGCGCTGTAGGACGGCGCAGGCGGTGATGAAGGCGTTCTGCCGCCCTTTGACCAGGTCAGGACGGTTGAGGCCGAACACTCTGATCGTTTCTCTGCCCTTGTCGGTGTGATGGCCGTACTCACCGCTCTTGAGCAGGAGGAACAGATGCTCGGCCGGGTCGTCCGCAGTGGGGTCGACCAGCAGACAGGAGCCGTCCGCGCTCAGCGGGTACTGGTCCCTCTTCACGTTGCTGTTGCAGTGGGAGCAGGCGAGCAGGTGGTTGGGCCAGACGAAGGTGCGCAACGGCGCCTGCGCGAGCGGCTGGAAGTGGTCGATATCCGTGCCACGGCTGTCATCGCAGTACATGCACCGTGCCGCGCCGTGCGCCATCGACTCCAGCAGTTGCTTCACCTGGTCTTTGGCGGCTCGCGCTCGGGTCCACTGCTCGCGCGCCGCCTGGGCGGTTGCTCCCGCTTCCTGGACTCTGGTGGTCCAGCGTGTCAGGAGGGTTTGCGTTGCCCCGGGGACCGAACAACGCTGGAGGGGGATCACGTCTCCCGCTCCAACCGGGCGTCGACCTCGGCCACGCGGCTCTCCAGGGAACTCGTCAGCAACTGGCTCAGTTTCTGATACTCGGTGACTTCCTCGGGGCTGGCCGAGCCGTCGTACACCTTGCGTTCCAACGCCACCAGCCGCTGCCGTTGCTGTTCCGCCCGGGTGGAGTACGGCGACTCCAGCCCGAACAGTTCCGACAGCGCCGCGTCGTCACCACTTCCGTAGACGACACGGCGGTAGAGGTCCTCGTCCACGACCCTGGGCGGCTCGGACTCGTCCGGCCCGGGCAGGCGGATCAGGGCGCCCTCGTCGGCGGCCTGGCAGATGTAGGGGCTGTGACTGGAGACGATGAACTGGATATTGGGGAAGTGCTCGCGCAGCCAGCCCCCGATCCTGCGCTGCCAGGTCACGTGCAGGTGCGCGTCCACCTCGTCGATCAGCACGACACCGGGTTGCAGGATCGCGATCCCGCCGCTCCCGATCGGTGCGGTTTCCAGTCGGCCGTAGGCCGCGTGGATCTGACGGACGATGTCCAGCACCAGCGCGGCCACGGTTCGGTAGCCGTCACTCATCTCGCGTAGCGGAATGAGCTCGCGGTCTCCCTCACCCACCCACAGCCCGTCGGCGGACACGAATCTGATCTGGTATCTGTCGGGCAGAAGTCCGTCTACCAACAGCGTCAGGGCCGCATCCAGCAGCAGTCCGGAGCCTTCCTCCCGTCTGGCCTCCTGCTCCTCGAATTTCCGCAGACGAAGATCGACCAGCCACGCCACTCCCTCGGCCAGCGAGGCGTCCTCGTGGAAGAGCGTGGCCACGCGGCCGGTCGGTCCCTGGTCGCCCATGAGGCGCTGCGCCTCACTGGAGCCGCCGGTCAGCCGCCTGAACGGTCCATAACCGGCGCAGAACCACCCGCGCGGGTTCTCGGCCCACGGGCCGTAGTGGACACTCGCCCAGTCGCCGCCCGTGCCCTCCATCACCGGCCGCCGAACGCTTCGCTCGCCGGCCCGCCGGTCAGGGCGGGTCCAGTGAAGCCCCAGCAGCAGTTCCCGAGGCGGGTATGGGCCTGATGAATCGACGTAGGAGTCGACTGCGGTGTCGGTGGCGACCTCCAATGTCACCCGGCCGTCCTGCCTGTCACGGGTGATCCAGTCGGTGAAGTCCGTGACCAGACCCCGTGCGACCGACGGACCCGCCAGGGCCAGCGCCATGGCTTGCAGCAGCGTCGACTTTCCGGAACTGTTCCGGCCCGCGAGTACCGTCCAGCCGCTGCGGCCGGGCAGCTCCAGGTTCACAGCGCGTTGCCCGCTGAAGCCCTTGATGTCCGTGACCTGAAGCCTCGTGACGTACACCCGCGCTCCGATTCCTCTTCGACCGGTGAGGTCCTCGGCTACCGCGCCCCAGCACGTACGAGGACCCTTACGGCTCACTTTCTCACGGCGGTGAAATTGCAGAGGTGCGTGAAAGCCCCAGTCACGTTTTCACGACCTTCCCGTCCACGCATGCCCCGCACGCGTACGAGGTCCGGCCCGGCCCGGTGCCCTGGTCGACCGTGGGGAGGGCGACCAGCGGCGTGCTGGCGGGCTGTTGGCAGATGGCGCACAGGCGGGTCGTGTGCAAGCACTCCGAGCACATGCGGCCGGTGTTCTCCAGGGTGCCGTAGCGAAGGAAGGGGGCGCGGCCGACCTTGCAGATGTCGCAGCGGGGGTCGGTGCCGACGCCGGTCACGAGTGCAGCTCCGTGTCGGTCACGAGTGACTGACGCTCCGTGCAGTCGGCGAGCCGCACCCAGAGGAAGTCGCCCTCGGCGTCGATCTTGGGGTACCCGGTCCCGACCTGCACGACGATGCCCTCGAAGGGTTCGGGCGCTTCGCGCCGGCGGAGGTCGGGCGGGACGTAGCTGGTGCCGCGGACTCGGTCGCCCACGCGGAAAGGGGATGAAGTGGTGGTCATGGGGACAACGGTTCCCTTGCTCCAGCCGCCAGACAATCGAACGAGGGAATCCCACGCGAAGTGGTATATGCCTGAAAGTGGGGAAGTATCTGCGGGAGGTGGGCTAGTGCTGTCACACTCTGGGCACGGACAGTGATTTGCCCGGCACGAGGGGTCAACCGGTGGGCATCGACGTACGGTTGACCTGCTGGGCCGCGAAAGGAGCGGACACGGTGGCAGCGAAGACGGGGCCGACGATTCGGCGGATGCAACTCGGCCAGGAGTTGCGGCGGTTGCGGGAGCAGGTAGAGAAGGAAGACGGCACGGGCAAGGGGATGACCAGGGCCCAAGCGGTCAGGGGTACCTCTGTTTCGGAGTCGACCCTGCATCGGGTGGAGAAGGGGTTGACCAGCCTTCCCAAGGTGCAGGACCTCAAGGAACTGCTAGACAGGTACGGGGTCGGCGACCCGGACGACGTGGAGTTCCTGCTCGACGTCCACAAGAACTCGCTGAACCGGGGTTGGTGGTCGCCGTACCGCACCTTCATGCCGTCCGGCTTCAACATCAGCCTGGGCCTCGAAGGCGACGCCAAGATCCTCAGGGTCTACCAACCGGACGTTATGTTCGGCCTGTTCCAGTCACCGGGATATGCACGGGCGCAGTTCGAGACCGCCAAGCCGATCGACGAGCGCACGACCGAGTTCGTCGAGCGGAACGTCGAGATCAGGATGCGCCGCAAAGAGGCCATCACCCGTAGCGACAGTCCGGTCGAAGTTCACGCGATCCTCGACGAAGCAGTGCTCAGGCGGGTGTTCGGCGGCCCGGAGGTGATGCGGGAGCAGTACGAGCACCTCGCGGAACTGGCTGCACTGGAGCATGTCACCGTGCAGATCCTGCCGATGCGCCAGCCGGTCTACCGGTGCAGCCAGAACTTCACGCTCATGGAGTTCGTCCCGCCGCTGCCCACGGTGGTGAGCGTCGACGGATTCAGCGCGGTGGGCGTGACGGACAAAGACACAGAGATCTGGGCGTACAAACGCCGGTTTGACGCCATGCGGGCTGACGCCGGTGGCCCCAGGGAAACGCCCGAATTCCTGAAGCGAGCAGCACGAGAGTTGGATGAAGCATGAGTACTCACCACGCCGAAGACAACGAGACCTGGTTCAAGTCGTCCTACA
>NZ_LIQQ01000026.1 GCF_001418565.1 Streptomyces graminilatus | reverse complement strand
GGAGAAGCCCCGGCCGGGGCTCTCACACACTCACTACTCGCGCACCTCAGGCGGCGACGACATCCACCGCCTCGGCGGGCGCCTTGATGGTCACCCGTTCCGGTGGCACACCGGCCACCGATACGGAACCCAGCATGGGACGCACCGGCGTGGGTACTGGCTCGTTGGCCGCAGCAGACTGGGCCAGCTCGGCGAGGGCGAGGTCGTCGCTCACTTCCCGCATGAGCTCTGACATCCGTACGTCCAGCGCGTCGCAGATCGCGGACAGCAGCTCGGAGGAAGCCTCCTTCTGCCCCCGCTCCACCTCGGAGAGATAGCCGAGTGAGACTCGGGCGGACGAGGAGACTTCGCGCAGAGTACGGCCCTGGCGCTGGCGCTGCCGACGCAGCACGTCACCCAGCAGGCGACGGAGCAGAATCATCGGTGGCTCCCTCCTCGGACCGCGTAGCCGCATCCTTCACGCCCCACCGTACCGCCTCGTGCCGCGGCCGTGCGGGGAGCGATGTCGTGTTCACTCAGGGCTGCAAACATCAGGTCCCCCCGTTCTGTTCCGTATCCTGTGCCCGCTCGTTTCCGGTCTGTTCGCCCGCGATCTCCTCCAGGAGGAGTGCGAGTACGCTCCGTACACTCTCCATACGAATTTCCGCCCGGGAGCCGTTCAACCGCAGCGCCGCCACTTTTCCGCCACCTTCGGCACCGGAATCCGCTGTGCGGGGGCCGTCCACGGCCACGAAAACCGTTCCGACGGGCTGCCCGTCCTGCGCTTCCGGACCAGCCACTCCGGTCGTCGCTATCCCCCAGTCGGCGCCGAGAATTCTGCGGGCGCCGGCCGCCATCTGGGCCGCGACCTGCGAATCCACCGCTCCCCGGGTGGCCAGCAGAGCCGCGTCGACACCCAGCACCTGCCGCTTCACGTCGGTCGCGTACGCCGTCACCGCGCCCCGGAAAGCCTTGGAGGCCCCGGGCACCGAGGTGATCTCCGCCGCGACCAAACCACCCGTGAGGGACTCCGCGACAGCGAGCGTCTCACCCCTCACCGTCAGTAGTCTCACCACGTCGGTGGCCATGGAACTCACCGTTCCGCCTCCGTGGACGCGGCCTCGCGGTCGGCGATTCCCTGGCTGCGCAGCACAATGGCCTGTCTTACATAGTCGAGCCCGGTCACCACGGTCAGCACCACTGCGGCGGCCATCACCCAGAACCTCAGCGTCGCCAGCGGCCCCGTGAGCGCCAGCACGTACATCCCGACGGCCACGCCCTGCGTGAGCGTCTTGACCTTGCCGCCACGGCTCGCGGGAATCACGCCGTAGCGGATCACGACGAAGCGCAGCAGCGTGATCCCGAGTTCACGCCCGAGGATCACACCGGTCACCCACCAGGGCAGATCTCCGAGGGCGGAGAGACAGATCAGCGCCGCCCCCATGATCGCCTTGTCGGCGATGGGATCGGCGATCTTGCCGAAGTCGGTGACAAGGTCGTACGTACGCGCGAGATGACCGTCGAAGATGTCGGTGATCATGGCGACGGCGAAGGCGGCCCAGGCGAGCGAGCGCCATGCCGGGTCGTACCCGCCGTCGGCCAGCATCAGGGCCACGAAGCCCGGCACAAGCAGCAGGCGGATCATCGTAAGAATGTTCGCGATGTTCCAGAGGCTTGCCTGATTGACGGCCGCGGCGCCCAGCTTCCCACCGCGCACCGTCTTCCCTGCCTCCTGCTCACCGGAGACCAGCGATTCGGCAGCGGTCCCGGACACCCCGGAAACCACACTGGCCCCGGAAACCACAGCGGCACCGAAGTCCTCGGAGGCGACCGAGGGGCCGGCGGCCCCGGTGGCGCCCAGCCCGCCCGGCACAGCCACCCCACCCGGAACGCTCTTGGCGTTCCGCGCGCTGGAGGGGCCGCCCGCTGCGGATGCCGGGACTCCGGTCATCTGGCCGCCTCCTCTGAATGCGAACACGCGAGCTGGCCGAGCGAGCCCGGGAGCAGCTCGGCCAGCAGGTCGACACCTTCCGTGCCGACCACTTTCGCCTCGACCATACGACCGACAGTCAGCTCTTCGCCGCCTGTGAGACCGGCGAAATCCTCGAAGTTGGTGAACAGCACCTGCCCGTCGGTCTCCGGCGCCTGATGCGCGCCACGGCCGTACGCGCCGTCCTCGCCGCCCACCGACTCGACCAGCACGTGCACCGTCTCGCCGACGCGCTCCTCCGCGCGCTGCGAGACCAGTTCCTCGGCCAGCCGCGACACACGGGCGAGCCGCGCCTGGACGACGTCCTCGTCCAGCTTGTTCTCGTACGTCGCCGCTTCCGTGCCGTCCTCGTCGGAGTACCCGAAGACACCGATGGCGTCCAGCCGCGCGTTGCTGAGGAACCGCTCCAGCTCCGCCAGGTCGGCCTCGGTCTCGCCGGGGAAGCCCACGATGAAGTTGGACCGCACACCGGCCTGCGGGGCCTTGCTCCGGATGGTGTCGAGCAGCTCAAGGAAGCGGTCGGTGTCACCGAAGCGCCGCATCGCGCGCAACACGTCGGGAGCCGAGTGCTGGAAGGAGAGGTCGAAGTAGGGGGCGACCTTGGGGGTCGAGGTCAGTACGTCGATGAGCCCCGGGCGCATCTCGGCGGGCTGGAGGTAGCTCACGCGCACGCGCTCGATGCCGTCGACGTCCGCGAGCTCGGGCAGCAGCGACTCCAGCAGCCGGATGTCGCCCAGGTCCTTGCCGTACGAGGTGTTGTTCTCGGAGACGAGCATGACCTCCTTGACGCCCTGCTCGGCGAGCCACCGGGTCTCGTTCAGCACGTCGCTCGGGCGGCGCGAGATGAAGGAGCCACGGAAGGACGGGATAGCACAGAAGGTGCAGCGCCGGTCGCAGCCGGAGGCGAGCTTCACCGAGGCGACGGGCGCGCCGTCGAGCCGTCGGCGCAGCGGCGCGCGGGGGCCGGAGACCGGGGCGACGCCTTCCGGAAGATCGGCGGGGGCCTCGACGGGCTCCACCGGCCCTGCGACCGAGCCGGCGTCGGTGTCCGCAGCCGTATCCGTGCCCGTGCCCGTGCCCGTGACGGCACCGTGCCCCGGAAGGGCGACCCCGGCGCCCGCGCCCTGCCGCTCCGCCGGGCTGATCGGCAGCAGCTTGCGCCGGTCGCGCGGGGTGTGCGAGGCGTGGATGCCGCCGTTCAGGATGGTCCGGAGGCGGTCGGAGATGTCGGCGTAGTCGTCGAAGCCGAGCACGCCGTCGGCCTCGGGCAGCGCCTCGGCGAGTTCCTTGCCGTACCGCTCGGCCATGCAGCCCACCGCCACGACGGCCTGGGTTCTGCCGTGCCCCTTGAGGTCGTTGGCCTCGAGGAGGGCGTCGACGGAGTCCTTCTTGGCGGCCTCCACGAAGCCACAGGTGTTGACGACGGCGACGTCCGCGTCCTCGGCGTCCTCCACGAGTTGCCAGCCGTCCGCCTCCAAGCGGCCTGCGAGCTCCTCCGAGTCCACCTCGTTACGGGCGCAGCCAAGGGTGACAAGTGCGACGGTACGGCGTTCAGGCATGGGCTCAAGACTACTTCGTCCCACTGACACCCCACGTCGACGGGGCCAGCAGGCGCCAGACGGGCCCCGCCAGGGCCACGGGGTGACAGGTGACACCGGTGGGCTCCGCGCCAGGCACACTCCCCCCAGAGGGGGACCCCCGTCGCGTTGACGCACTCCCACGCCTCGCGCCTGCCCGCGCCACACCCCGCCCGTGGCCCTGCCGAAAGGCACCACAAACGGAACCGGCCGGGCCCGTCAGACGCCCCTGACGACCCCGGCCGACCCGGTTGGTACCCACATCCGTCCAGCAGCCCCGAGGGGCACTACCGCTCTACCGCTCCAGCACTCGGGCTCAGCCGACCTCGGGGTCGCCCTTCGTGTACGTGAGCCGCTCCACGGCACCCGGCTTGAACTCGTCCTCGATCTTCTTGCCGTTCACATAGAGCTGGATGGCGCCCGCGTCGCCCAGGACGAGGTTGATCTCCTCGTTGTCCTGGAAGGTCTGGGACTGGCCCTGTTTGAGCAGGCCGTCGAAGAGCAGCCGGCCGTTGTGGTCCTTGGCGGAGATCCAGCTGCGCCCGTCCGCGGCGCTCACCTGGACCGTCACCTTGTCGCGCGGCGCCGCCGCGATCGCGCTGTCCGACGGGTCCGGCTTCGGGTCGGCCGGCTTGTCCTTCTTCGGGGTGGGCGAGACCGGGGCGCTGACCGTGGGCGTGGAACCCTCGGTGGCCTGTGCCCGCGCGTCCTTGCTGTCGTCGCCGCCCTTGACCAGGGTGAAGCCGGCGAAGCCGATCACCGCGACGATCGCGGCGACCATCGCGGCGGTCCAGTTCGGTCCGCGCCGCTCGGGCCGGATGCGTTCCGCCTCGAACATGGGCGCGGCCGGAGTCGGCGCCGGACGCCCGCCGTGGGCGTCGGCGAACTGCGCGAGCAGCGGTTCGGGGTCGATGTGGACGGCACGGGCGAGGGTCCGGATGTGCCCGCGCGCGTAGACGTCTCCGCCACAGGGGGCGAAGTCGTCCTGTTCGATCGCGTGCACGATGGCGATCCGGACCCGGGTGGCGGAGCTGACATCGTCGACGGTCAGTCCGGCCGCGATGCGCGCCTGCTGGAGGGCGCGACCGATCGAAGGGCGGGCTGCTTCCTCGCGGTCGTCGCGGTCGTCTTCGAACGGACGCTCGTCTTGTGGAGAGTTGCCGATGGACACGGGGGCGCCTTTCGAGCGTTTAGCCACCTGTGCTGGAGGTTCAGTTTAGGGGGGTTCGGGATGGGTCGGGCAACCGGGCGGACGGACTTTGTAAGCCATCGGAATGGCCAGGACACGCCGATGGCCGGGTCATGGAGAGGCAAGGATCTGCCGTCTCCCTCAACTTGACGTACGCGGAAGGGAAACGGTTGCTCAATGATCCCTTACGAGTGAGTCACGATCGACCACCCGGTTGCCGCACACACGAACATCGCGCATCTGACGACTCGCTAGGAGTCGCTCTCCCCACGAATCACCGCGAGCATCTCGTCCAGCCCGTCGGGTTTCACAAGAACGTCACGCGCCTTGGACCCCTCGCTCGGCCCGACGATGCCACGGGTCTCCATGAGGTCCATCAGCCGTCCCGCCTTGGCGAACCCGACCCGCAGCTTGCGCTGGAGCATCGACGTGGATCCGAACTGGCTGCTGACGACGAGTTCGGCCGCGGCGCACAGCAGTTCGAGGTCGTCACCGATCTCCTCGTCGATCTCCTTCTTCTGCTTGGTGCCCACGGTGACGTCGTCCCGGAAGACCGGCGCCATCTGGTCCTTGCAGTGCTGGACGATCGCCGCGACCTCGTCCTCGGTCACGAAGGCACCCTGCATACGGGTGGGCTTGTTGGCACCCATCGGCAGGAACAGTCCGTCGCCCTTGCCGATCAGCTTCTCGGCGCCGGGCTGGTCGAGGATGACCCGCGAGTCGGCCAGGGAGGAGGTGGCGAAGGCGAGCCTCGACGGCACGTTCGCCTTGATCAACCCGGTCACCACATCGACGGACGGCCGCTGCGTGGCGAGGACCAGATGGATACCGGCCGCGCGCGCGAGCTGCGTGATCCGCACGATCGCGTCCTCGACGTCCCTGGGGGCCACCATCATCAGGTCGGCCAACTCGTCGACGATGACCAGCAGATACGGATACGGCTGCAACTCGCGCTCACTGCCCTCGGGCAGCTTGACCTTGCCGTTCCTGATGGCCTCGTTGAAGTCGTCGATGTGCCGGTATCCGAACGCGGCCAGATCGTCGTACCGCAGATCCATTTCCCGTACGACCCACTGGAGCGCCTCGGCGGCCCGCTTCGGGTTGGTGATGATCGGCGTGATCAGGTGCGGGATGCCCTCGTACGCGGTCAGCTCGACGCGCTTGGGGTCGACGAGGACCATCCGCACGTCCTCCGGGGTCGCCCGGACCATGACCGACGTGATCAGGCAGTTGATGCAGGACGATTTACCCGAACCGGTGGCACCCGCGACGAGCAGATGCGGCATCTTCGCGAGGTTGGCCATCACATAGCCGCCCTCGACGTCCTTGCCGAGCGCGACCAGCATCGGGTGGTCGTCCTCGGCCGCGTCGGCCAGCCGGAGCACGTCGCCCAGGTTGACCATCTCGCGGTCGGTGTTGGGGATCTCGATGCCGACCGCCGACTTGCCGGGGATCGGGCTGATGATCCGTACGTCGGGGCTGGCGACGGCGTAGGCGATGTTCTTGGTGAGGGCGGTGATCCGCTCGACCTTCACCGCGGGGCCGAGTTCCACCTCGTACCGCGTGACCGTCGGACCGCGGGTGAAGCCGGTGACCGCGGCGTCGACCTTGAACTCCATGAAGACGTTCGTCAGGGAGGCCACCACCACGTCGTTCGCCGCGCTGCGGGTCTTGCCCGGGCCGCCGCGCTCCAGCAGATCGAGCGACGGCAGCGCGTAGGTGATGTCCCCGGAGAGCTGGAGCTGTTCGGCGCGCGGCGGCAGGTCGCGCATCGCCTCGGGCGGCGCCTTCGTGAGGTCCGGGACGCCCGTCCCGACCGGTTCCGCCTTCGCCTTCTCCTGCTTGGGGCGCGCGCCCGGGACGGGAGTCGGGGTCGTCTCCTGGCGGTCGCCCGCGCTCACCCCCTGGGTGAGGTCGGCGACGATCGGCGAGGGCGGCATGCCGTGCAGGACGGCCCCGTCCAGCGCGGCGGCGGCAGCCGCGGCGACGTCCACGGCGTCCATCGGCCGCCCGAGTTCGGGCTGCCGTACAGCGGAGCGTCTGGGGCGGCTCCGACGCTTGGAGAGCGCCTCCTGCTCGGCACTCTCCGGGTCGTACTCGTCCGGGGCCGGCCCGCGACCGCGGGGGCGCCCGGGCAGCGACTCGCGCCACTGGTCGTCGTACCGCTCGTCGTCCTCGGCGAGCCCGTCCTCCTCGGGGTCGCGGAGGATGCCGAGCTGGATCCCGAGCTGCCGCAGCCGCTGCGGAATCGCGTTGACGGGCGTCGCTGTGACGACGAGCAGCCCGAAGATGGTGAGCAGCGCCAGCAGGGGCACGGCGAGGACCTCGCCCATGGCGTACGTCAACGGGGTCGCGGCGCCCCAGCCGATGAGCCCGCCGGCGTCCCTTATGGCCTGCATACCGGCACTGCGCGCGGGGGCGCCGCACGCGATGTGGACCTGCCCGAGCACGCCGATGACGAGTGCCGAAAGGCCGATGACGATCCGGCCGTTGGCGTCGGGCTTCTCGGGGTGTCTGATGAACCGTACGGCGATGACCGCGAGCAGTATCGGCACCAGCAGGTCGAGTCGGCCGAACGCGCCGGTGACCAGCATCTCGACGAGGTCGCCGACGGGTCCGCGCAGGTTGGACCAGGTGCCCGCGGCGACGATCAGCGCGAGGGCGAGCAGCAGCAGTGCCACGCCGTCCTTCCGGTGTGCCGGGTCGAGGTTCTTCGCGCCCTGCCCTATGCCGCGGAACACGGCGCCGACGGCGTGCGCGATACCGAGCCACAGGGCCCGTACGAGCCGGTACACGCCCCCGGTGGGACTGGGCGCCGGAGGCGGCACGGCCTTCTTCGCCGGCGCTCTCTTGGCGGGTGCCTTCTTCGCGGGGGCTCTTTTCGCAGCGTCCTTCCTCGCCGGAGCCTTCGCGGGCACGGCTGCCTTCTTCGCGGGCGGCTTCCTGGCTGCGGAAGGACGTGAGGCCATGTGTGTGAGGTTACCGGGAGACGGCAGCGGACACGTGTGCCTACTGCTTCACCCGTTCGTGTCGCCCCCGCGTGAGCACGAAACTGACACGTGCTCACGCGCAACTACGCCCGGTGTGCGGATGAGTTCTGTGCGGGTGAGTTCCGCGCGGGAGGCGGCGACCGGCGCGCGGTTCGGTTCCTCCCGGTTCCCCTCGGCTCTTCAGTTCTGCGACGGAACCGAGGGTGCCCCGCTGCCGGTGCCCGGTTCGAGCGCGTCCAGGGCCCGCCGCAGGCCGGTCAGTTTGCGTTCGAGGTGGGCGGCCGTGGCCACCGCCGCCGCGTCCGCCGACTCGTCGTCGAGTTGCTTGGACAGCGCCTCCGCCTGCTCCTCGACGGCCGCGAGCCGCGCGGACAGTTCGGCGAGCAGACCCGCCGGCTCCTTGGCCGCGCCGACCGACGTCCGGCCGCCACCGCCTTCGAGCTGGAGCCGCAACAGCGCCGCCTGCTCCCGGAGTTGGCAGTTCTTCATATAGAGCTCGACGAACACCGAGACCTTCGCCCGCAGCACCCACGGGTCGAACGGCTTGGAGATGTAGTCCACCGCACCCGCCGCGTACCCCCGGAAGGTGTGGTGCGGACCGTGGTTGATCGCGGTGAGGAAGATGATCGGGATGTCCCGGGTCCGCTCCCGCCGCTTGATGTGAGCGGCCGTCTCGAAGCCGTCCATGCCAGGCATCTGGACGTCCAGCAGAATGACCGCGAAGTCGTCCGTCAGAAGTGCCTTGAGCGCTTCCTCCCCGGACGATGCCCGCACCAGTGTCTGATCCAACGCAGAGAGGATGGCCTCCAGCGCCAGCAGATTCTCCGGCCGGTCATCGACCAGGAGGATCTTGGCCTTCTGCACCATGGCCCGCCCTCCTCGCCCCGGCTTGGGGCCTCCCCTGTCCTCAGGACTTGGGGCAGCACCACCGGACGCCGCCCCAGGGGACGGCTCCCTTGCGCCGCCCGTCCTCGTGCCGGTCATGGTAGCCGCACCCTGCCCGTCGCCACACCCTGTCACCGCGATGTCACTGTGCACGTAGCAGAAACGTAGCGGGAGACCAGAAGGTTCCCCGAATCCCGTACTTCTACACGGCATCGGCCACACTGAGTCAGCAACTCCGTGTGAACACCGGGAGTTCCCGTCCATGTGACGGAAACCCCCAGCTCAGCCGTCACTCCGCCCGCATCCACCGCTCCATCACCGACAACAGGTGATCGGGATCGACAGGCTTGGTCACATAGTCCGAGGCCCCCGACTCGATGGCCTTCTCCCGGTCGCCCTTCATGGCCTTGGCGGTGAGCGCGATGATCGGGAGCCCGGCGAACTGCGGCATCCTGCGGACCGCCGCGGTCGTCGCGTACCCGTCCATCTCCGGCATCATGATGTCCATCAGTACGACCGTCACATCGTCGTGCTGTTCCAGGACTTCGATGCCCTCCCGCCCGTTCTCCGCATACAGCACCGACAGCCCGTGCTGCTCCAGCACGCTCGTCAGCGCGAACACGTTACGGATGTCGTCGTCGACGATCAGCACCTTCTCGCCGCCGAACTGGACGTTGGGGCGCGGCTGCTGCGGCGCCTCCTGCTCCCCGGCCGCCCAATGGCCGTTCGCACTGGAGGAAGCGTTCAGCTCGGCCACGGACACCGTCCGGCGGCGCCGCCTGAAGAGGGCGGCCGGTCCGTTCTGCGCCTCGTGGTACGACTTCACCTCGGCCGGCGTCTCGACGCCCGCCCCGGCCAGCTCCGACTCGGAGGCCAGCAGCTCGCCGACCTCCAGGGACGGCGCCAACTGCGCGTAGCCCTGCGGGGGCAGTTCACTCGGGTGCAGCGGCAAATACAGTGTGAACGTCGAGCCCCGGCCCGGCTCGCTCTGCGCGTGGATCTCACCCCCGAGCAGCCGCGCGATCTCCCGCGAGATGGACAGCCCCAGGCCCGTACCTCCGTACTTGCGGCTGGTCGTGCCGTCCGCCTGCTTGAACGCCTCGAAGATCACCCGCATCTTGCTGGCCGCGATACCGATACCGGTGTCGGTCACCGAGAACGCGATCATGTCGGCGTCCGCGTCCCGCAGCGAGCCCGCCTCCAGCAACTGCTCCCGGATCGCCACCGGGACCTCCGCGCCGGCCGGCCGGATGACCAGCTCGACCGCTCCCGAATCGGTGAACTTCACCGCGTTGGACAGCAGGTTGCGCAGCACCTGGAGCAGCCGCTGCTCGTCGGTGTGCAGCGTGGCGGGCAGGTCAGGCGAGACCCGTACGGAGAAGTCGAGGCGCTTCTCCGCGGTCAGCGGACGGAAGGTGGCCTCCACATAGTCGACGAGCTGCACCAACGCGATACGCGTCGGGGAGACGTCCATCTTGCCCGCCTCGACCTTCGACAGGTCGAGGATGTCATTGATCAGCTGAAGCAGGTCCGAACCCGCCCCATGGATCGTCTCGGCGAACTCGACCTGCTTCGGGGTGAGGTTGGTGTCCGCGTTGTCGGCGAGCAGCTTGGCCAGGATCAGCAGCGAGTTGAGCGGCGTACGCAGCTCGTGCGACATGTTGGCGAGGAACTCGCTCTTGTAGCGCATCGACACGGCGAGTTGCTCGGCGCGCTCCTCCAGGACCTGCCGCGCCTCCTCGATCTCCGTGTTCTTGACCTCGATGTCGCGGTTCTGCTGGGCCAGCAGTTCGGCCTTCTCCTCCAGCTCCGCGTTGGACGACTGGAGCGCCTTCTGCCGGTTCTCCAGCTCGGCCGAGCGCTCCCGCAACTGCTCGGTCAGCTCCTGCGACTGCTTCAGCAGCACCTCCGTCTTGGTGTTGACGGAGATGGTGTTGACGCTGGTCGCGATCATCTCGGCGATCTGGTTGAGGAAGTCCTTCTGGATCTGCGTGAACGGCGTGAACGACGCCAGTTCGATGACCCCGAGCACCTTGCCCTCGAACAGCAGCGGCAGCACGATCACCTGCGCGGGCGGCGCCTCGCCGAGCCCGGAGGAGATCTTCAGATAGCCGCTGGGCGCGTCCTGCACGAGGATCGTGCGCTTCTCCTCGGCGGCTGTCCCGACCAGCGCCTCACCGGGCCGGAACGAGGTCGGCATGGAGCCCATGGAGTAACCGTACGACCCGAGCATGCGCAGTTCGTACGCGTTCTCCGGGGCGCCCGCCGGGTCCTTGCCGTCGACCGTCCGCATCGCCAGGAAGAACGCGCCGTGCTGGGCGGTGACGACCGGCGTCAGCTCGCTCATGATCAGCGAGGCCACGTCGTCGAGGTCCCGGCGGCCCTGCATCAGGGCGGAGATACGGGCGAGGTTGCCCTTGAGCCAGTCCTGTTCCTTGTTGGCGATCGTGGTGTCGCGCAGGTTGGCGATCATCTTGTTGATGTAGTCCTGAAGCTCCTGGATCTCGCCGGAGGCGTCCACGTCGATCTTCAGGTTGAGGTCACCGCGGGTCACCGCGGTCGCCACGCGCGCGATGGCACGCACCTGCCGGGTCAGGTTCCCGGCCATCTCGTTCACCGACTCGGTGAGGTCCCGCCAGGTTCCGTCGACGTCACGCACGCGTGCCTGACCGCCGAGCTGCCCCTCCGTACCCACCTCGCGGGCGACTCGGGTGACCTCCTCGGCGAAGGACGACAGTTGGTCGACCATGGTGTTGATCGTCGTCTTGAGCTCAAGGATCTCGCCGCGGGCGTCAATGTCGATCTTCTTCGTCAAGTCACCCTTGGCGATGGCCGTCGTCACCATCGCGATGTTGCGCACCTGACCGGTCAGGTTGGAGGCCATCCCGTTCACCGAGTCGGTGAGGTCCTTCCAGGTACCCGCCACGCCCGGCACATACGCCTGGCCGCCCAGGATTCCGTCCGTACCCACCTCGCGGGCCACCTTGGTGACCTGGTCGGCGAACGAACTCAGCGTCTTCACCATGGTGTTGAAGGTGTCGGCGAGCTGCTGCACCTCACCGCGCGCCTCGATCGTCACCGTCCGCGTCAGGTCGCCGTTGGCGACGGCCGCCGCCACCTGGGAGATGTTCCGCACCTGCACGGTCAGGTTGTTGGCCATCAGGTTGACGTTGTCGGTGAGGTCCTTCCAGATCCCCGTGACACCCGAGGCGTGGGCCTGACCGCCGAGGATGCCCTCCGTGCCCACCTCGCGGGCCACCCGGGTCACCTGCTCGGCGAACGACGACAGTTGATCAACCATGGTGTTGACCGTCGTGACGAGCTCAAGAATCTCGCCCTTCGCGTCAACAGTGATCTTCTTCGACAGGTCGCCCTTGGCGACGGCGGTCGTGACCTCTGCGATGTTGCGCACCTGGATGGTCAGGTTGTTGGCCATGAAGTTCACGGACTGCGTGAGGTCCTTCCAGGTGCCGGAGACACCCTGCACCTCGGCCTGACCGCCGAGCATGCCCTCCGTACCCACCTCACGGGCCACACGCGTGACCTCCTGGGCGAACGACGACAGTTGATCGACCATCGTGTTCAGCGTGTTCTTGAGCTCCAGGATCTCCCCGCGCGCGTCCACGGTGATCTTCTGGGACAGGTCGCCCCGGGCCACCGCGGTCGCCACCTGGGCGATGTTGCGCACCTGGGCGGTGAGGTTGCCGGCCATGCCGTTCACGGAGTCGGTGAGGTCGCGCCACACACCGGCGACCCCGGGCACCTGCGCCTGACCGCCGAGGCGGCCCTCCGTACCCACGTCACGGGCGACCCGGGTCACCTGGTCGGCGAAGGCCGAGAGTTGATCAACCATGGTGTTGATCGTGTTCTTCAGCTCAAGGATCTCACCGCGAGCGTCAACATCGATCTTCTGGGACAGGTCACCCCGGGCCACAGCCGTCGTCACCTGGGCGATCTGCCGCACCTGAGAAGTCAGGTTGCCGCCCATGAAGTTGACGGAGTCGGTGAGCTCCTTCCACGTACCGGACACACCGTCCACGCGCGCCTGACCACCGAGCCGGCCCTCCGTGCCCACGTCCCGCGCCATCCGCGTCACCTGGTCGGCGAAGCTCGACAACTGGTCCACCATCGTGTTCACGGTGTTCTTCAGCTGGAGCATCTCGCCCGAGACATCGACGGTGACCTTCTGCGACAAGTCACCGTTGGCCACGGCGGTCGTCACCTGGGCGATGTTCCTCACCTGTCCGGTGAGATTCCTGAACGCCGTGTTGACGGAGTCCGTCAGGTCCTTCCAGGTACCCGCCGCACCCGGCACCGCGGCCTGACCGCCCAGCTCGCCCTCGACACCGATCTCCCGCGCTACCCGCGTCACCTCGGCACCGAACGAGGACAGTTGGTCGACCATCCCGTTGACGGTGTTCTTCAGCTCCAGCATCTCGCCGGCGACCTCGACGCTGACCTTCTGCGACAGGTCACCGCTGGCCACAGCCGTCGTCACGGCCGCGATGTCCCGCACCTGCGTGGTGAGATTCCGGAAGACCGTGTTGACGGAGTCCGTCAGGTCCTTCCACGTACCCGCCGCACCCGGCACGTTCGCCTGCCCGCCGAGCTGCCCCTCGCCACCGACCTCGTTGGCGACCCGGGTGACCTCGTCCGCGAACGTCCGCAGCGTCTCGGTCATCTGATTGATCGTCTCGGCGAGCTGAGCGACCTCACCACGCGCCGAGACAGTCACCTTCTGCGACAGATCACCATTCGCGACCGCCGTCGTCACCTGCGCGATCCCGCGCACCTGGGCCGTCAGGTTGCCGGCCATCAGGTTCACCGAATCGGTGAGGTCCTTCCACACCCCGTCCACGCCCGGCACCGCGGCCTGGCCGCCCAGCTCGCCCTCTGTACCCACCTCACGGGCGACTCGCGTCACCTCTGAGGAGAAGGACGACAGCTGGTCGACCATCGTGTTGACGGTGTTCTTCAGCTCCAGCATCTCGCCGGCCACGTGAACCGTGACCTTCCGGGACAGATCACCCTTGGCGACCGCCGTCGTCACCAGCGCGATGTCCCGCACCTGCGCGGTGAGCCGGTACGCCATGGTGTTGACCGAGTCCGTGAGGTCCCGCCACGAACCGGACATCCCGCGCACCTGGGCCTGACCGCCCAGCTTGCCCTCCGTACCGACCTCACTGGCCACCCGCGTGACCTCGTCGGTGAACGTCGACAACTGGTCGACCAGGTTGTTGACCGTGCGCCCGACCTTGAGGAACTCCCCGCGCAGCGGATGCCCGTTGCCGTCGGCGGCCGGCGCCCGCAGGTCCATCCGGGGCGACAGATCGCCCTCGGCCACCGCGCTCAGCACCCGGCCGACCTCGGAGACCGGACGTACGAGATCGTCCACAAGCGCGTTCGAGGCGTCGATCGCCACGGCCCACGAGCCCTCGCTGACGCCCGCCTCCAGCCGCTCGGTCAGCTTCCCCTCGCGCCCCACCATGCGCCGTACGCGCGACAATTCACCCGTCAAGTGGAGATTACGGTCGGCCACCTCGTTGAAGACCGCCGCGATCTCCGACATGACGCCGTCGCCGGACACCGTGAGCCGCTTACGGAAGTTCCCGTCGCGCATCGACTCCAGCGCCGACAGCAGCCGGTCCAGCGAAGCCGTGTCCACCTCAGTCGTTCCATTGCGCGGCCTACGGCGGCTGGTCAGGGATTGTCCGCCCTTCGCGCGCGCCTTTGTGCCCCGCGTCGCTGCGCCAGACTCCACTGTGTCCCTCCCGAAGGGGTCGACCGTTACCGCTCTGCGTGCTCTGCCGCCGTGACCCGGGCATACCCGGATACCGCCGGCCGCGCCTGGACCTTCTCCTGGAGCCTGCCCAGTGTTTCACCCTCGCCGAACCCGGCCATAACAGTTCGGCAGCTTCGCACACCGTCCGCACACTCTGGGGACGTAATCACTGCAGACCTGCATCCGTATGGACCGCGAAGGTAAGTAACCTTGCATACGGCTGTCCAGCCACACCGGTCCGTCCGGTCTGGGCGGTGGCACGACCACGAGCGGGCAGGCATCGGAGGGGCACCGCACCATGACCACCGGACTGCGTCCCGGGGAAACACCCCAGGATCCCCGGCCGACGGGGAACCAGACCCTGCCCCGGCAGGAACGGGTAGGCCCCGGCACGCCGCATGCCGACAACCGGACGAGGAGTTCTGTGATCACCGCGCGCGCGGGCGCCACCTTCGACCCCGTCGGGCGATCGGTGGCGACCGCCCGTTCCTTCGTCCGCGACACCCTTCAGGGCTGGGGCTTCGCGGACATCGTCGACGACGCCGTGGTCCTCACGAGCGAGCTGGTGACCAATGCGGTGATCCACGCGGGCACCTCCGCGGACGTCCTGTGTCTGCGCAGTGACGACGGCATCCGCATCGAGGTGGCCGACCGCTACCCGGAGCGCGAGATCCCCCTCCAGGGGGCGCCCGGCAACATGGGCAGCCCCGACCGGGAGGGAGGCCGCGGCCTCCAGTTGTGCGCGGCCCTGGCCGGCCGCTGGGGCGTGGAGTACACGCCCACGCAGAAGCAGGTCTGGTTCCAGCTCGACCTCCCGGAACGCGCGGTGGGCACACGCTCCGCGGGCCCGGCCCTCCCCGCCGCCCTCCTTCCCCTGGCCGACGGCCGGGTCCGCGTCGCGGTCATCCAGATCGACCGCTCCGGATCCATCGCCGCGTGGAACGAGGACGCCGAAGAACTCTTCGGCTACGCCCCCGAGTCGGTCATCGGCAAGCCCCTCACCGACCTCGCCGCCTGGCCGCACACCCCCGGTACCAGTACGGGCATCGCCGAGGCCCTCCAACTCTCCCGCTGGGAAGGCAGCTACGGCATAAGGGGCGCCGACGGCCGCGTCTCCCCGGTGTACGCCTCCCACCTCCGCGTCCGCGACACGGACGGCGAGCCCTCGACGGTCTGCCTTCTCGTCCGCGACCACGAACGGGCGGTGCTGCAGACTCCGTTGCGCGGCAGCTCCGCCGACACGACGTCAAGCTCGGAGGGCCCGAACTCCGACCCCTTCGAGGTGTTCATCGGTTCCCCGGCGCCGGACGACCTCGACGGTCTGCTCCAGCGCACGGTGGAGCGCGCCCGCGACATGCTCGACGCGGACTCCGCCTTCCTGCTCCTGGCCACCGACGACGAAACGGAGTTGGAGGTAAGAGCCTCGACGGGCCTGCCCTCCACCCGCCAGCGCTTCGCCCGCGTCCCGGTCGAGGCGGGTCCCGGCCGCTACGGCTCGGCCCGGATGCCGGCCGTCCACGACGACCTCTCAGCGGTCCCCGGCGCCGTGCCCCTCCTGAGCGGCACGGGCATGCGCTCGGTCGTCACCGTTCCCCTGAAGGTGGAGGGCCGCCTCACCGGCTCCCTGGGCGTCGCCGCCGAGTCCCCGGGCCGCTACTCGAACGAGGAGGCCCTGCGCCTCCAGTTCGCCGCCGACCGCATCGCACTGGCCGTGGAGTCGGCCCGCCTGGGCGAACTCGAACGCCTGCGCAGAGGCTCGCTCAGCTTCCTGGTCGAGGCCTCCGACCTCCTCGCCGGAACACTCGACCGCGACCAGACCCTCGCGCTCATGGCCCAGATGACGGTCCCGACCCTGGCCACCTGGTGCGCGGTCTACACGATCGCCGACCAGGCCTCGGACCCGTACCTCTCGTACGTCCTGCACGAGGACGAGGACCGCATCGACGGCCTCAAGGCCCTCCTGTCGAAGATCGCCCCGCCGGAACCGGTCCCCACGCCCGGCGCCCGCGTCTGGTCGGCCCCCTCGGCGGCAGCCCATCAGGCGGCCCTGCGTACGTCCATGCGCAGCCTGGGCCTCAACTCGCCCACCCCGGTCAGCTCGGGCATCGGCACAACTCTCGCCACGGCGGCGGCGGTCGGCGGCGAGACGGTCGTCCTCCCGCTGGTCGCCCGCAACCGCGTGATCGGCATGCTCACCCTCGGCAAGCCGACGGACGAACACTTCCGCCAGGAAATCCTGGAACTCGCGGAGGACTTGAGCCGCCGGGCCGCCCTGGCCCTGGACAACGCCCGCCTCTACTCGGAACGCACCGCCATCAGCCGGGCCCTCCAACGCAGCCTCCTCCCCCCGGCGTTGCCGGAGATCGACGGCGTGGAGGTCGAGGTCATCTATCGCGCGGCCGGCGAGGGCAACGAGGTCGGCGGCGACTTCTACGACCTCTTCCCCATCCGCGACGGCGCCTACGGCTTCGCCATCGGCGACGTCTGCGGCACGGGCCCGGAGGCCGCGGCGGTGACGGGCCTGGCCCGCCACGCGATCCGCCTGCTGGCGAGGGAGGGCTTCGGCGGCCCGGCGGTCCTGGAGCGCCTCAACTCGGCGATCCTCGACGAGGGCGCCCGCAGCCGCTTCCTGACTCTCCTGTACGGCGAGCTGTGGCCGCAGGAGGACGGCAGCGCCGTACTGAAGGTGGTCTGCGCCGGCCATCCCCTCCCGCTCCGCCTGCGCCAGGACGGCACGGTGGAACCGGCGGCGGAGCCGCAGCCCCTCCTGGGCGTTCTGGAGGACCTGGAGCTGTACGAGCAGACGATCACCCTCGACCCCGGCGACGTCCTGCTCTGTGTCACGGACGGCGTCACGGAACGCCGCGAGGGCACCCGCATGCTGGGCGACGACGGCCTCACGGACGTCCTGACGACGTGTACGGGCCTGACGGCCGGCGCGGTGGCGGCCCGCATCATGCGCGCCGTCGAACGCTTCGCCTCCGACGCCCCGTCCGACGACATGGCGATCCTGGCGATGCGCGTACCGGGCCTGCAGAAGGACTGAGGACAGGCCGACGGCAGACATGCAGAAGGCCCCGCCCAATTGGGCGGGGCCTTCTGCATGGAGCCCCCCAACGGAATCGAACCGTTGACCTTCTCCTTACCATGGAGACGCTCTGCCGACTGAGCTAGGGGGGCCGGCTACTTTGAGGTTTCCCTCGCGGCAACGAGATAGATCATACCCCGAACAGGCCCGTGCTCCCAACTGCGCCCGCGCGATCAGAACGCGGGCTGCAGCAGCCCGCCGAGCGAGTTGCACGCGGAGACGATCCGCTGCATGTCCCGCTTGGTCAACGAGGCGTCGACCGGCAGCGCCAGCGTCTCGTCGACAGCCAGTTCGGTCTCGGGCAGCGATACACAGCGCCGGAACGCGGGCATGCGGTGGATGGGCGCCTTCACCGGCACCCGGCAGTCAACTCCCCTGGCCCGCAAGGCCCGGGCGAAGGCATCCCGATCCGGCCGCCCGTTGCCGGGCACCCGCACGACGTACTGCTGGTAGGTGTGCCCGTCCCCGTCGTCGGGTGTGCGCACACCCCTGAGCTTCAGATCGAGATACGCCGCCCGCTGCCGCCGCTGAGCGATCTCGTCGTACGGCGCCTCGGACTCCCCGTGCTGCAACATCAGAAGCCCGCGCCGCTGCCCGACCTCGGTCAACCGCCCCACATCAGCAGGCCGCCCGAATCGGTGTACGACAACGACGGCCGCTGTGCGTGGAGTTATGGCCGCCTCGACACCTGAGACGTCCAGGCAGTACGTCAACGGATCTATGTCGGAGAACACCGGCAGTGCACCGGCCGTGATCACAGCCTCCGTGACTTCCACGTTCCCGAAGGCCGGCACGACGACCTCGTCGCCCAGTCCGACACCAGCAGCCCTGAGCAGTGCAGCAGTACGCATGTTCTGAATGTTGGGCGCGGGACGTGAACGCCAAGTGACGCACAACAAAAAAGGGTTGGACCCCGAACCGAAGTTCAGGATCCAACCCTTTCAATATTTGTTCGGCGGTGTCCTACTCTCCCACAGGGTCCCCCCTGCAGTACCATCGGCGCTGTAAGGCTTAGCTTCCGGGTTCGGAATGTAACCGGGCGTTTCCCTCACGCTATGACCACCGAAACACTATGAAACACTCAACCGCACCACACCCGTGACCATAGGGATGTGGGGTTGTTCGTGGTTTCAG
>NZ_LIQQ01000259.1 GCF_001418565.1 Streptomyces graminilatus | reverse complement strand
GGCTCCTGGAGTGCGCCGAGGGGGCCACGCCACCGCCGGTCGTACGGGTGCCGGCGGAGGGGCTGTGGCAGCGCAGGCCGCCCGCGCCACCACCGCCCCCGTACGTCGATGCCGCCGTGGTCACCGCGCTCGCCGCCGTCCTCGCCGCCGACGCCCAGCCGCAGCCGTCGCACCGGCCGGCGCCGCCACCGAGGGGCCCCGTTCCCGCGCTGCCCCGCCGCGAACCCGGCGCCAGTGGCATCACCGAATCTCTCGCCCCCGAAAAGCGCGGGACGAGCTGGAAAGGGTTCTTTCGTATGAGGAACGGAACCGCCAAATAAGTCCGGAACCGAGTCAGAGGCTCATGACACGTCATGGGAAGCCCGGGAAGCCCTGGAAAACCATGGAGACCGGAAATTCATAGGGGAGTTGAGTACATGGACCACAAAGCGCTGGCCATGGAAATGCGCGACCTGCGCGAAAAGGTGGACGGAATCACCGACACGGCGATCGCCGCGACCGACGGACTGCTCATAGCGGCGGACACCGCCGAGTCGATCGACCCCGAGGGCCTCGCCGCCATCGCCGCCGCCGGACTCGGCCTCGCCCGCCGGACGGCCCAGGCGACCGGCCAGGGCACCCTGCGCCGGACGGTCACCTACGGCAGCCAGGGCTGCGCCGCCTTCTACGCCGTCGGGGACACCGCGCTGATGGTCGTACTCGGCGACGAGGGCGTGGACCTGGACCGGCTGCACCGGGCGACCCAGCCGGCGCTGCGCCGTATCGGCTCGATCCTCACAGCGACGGAATCACCCGCGACGGAATCACCCGCGACGGAATCACCCGCGACGGAATCAGCCGTGGCGACCGAAGGAGTGTGACGGAAAGGATGGCGACGAAACGCATGACCGCAGGTTTCTCCGACCAGGTCATGAGCCTGGTCAAGGCGCTCCGTACCGATGCCCCCGAGTGTGTCGCGTCCGGGGTGGTCGACATGGCCACCGGGATGCTGCTCTCGTACGAGACGATCGACAACCATCCGCCGGAGGTGCTCGACCTGCTGGCGGGCGCGACCCTCGACCTGTTCCAGGGTCGTACGGTCGTGATGATCGAGGATGTGTTCAAGGAGCGGCGGGGCGTCCAGAGCGACCAGCACTTCTTCCAGGAGATCCTCGTCAACAGCGAGAACCTCACCCACCTGTTCGTGCGGCTGAACGAGCAGCAGGACGTCGTCGCCGTGGTGGTCTGCCGCAAGGCGGTCAACGTGGGCATGCTCTTCGCCCAGGTACGGCGGGTGGTCAAGGAGTACAGCCTCTGAGCGCGCCCTGAGCGGCATGTCAACGGGCCCCTCCCCAGGAAACCGAGGTCCGGGGGAGGGGCCCGTGCGTGACGGGGATGCGGCGGGGCGTTACTCCGTGCGCAGGCCGTCCGGCCGCATCAGCCGCAGCAGCGGCGGCAGACTCAGCGCCGTCACCAGCAGCACGACGCCCCCGCCGATACCGGTCATCGTCAGCACGGCGGCCCAGTCCACATGGACCGCCGTGTTCGTCATCCTCATCAGGACGTAGCCCAGGGTCAGCCCCACCACCGACGACAGCGCCAGCCCCAGCCCGATCGGGATCGCCGTCTGCCACAGCACCGACAGGCTCAGAGTGCGCCGCCGGGTGCCGAAGGCGACCAGGGACGACAGCAGCTTCCGGCGCTCGCGCAACTGCTCCAACTGGGAGACCAGCAGGCTGATCCCGATCAGCAGCAGGACACAGGCGGAGCCGACGAACAGGCCGGTGCGGATCGTCTCGAACTGCTTGGCGCGGGTGCTCGACGTCCAGGTCACGGGCTCCGCGAGCCGGTCGAAACGCGCCACGGTGTTCCGGACGTGGTCGCGGGCGTCCGCCACCTCGGGGTCGAGGCTGATGAGGATCGTCCCGGCCGCCTGCGCCATGACCCGCTCGGGCAGGGCGCCCGGTGTGGCCAGGATGCCGCCGTGCACGGTCCCGGACGGGTCGTCCATCGCGTCGGCCTGCTGGACGGTCCCCGGCACCGTCCAGGCGACCGACGGGCGCACGGTCCGGGTGTAGGACGGGCTGACGTACAACTTGTGGCCGGGCTTGACGAGTTGGAGCGTGCCCGGCTCGTCGTAGTCGGTGCCCCGCACGGTGAAGAGGTCACCGTCGCGGCATGAGGGGAGTCTGCCCAGGACACGCAGCGTGGCGCAGTCCCCGATGGTCAACTCCAGGTTTTTCTCGGGATCCTTGGCCTTCTCGCCGACCGAACCACGGGACATCACGATGACCTTCCGGACCCCCTCGGTCCCGGCGAGCTGCCGGCCGGCCGAGAGGACCGACACGCTGTCCGGCGTGTCGACCGCCATCTGGGCCTGCGTGAGGTCCAGGTCGCTGGGGGTCGTGTAGCCGCCGGCGACCCCCGAGAAGAACATCTGAAGCGCGATCGCCCCGGCCACCGCCACCGCGATGCCGTTCACCATGCGGGCCGCCGTACCGCTGCTCAACTGGAGCCGTCGGACGGCCAGTTGCCAGGAGAGCGCGCCGGAGGCGAGCCGGGCGACCGTCGCCTCGACGACCCACGGCAGGAGCGCGGTCACCCCGATGAGCAGCAGCGTGACACCGGTGATGACCAGGAGGTCGTTGAACCGGCCGGAGTCCCTGCCCTGCCCGATCATGGGGTAGAGCGCCGCGATCCCGCCCAGCGGCATCAGCAGCCGCCACCACAGCCGACGGCGCGGAGGCCGGGCCGTACGCACCACACCGAGCGGTTCGATCACCACACCGCGCAGTGCGAGCAGGGTGACCAGCACCGCGGCCACCGGCACGGCGACCCCGACCAGGACGGCCAGCGCGGGCGTCGGATTCAGGTCGTGGGGGAACACGTTCACGTCGAAGAGGTTGAAGTGGCCGGCCGCCTGACGGCCGATCAGGAAGAAGACGACACCGAAGCCGAGCCCGACCCCGGCGCCCGCGGCGGCCTCACCCGCGGCGATCCGCCGGGTCATCATGCTGTCGGCCCCGACCAGCCGCAGCGCGGCGAGGCGCCGGTCGCGCCGCTCACCGCCGAACCGTACGGCCGTGGCGATGAAGACACCGACCGGCATCAGCAGCACCAGGAAGACGACGAGGGTGAGCAGGATCAGTACGGGATCCATCTTCTCGGACGTCGGATGCAGGTCCCCGAACCGGTCGATCCGTGACACCGTGCCGCCGTTGATGCGCCCCGCGAGGTCGTCGGCGCCCCGGTAGAAGGCGAGTTCGGCAGGGCCTACGAGCCCGTTGTCGCCGATGGTGCCGACGATCCGGTCCGGCAGCCGGTCCCGCAGCAGCTTGCCGTCGCCGGACGTCAGCAGCCGTCCGAGAGCGGGCGAGACGAACATCTCCCCGGCCGCCGGAAACCTGTCGATACCGGGCGGCAGGGGCGCCCGTGCCCCCTCGGGCTGCAATTCACCTCCGCTCACCTCGTCCAGACGGAAGGTCGTGTCGGCGCGCGCGATGATCAGCGTGTTGTCGGCCTTCGGCATCTGCTGGTCGACGTACAGGTTGTACGCACGGGCCTCCGAGCGCGCGCCCCGGGCCGACAGCGCGCTCGGGATGGCGGTCGTCAGCAGCAGCAGCGCCACCCCGAGCCCGACCCCGACGGCCGTCAGCAGGACCCGCATCCAGCCCTCGCGCCCACCCGTGAAGGCGAACCGGACCCCCATGCCCAGGTCCCGTACGGCCTGCCGCCCGTTCATACGACGCGCTCCATGTCCCGCGACCTGCCGTCCCGTACGACGATCTCACGGTCCGAGTAGGCGGCCACCCGTGCCTCGTGCGTGACGAGTACGACGGCCGCGTTGGTCGACCGGGCCGCCTCGGTGAGCAGCTCCATCACGCGCTCGCCGTTGAGCGAGTCGAGGGCCCCCGTGGGCTCGTCGGCGAACAGCACCCGTGGGCCGGTGACCAACGCCCGTGCGACCGCGACCCGTTGCCCCTGGCCGCCGGAGACCTCGCCGGGCCGCTTGCGCCTGAGGTCGTCGACTTCAAGGCGTTCCATCCAGGTCAGCGCGGCCCGCTCGGCCTCCTTGCGGGAGGCCCCGTTCAGGCGGAGCGGAAGCGCCACGTTCTCGACGCAGGTCAGCTCGGGCACGAGCTGCCCGAACTGGAACACGAACCCGAACTCGGTGCGCCGCAGGTGACTGCGCTGCGCGTCGCTCATCCCGGCCATCTCGCGGCCGTTGTACGTGATGGACCCCGAGTCGGGCGGCACGATCCCGGCGAGGCAGTGCAGCAGGGTCGACTTGCCGGACCCGGAGGGGCCCATCACGGCGACGACCTCTCCGGGGTGGATCGAGAAGTCGGCGCCGTCGAGCGCGCTGGTCGTGCCGTACGCCTTGTGCAGTTCGCGCGCGACGAGCAGGGAACCGGGCGGGGCGGTCTGCGGAGCGGTCATCGGGACGTCACCACCAGGGCCAGCTTGTCGAGACGCGCGGCGGTCAGCTCCAGCCAGCGCAGATCGGCTTCGAGGTGGAACAGGGCGTGGTCGCAGATGAGCTGGTCGGCGAGGTCGCCCTTGCGCTTGCGGTCGGTCAGGACACGCATCATCCGCAGATGCTCGGCGCGCTGCGTGTCGAGGATGTCACCGGCGTTCCGGTGCGTGAGCAGCGCGAGGACGACCTTGGTGTAGAGGGTCGACTGAAGATACGGCTCGGGCTTCTCGGGTGTCGCGAGCCACCGCTGTACGTCGGTGACGCCGGCGTCGGTGATCGCGTACCGCTTGCGCTCCGGGCCGTCGCCGGCCTCGATGCCGTCGACCTCGACGAGGCCGTTCCTCAACAGCCGGGACATCGTCGAATAGACCTGCCCGTAGTGCAGCGGGCGGTCGTGACCGAACTTCTCGTCGAAGGCCCGCTTCAGGTCGTAACCGTGTCGCGGGCCGGACTCCAGGAGCCCCAGAAGGGTGTGACCGATGGACATGCAGACGACTATACGCACGGGGTATACCTGGCATGTATACCCCGTGCGTATAGGTGCGATGAGTACGCAGGTGGGGGCCCATTGTCACAGTTCCGTCACCGGGTTTCGCCGGTGAGGAACCCCTCAATCCGGCGTCGGGCCGGTGGGGGCGGCGCCCCCGGGTGGACGGCCGCGGCGCGGGATGGGGCCCGCCCCGCCGGGCAGCCGGCCCGCCTCCGCCAGCGCCCGCCGCAGCAGGAACTCGATCTGCGCGTTGGCCGAGCGCAGCTCGTCCCCCGCCCAACGGGCCAGCGCCTCGTGGACGGCCGGGTCCAGCCGCAGCAGCACCTGCTTGCGCTGCTGCTGCGGCCGGCGCGCGGGAGCCGCCCCCTCGTCGGGATCCGCGGGAACCGTCACTGGTACAGGGACCCCGCGTTCACGACAGGCTGCGCCGCACGGTCGCCGCACAGCACCACCAGCAGGTTCGACACCATCGCCGCCTTCCGTTCCGAGTCCAGCTCCACGATGTCCTGCTCGGTGAGCCGGGTGAGCGCGGCCTCGACCATCCCCACCGCGCCGTCCACGATCAGCCGCCGCGCCGCGACGACCGCCCCCGCCTGCTGCCGCTGGAGCATCGCCGAGGCGATCTCGGGAGCGTACGCGAGGTGGGTGAAGCGGGACTCTATGATCTGGACACCGGCCGCCGCCACGCGTGCGTGCAGCTCGACGGCCAGCTTCTCGGTGATTTCCTCGGCGTTGCCGCGCAGCGAGAGCCCGTCCTCGTCGTGGGCGTCGTACGGGTATTCGATGGCGATGTGCCGGACGGCCGCCTCGGTCTGGGTGGCCACGAACTTCGCGTAGTTGTCCACCTCGAACGTGGCCTGCGCGGTGTCCTTGACCTTCCACACCACGACCGCCGCGAGCTCGATCGGGTTGCCGTAGGCGTCGTTGACCTTGAGGACGGCCGTCTCGTGGTTGCGTACCCGGGTCGAGATCTTGGTGCGCGAGGTGAGGGGATTGACCCAGCGCAGCCCGTCCTGCCGGATCGTCCCCCGGTACCGCCCGAAGAGCTGGACGACCCGGGCCTCGCCCGGTGCCACCGTGTTCAGGCCGCCCATGGCCACGAAGGCGGCGACGCAGACCAGGATCCCGAGGACTATTAGCGCGGCCTTGGCCCCGTCACCGGAGACGGTCGTCGCGCCGGCGACGGTTGCGGCGCCGAGCGCGACCCCGGCCAGCCCCAGCAGCAGGGCGAGTCCGCCGCCGATGCTGTGGGCCGGGAACTCCCGGATCTGCGGGTCGGGCATCTCGGGCAGGTCGGTGTCGTGTGTGGTCATGGCTGGTGCCCCCGTTTCAAGGCTGTCGCCGCTGGCATCGACGTCGTCGCCGAAGCCTAGCAGCGTTCTAGCTAAGTGATATCACTTTAACGGTCGTGGCAACCTTTCGCGGCCCCCGGAGGTCGGTTCCAGTGGGGCGGGTGCTGATTGTCACGTCCGTAAAAGGGATGATCGAAAGCTCGTCGTCTTATCAGCCGGTGTTAGCTTTCTGAGCTGACCTGAACCACGAACCGGCGCGAAGAAGGAAGCGGAGCGAAGCGACCCATGGGACGAGCGGACGAGAGACGAGCGCGGCAGCAGCGCGGTGGCCGCCGCGCGGCGCCCAAGCGCTCCTCCGGGACCGAGCCGATCGAGACCGCGACCGGAGCACAGACCGGTACCGAGGGCGGCACCGCGACCGCGACGATCGCCCCGGGCCGGGCGGCGAGCAGGGCGGCGGCGCGCGGAAAGGGTGCCAAGGGCGCCAGGAACGGCAAGGAAGGTAAGAGTTTCCTTCGCCGGCTCTTCGGCTGGAAGGTGCTCCTCGGCTCGTTCTTCGGCTTCCTGCTGCTCGGCATGGGCGCCTTCGTCGTGCTGTACCTGATGATCGGCATACCCGCGGGCAACCCCGACGCGGTGCAGGAGAGCAACGTCTACAAGTACAGCGACGGCGCCGTCCTCGCCCGCACCGGCACGGTCAACCGGGAGATCGTTGACCTGGCCGACGTACCCAAGAAGGTTCAGCTGACCTTCGTGGCCGCCGAGAACAAGTCCTTCTACAAAGACGTCGGCATCGACTTCAAGGGCACCGCCCGCGGTCTGATCAACACGCTGTCCGGCAAGGGCAAGCAGGGTGGTTCCACGATCACCCAGCAGTACGTGAAGAACTACTACCTGGACCAGGACCAGACCATCACGCGCAAGCTGAAGGAACTGGTCATCTCGCTGAAGGTGGACCGCAAGAAGTCCAAGGACTTCATCCTCGCCGGCTACATCAACACCAACTACTACGGCCGCGACTCCTACGGCATCCAGGCCGCCGCCCAGGCCTACTACCGCGTCGACGCCAAGAGGCTCTCCGTCGCGCAGGGCGCGTACCTCGCCGCGCTGCTCCAGGCGCCGAGCCAGTACGACTGGGCGGTGGCCTCACCGACCGGCAAGAAGCTGGTCACCGCCCGCTGGAACTACGTACTCGACAACATGGTCGGCCAGGGCTGGCTCGGCAAGTCCGAGCGGGACGCCATGAAGTTCCCGGTGCCGAAGGAGCCGAAGGGCGCCCCGGGCCTGGAGGGCCAGACCGGCTACCTCGTCGACGCCGCCAAGAGGGAACTCGCCAGGCAGCTCGTCGCCAAGGGCGCGGCGGACGACAGCGACAGCGCGAACGCGCTGGTCGACAAGGGCGGCTGGACGATCACGCTCAACATCGACCGGAAGAAGCAGGCCGCGCTGGAGCAGGCCTTCAAGAGCCAGCTCACCAGCAAGCTCGACGGGAAGAAGCGCAAGGTCGACGACCACGTCCAGGCCGGTGCCGCCTCCGTCGACCCGAAGACCGGGCGGGTGCTCGCGCTGTACGGCGGCGCCGACTACTTCAAGCACTACAGAAGCAACGCCACCCGGCGTGACTACCAGCCGGCGTCCACCTTCAAGCCGATCATCCTCGCGGCGGCCATGGAGGAGCAGGCGCACACGCAGGACGGCGACCTGATCACCCCGGACACGAAGTACGACGGCACGAGCGGCCGGCAGGTCGTGTCCGACGGCACGAAGGTCGGCTTCGGCCCGCCGAACGAGGACAACCAGGACTACGGCGACGTCACCGTCCAGACCGCGATGAACAAGTCGATCAACTCGGTGTTCGCGCAGATGGGCGTCGACGTCGGGATGCCCAAGGTCATGAAGATCGCGGACGAACTCGGCCTGGACACCACCGGACTGCAGGCGGTGCCCGCGCAGACCCTGGGCACGATGGGCGCGAGCCCGCTGGAGATGGCCGCCGTCTACGCCACCTTCGACAACCACGGCCGCAAGGTCACCCCGGCGATCATCAAGTCGGCCGAACACAAGGACCGTACGGTCGAGTTCGACTCCCCGATCGGCGAGCAGATCATCACCCGCGAGGCCGCCGACACGGTCACGTCGGTGCTGACGGGCGTGGTCGACGACGGTACGGCCCGCCTCTCGGTGGCCCAGGCGGCGAACCGCGACGGCCAGCAGGTGGCCGGCAAGACGGGTACGTCCGACGAGAACAAGTCGGCCTGGTTCACCGGCTACACGCCCGGACTGGTCACCTCGGTCGGCCTGTTCGGCGAGGACATGAAGGCCAACAAGCAGGTCACCCTGAAGGGCGCCACGGGCCTCATCCAGGCGGGCGGCGGCCGGATCAACGGCGGTGGCTACCCGGCGAAGATCTGGGCGCAGTACACCTTCGGCGCGATGGGCAAGGTGACCAAGTTCGACCTGGAGACCACGCTCGGCGCGGCCGTGCAGCCCACGGCGACCCCGTCGGAGACCCCGTCCGCGACGCCCTCGGAGACCCCGTCCGCGACACCGTCGCCGACGCCCTCCGCGACGCCCTCGCCGACC
The DNA here is from genome assembly GCF_001418565.1 of Streptomyces graminilatus. Classification (GTDB taxonomy): domain Bacteria; phylum Actinomycetota; class Actinomycetes; order Streptomycetales; family Streptomycetaceae; genus Streptomyces; species Streptomyces graminilatus. The sequence continues at coordinate 4,871 of NZ_LIQQ01000259.1, read as the reverse complement.
CCGACCCCGACCCCGTCCCTGACGCCCTCACTGACGCCGTCCCTGACGCCCTCGGAGACCCCGTCGGTCCCGCTCCCGCCACCGACCCCGACGGGCGGCTCGGGGGACGTCACCCCGGATCCGCCGCAGACGGACGGCGGGCTGTAGGTACGCACCTGCGACAACGCGAAGAGAGGGGGCGCCCGGCGATCACCGGGCGCCCCCTCTCTTCGCGTTCCGCCGTTTCGGTCAGCCCCGGCTCAGCTCGAACCAGACCACCTTCCCCGTGCTCAGCCGGGTCGCGCCCCAGCGGCGGGCCAGGCGGTTGACGAGGTACAGGCCCCGGCCGCCCTCGTCCGTGGCGCGGGCCTGGCGCAGGCGCGGCAGTTGCGGGACGTCGTCGCCGACCTCGCAGCGCAGTACGTCGGTCCGCAGCAGCCGCAGCGTGATCGGCTTGGTCGCGTAGCGCACCGCGTTCGTCACGACCTCGCTGACCAGCAGCTCCACCGAGTCCGTCAGCTCCTCCAGGCCCCACCGGGACAGCGCGCGCCGGGCGAGCCGGCGGGCCCGGCCGGGCGCCGCGTCCTCCGGGTCCAGGTACCAGTACGCGACATCGCTCGGCGCGATGCCGTCGAAGCGGGCGGCGAGCAGCGCGATGTCGTCGTCCCGGTCACCCGGACCGAGCATGTCGAGCACCTCGTCGCACAGCGCTTCGAGGGGCGGCGGATGGTCAGGGCCGGTCAGCTGGGCGGTCGCGGCGAGCTTCTCGCGCAACTGCTCTATCCCGGTCCAGACGTCCCGCAGCCGGGACTCGACGAGCCCGTCCGTGTAGAGGAAGAGGGTCGCTCCGGCGGGCGCGTCCAGCTCCACGGCCTCGAAGTCGACGCCCCCGACCCCGATGGGCGCGCCGGACGGCACCTTCAGCACCTCGGCCCGGCCGCCCAGGTGCAGCAGGACGGGCGGCGGGTGGCCGGCGTTGGCGATGGTGATCCGGTGCGACACCGGGTCGTACACCGCGTACAGGCAGGTCGCCATCCGGTCCGTGCCGAGCCGCTGGGCCTGCTCGTCGAGGTGGTGCAGGACCTCCTGCGGGGGCAGGTCGAGCCCGGCGAGGGTCTGTGCGGTCGTCCGCAGCTGGCCCATGATGGCCGCGCTGGTCATGGAGTGCCCCATGACGTCGCCGACGACGAGCGCGACCCGGCTGCCGGGCAGCGGGATGGCGTCGTACCAGTCGCCGCCGACGCGGGCGGTCTCGGCGGCCGGGAGATACCGGGACGCGAGCCGTACGCCCGTCGGGCGCGGCAGGGTCTCCGGGAGCATCGTGCGCTGGAGCTCGTCGGCGATGTAGGCCTCGCGCCCGTACAGCACCGCCTTGTCGATGCCGAGCGCGCTGTGCGTGGCGAGCTGGGCGGCGACGAGGAGATCGTCGTTCTCGAACGGGATGCGGTCCGGGCGGCGCAGGAACAGCGCGGCCCCGATGACCCGGCGCCGGCCGCGCAGCGGGGCGAGGATCGCGCGCTGCCCGTCCGGTACCTCCAGGTCGCAGTTCTCGCCGAGCAGTTCGGGCAGGGCCGCACGGGCGGCGGGCGCGTCCGCGAAGACGGGCCGGACACCGCGCAGCACCTCGGCGAGCGCGCCGCCCGCACGCACCTCGCACAGTTCGGCGCTGACCGGGGACAGCTCGGGCGGCGGCTGCGGGGCCGCCGAGGTCGCCAGGAAGGCGTTGTCGGTGTCCCGGTCCTGCGGCAGCCGGTCGGTACGGCGCAGCCGCAGCACCAGCGGGCCGGTGGGCCGTTCGTCGCCGACCGGCAGCGGGTCGCGCAGATAGACGAGGATCGTGTCGGAGAACGTCGGCACGGTCGCCCGGCACAGCCCCATCACGATCTCGTCGAGGTCGATGCCCCGCGCGATACGCCGGGTGGCCGCGCCCACGAACCGCAGCCGGTCGCCGTCCCGCCGCATCGGCAGGGGAGCACCGGCGGGGTTGCCCTGCCCCGTACGCCGCTCCTTGCCCGTGAGGGCGCTCGCCGCCAGATCGGCGACGGTGCCGCCGCCGACGGGCCCGTTCGGGCTCGCCTGACCGGCCGTGGCGTGGTTCTCGGCGACGTGGTTCTCGGCGACGGCGGGCGCCGGGGCCTGATGGTCCGTCGCGTGGTGGTCCGCCGTGTGCTTCTCAGCGCCCGGCTGGACCGGGATGCTGTCCGGCGCCGGGCGCGGGCGGTGCGCGTCGGGCTCGGTCGACGACGGCTGGTCGGGCTGCGAGTGCTCGGGCCCGGGAGTGGCCGGGGGACCGGCGGGGTTGGGGCCGGTGGAGCCGGACGTACCGGTACCAGTACCCGAGCTGGATGCCATCGCGCCTGTTCCCGCCTCTGTTCCCGCTGTGCCCGCGCCGTGCGCGGCTCTACCGGCGCCACCGACGGTCTCGGGGCTCTCGGAGCCTGTCACGGAACCGGGGGCGGCCTCCAGTCCACCCGCGGCCCCTCCCTGCCCCGTCGTCTGCCCGTGCCCCGCCGTCTGCTTCGGCAGGGGCAGCGCCGCCGCCTCCGGGGAACGCGGAAGCGCCCCGCGGGTGTCCGCGGGGATGTCCGGCCGGCCGGTGCCCGGCCGACTGCGCTCGTGCGAGGTGGGTTGCTCCGTCACGCGTGTCGAATCCATCCGTCCGGGGCTGCGCGCTGTACACGCAGTTGGTCCCGCCGACTTCCCGATACCCGGAATACGTGTCCCAGGAACGGAAAACCGGCGTGGTCAGAGGTTGTTCCTGGTGCACCGGCAGGCCCTGGTCGGCCCGGCCCGCTGCCCTCGTACCCCTCGCTCACGTCCTGCCGCCCCTCGGTGACGTATGGTCAGGCCCGGCGCATGTTCCCGCAGTTACGGTTGTGCGCCCTTGCGGAGGACGATCCTACGGTTGCGCACCGGGGGCGCATCAAGGGTCTCATGACGACATGTGCGCGGGCGTACGGTCCCAGTCCTCCGGCAGTGACGGTACAGCCCACGACGGATCCGGGCGCCAGTGCTGCCAGCCATCCGCGAACGGCGCGCCCCAGGCACGGATCACCTCGACCGCCGAACGGCCCGCTTCCCTTACCCGCTCGGCCAGTTGGGCGTCCATCAGGCCGGCCTGCTGGGCCTGCGCGAACTCGTCCTCGTCGCGCCATTCCCAAGTCCTGTCGGGATTCACGGTGATGTCGAGGAAATGGTCCTCGGAGTCGACACCACCGGCCCAACGGGCAAGCGGCTCCTCCAGGTTCACGTACCAGTTCTTGAACCGCCAGCCCGGTTCCCAGAACAGCCACACCGACCAGGGCTCGGCGGGCCGCGCCAGCTTCAGCACCCCGGTGCCGAACCAGCGGTCGCGCTGCACGGTCCGGGGCTTGGTGTACCGCGACTCCAGCGGCTCCACATGCACGGGCGTACCGTCGGCGAGCACGGGCTTGACGCACTCGGTACCGGGCGCCATCCATACCGCGAGCAGCTCCGGATCGTCCCGTACGACGGTGACGGGACGCGCGATGTGGAAGCGCTCGCCGGAGTTCTCCCGGTAACGCCAAAGGATCTGACTCCCGGGGGACCAGTACGCAGCCGATCCGCCCGCTTCCACTCGTCTCACCGCTCCGTCGTCTGTCATGGAGAGATATTAGGTGCCCCGGGCACGCGACGCTGCGGTGCGCGTCAAGGTTCTCGCCAGTGGCCGGATGACGTTACGGGCGCGTCATCCGCAGGACATCAAGCGCGCTGTCCAACTCCTCAAGGGTGAGATCACCGCGCTCCACGTACCCCGATTCCAGGACCACTTGGCGAATCGTCTTCTGCTCGGCGAGCGACTTCTTGGCGACCTTGGCCGCCTCCTCGTATCCGATGTACTTGTTCAGCGGTGTGACCACGGAGGGCGACGACTCGGCGTACTCGCGGGCCCGCTCCCGATGGGCGACGATCCCGTCGACGGTCCGATCGGCAAGCAGCCGCGAGACGTTGGCGAGCAGCCGCACGGACTCAAGAACATTCTTGGCGATGACCGGCAGCATGACATTCAGCTCGAAGTTCCCGGCGGCACCGGCGGTGGTGACGGTGACGTCATTGCCGATGACCTGCGCGGCGACCATGAGCACGGCCTCGGGAATGACCGGATTCACCTTGCCGGGCATGATCGAGGAGCCGGGCTGGAGATCGGGGAGCGAGATCTCCGCGAGCCCGGTGCGCGGCCCCGAGGCCATCCACCGCAGATCATTGGCGATCTTCGTCAGCCCCACGGCGATGGTCCGCAGCTGCCCACTGGTCTCGACGATCCCGTCCCGCGCGCCCTGCGCCTCGAAGTGATCGCGGGCCTCGGTGAGGGGCAGCCCGGTGGACCGGGCGACTTCCCCGATCACGGCGGCGGAGAACCCGGGCGGCGTGTTGATCCCGGTCCCGACGGCGGTCCCGCCCAGGGGCAGCTCGGCGAGCCGGGGCAGGGAGGCACGCAGCCGCTCCACGCCGTACCGCACCTGGGCGGCGTACCCTCCGAACTCCTGCCCGAGGGTCACGGGCGTGGCGTCCATGAGATGGGTACGCCCCGACTTCACGACGTCGGCGAACTCCGCGGACTTGCGGGTGAGGGCGTCGGCGAGATGATCAAGAGCGGGAATGAGCTCACGCGTGACAGCGGCGGTGGCGGCGATGTGAATGGAGGACGGAAACACGTCGTTGGACGACTGCGAGGCGTTGACGTGATCATTGGGATGTACGTCTCTCCCCAGCCGCTCGCTCGCGAGGCTGGCGATGACCTCGTTGGCGTTCATGTTGGACGAGGTCCCGGACCCGGTCTGGAACACGTCGACGGGAAAGTGCTCGTCCCAGTCACCGGCGGCGACCTCACCGGCCGCCTCCTGGATGGCCTCGGCGATGTCCTTGCCGAT
>NZ_LIQQ01000258.1 GCF_001418565.1 Streptomyces graminilatus | reverse complement strand
CCTGTCACCGCCGTCACCCCCACCACCCCCGCCACCTCCGTTCCGCGGTCATCCGACCCCGTCGACCGGCCCGGCTCAGGGGAGTCCGGGTCATCCGCGAGCGGCTGGAGCCGGTTCACCAAGTGGATGAGAGGCCCCGCATGAGTACGTACTGGCCCTGGTGGGCGGGGGCGATCGGGCTGGCCGTGCTGACCGTCGGCTACACCCTCGCCGCCGAGCGTTCCTTCGGTGTCTCGGGCGCGTGGGACCGCGTACTGCACTGGCGCCGTGAACGAGAACTTGAGCGGGCGGAGGAGGAGTTCGAGGAGCAGTTCGCCGACGAACGCGACTTCGCCGCCGCGCTCGCCAAGGCCGGCACCGACCATTTCGCCACCCTCGCGCCCGAAATGGCTCCCCCGGCTCCATCGGCTCCACCCGTTCGGTCGCATACGGAGTCGCCGTCCGGCCCGCCGGTCCAGCAGCCGTCGAGCGGGCTCGATGATGCATCGCGGGTGACTGAAGTGCCGGTGGCCGAGGCCCCGTTGGCCGCGCCTCAGCGCCCGGCCCCGTTGGTCAGCCAGGCCGCGCTGCTGATCTCGATCTTCCTCGGTGGGCTGATCGCCTCCCTCACCTCCGGGCGGTTCCACCTCCGGCTCGACATGGGACCGGGTTTCCGGGACCTGGTCACGGCCAGCCCGGTCGGCATGGTCGCCCTGCTGTTCGCGGGAGGCGTGCTGGTCGGCTTCGGCACCCGACTGGCCGGTGGTTGCAGCTCCGGCCACGGGCTCAACGGGTGTGGCCGGCGCGACCCGGTCAGCATCGTGGCGACGGCGACGTTCTTCGGTACGGCCGTCGCCGTGTCGTTCCTCTTGTGGAAGGTGATCTGATGCGTACCCGGGGCGGAATCCTGCTGGCCAACATCGTCACCGGGCTGGCGCTCGGTTTCACCGTCACCAACATCGGCTTCGGCGACTACGCCGAACTCAACCGCATGTTCACCTTCCAGGACCTGAGGATGCTCCTGTCGTTCGCCGGGGCGGTCGTGATCATCGTGTGCGCTTTCGCCCTGCTACGAGTCCGTCGCACCCCGGGGCGCATCCATGCCGGAGTGATCCCCGGCGCGGTGCTGTTCGGCACGGGCTGGGCGATCTCCGGCGGCTGCCCGGCGATCCCCATCATCCAGGTCTCCAGCGGCTATCTGCCCGCGCTGGTCACGATCGGCGGCATCGTCGTCGGCGTCCGGCTGTGCCGCTGGGCCAAGGGTCGTCGTTACGTTCGTATCGACAGCGGCTCGTGCGAACTCTGAGACCAGGCCGGAGATGAACGGGACCCTCACCCCGCTCCCCCACCGCCTGGCGGGAGTTCACGGCCGCGCGGTGACCCCGGTGATCCCGGCGATCCCCGCCAGGATCAGATCGATCCCCGCCAGGAATTCCTCCCGGTCGTCGTGATCCCGTAGCTGCCCAGCGACGCTTCGCGTGAACGCGTACTCCTCGGGGTCCAGGTTCGACCAGGCGGTCGAGACCTCGCCCAGGAACTCCGCACGGGTCGTGTCCTGGCGTTGGCTGCTGCGGGCGTTGGCCGCGTTCTGGCCGCCCACGCCGAGGACGTAGTTCAGCAGCGTGGACGCGGCCGTGAAGTGGGCGGCGTGGGGCACCCCGAGCGCCTGGACCTGGCGTCCCAGGTGCTCGAAGATCCGCAGCAGCGGTGACTGTGCGGGGGCGCGGGCAAGCTGCGTGCCGATCCACGGGTGGGCGTCGATCGCGTCGAACACGCCCAGCGCGACGGAACGTACCGCGTCCCGTGGCGTCGGCCCGGTGACGCCCGCCGCCATCGCGTCGGCGACCACGGCCTCCGTGGCGGCGCCGAGCAGCTCGTCCTTGCCCGTGACGTGCCAGTAGATCGCACCCGGCCCTGTCGCGAGACGCTGGGCCAGTGCCCGGAAGGTGAGCCCGGCCTCGCCCGCCGTGTCGAGAAGTTCGATCGCCGCCTCGACAATCCGCTCCCGGGAGAGCGGCTCCTCCCGTCGCTCCGGACGACTCTTCCTTGTTGCAGCAGCCATGCGGGCATCCTGGCACACCCGACACACACCTGGAACGGCGTTCCAGCTTGACATTGATGGAACGTCGTTCCAGGCTGATGCCAAGCACACTGGAACGGCGTTCCAGCAAGGTTGCGACTCACCAGGAGCCTCCATGCCCACCACCACCGCCACAACCCACGTCACGATCATCGGCGCCGGCCTCGGCGGACTGACCCTCGCCCGCGTCCTCCACGTCCACGGCATCACCGCGACGGTCTACGAGGCCGAGCCCTCACCGACCGCCCGCACACAGGGCGGAATGCTTGACATCCACGAGCACGACGGACAGCTCGCCCTCAAGGCCGCAGGGCTGTATGACGAGTTCCGCGGGCTTGTTCTGGAGGGGCGCGAGGCCACTCGGATCCTCGACCGGGACGGCAACGTCCTGTTCGACCAGGCCGACGACGGTACGGGGGGCCGTCCCGAGGTGCAGCGCGGTGAGCTGCGGCAACTGCTGCTCGACTCACTCCCGGGCGGGACCGTTCGGTGGGGGCGGAAAGTCAGCGGTACGCGCGCCCTCGGCGACGGGCGCCACGAGGTGACCTTCGCCGACGGGACCTCCGTCACCACGGGCCTGCTCGTCGGCGCGGACGGCGCCTGGTCCCGCGTACGGCCACTGCTCTCCGACGCGACCCCCGAATACGTCGGCATGTCAGTCGTAGACACGTACCTGTTCGACAGTGACACCCGGCATCCCGCCCACGCGAAGACGGTCGGCGGCGGGGCGATGCTGGCGCTCGCGCCGGGGAAGGGGCTCGCCGCCCACCGGGAGAGCGGCGGCACCCTGCACACGTACGTGATGCTCGCCGGGTCGCAGGAGTGGTTCGCCGGCATCGACTTCACCGACCCCGCCGCAGGCATCGCCCGTATAGCGCGGGAGTTCGACGGCTGGGCACCGGAACTCACCGCCCTGATCACCGACGGCGACTCCGCACCCGTCCTGCGTGCCCTCAACTCCCTGCCCGCCGACCACCGTTGGGACCGCGCGCCCGGCGTCACCCTGATCGGCGACGCCGCCCACCTCTCCATCCCGAACGGCGAGGGCGCCAACCTGGCCATGCTGGACGGCGCCGAACTCGCCCAGGCCCTCGCCGCCCACCCCGACGACACCGAAACCGCGCTCACGGAGTACGAGCAGGCCATGTTTCCCCGCAGCGCCACAGCGGCCGCCGACGGCAACCAGCTCCACGAGCTCCTCTACGGCGACAACGCGCCCTATGGCCTGCTCGACATGTTCACCGCGAACTCGTAGCCAGCCGGTCGTACGGACGGGTCAGCGCAGCCCGGCGAAGAGGTCGTTCTCCGGGAGAGCCGCGCCCGTGGTGTCCCGGACGCGTACGAAGGTCTCCACGCCCATCAGGTCACCGAACCGCTCCTTGCCCATCTTGAGGAAGAAGATGTTCTCGCCCTGGCTGGCGTGCGCGGCCAGGCTGTCGAACTTCTGGCCGCTGAAGGCGAGCGTGTCCACCCAGGTGGTGATCTCGTCGTCGGGGAGGCCGATCTCGGCCAGCGCGGCTGCCTCGGCGGGGTCCGGCTCCGGCATGTCGTCCCCGAACTCGCGCATGACCTCGCCGAACTTCTGCATCGCCGAGCGGGGCATCGTCGTCCAGTACACCTTCGGGGTCAGCCCGGTCAGCGCCAGCGCCGCCATCGTGATGCGGTTGGCCTGGATGTGGTCGGGGTGGCCGTAGAAGCCGTTCTCGTCGTACGTGACGACCACGTCGGGCTGGTAGTGCCGCATGAGCTCCGCGAGGCGAGCCGCGCCCTCCGCCACGGGGGTCTGCCAGAAGGCGCCCGGGGCGTCGTTGTTCGGCCAGCCCATCATCCCGGAGTCGGCGTAGTCCAGCGTCTCCAGATCGCTGATCTTCAGGACTTCGCAGCTCGCCTGGAGTTCCTCACGGCGCATCGCGACGACCGCCGCCGGATCGTGCCCGGGGTCACCCGGTTTCACGCCACCGGGTCCGTCACCGCAACCGCCGTCCGTACAGGTCACGAGAACCGTGCGGAAGCCTTCCGCCGCGTACCGCGCGAGGACCCCTCCGGTTCCCGTGGCCTCGTCGTCGGGGTGGGCGTGCACTGCCATCAGGGTCAAGGGCCGGTCGGTCATGGAACTGTCCTCCTGCGTATTTACGTCTCAGTCCAAGTGCGCGGCGGGCGTACCGCGATCCCGGGGCCCGGATGATCCCCATCCCCGCCCCTGCGGCGCCGGGCCCTCCGTCGGTGCAACCGCGCCGACCGGACCGACTGTTCCCGGTCCGGCCACTTGTTCCAGGATCGAGTCGTTCAGAGAGCGAGCGCGGCGGCCAGCAGCGCGAACGCCGCGACGATCACCGCCACGCGGACGTAGTGGAAGCGGTCCCAGCGGTTCATCTGCTGCTTCCAGTCGGCGGGGAGGCCGCCGGCTGTCCACGTCTTGACCCTGTTGTTGATCGGGACGAGCAGCAGGATCGACATGACCACGCTGAGGATCAGCAGCCCGGCGGCGGTGACGACGAGGCCCGCGCCTGAGTGATGCCAACCTGCGACCGCCCAGATCGCGGCGAGGACCAGCGAACCGACGTACCAGAACGGCATCACCGCGCCGAGCAGCCGGGCCCCGTGCGTGCGGCCGCGCAGGCCGTTGTCGCCGGGGAGGCCGTTGAGGATCGGGTTGACGAAGAAGGCGACCGAGAACTCCACTCCCACCATCACGCCGACGACCACGGTGGTGACGACCTCAAGTGCGTTGAGCATGATGCCCCCTACTGGAATCACGACTACTGGCTACTGGCTACTGACTACTGGGATCTAGCAGCGCTAGATAGTGATGCAACGCTAGACCTTCTGCCGCTCGATTGTCTAGCGGTGCTAGGATTCCTTTCATGTCGGTACAGGAACGCAAGGAGCGCGAACGGGCCGGGCGTGAGCGCCTCATCTTGGCGACGGCTCGTGAAATCGCCGAGCAACAGGGCTGGGACGCGGTCACCACCCGCCGCCTCGCCGAGCGCATCGAGTACAGCCAGCCCGTCCTCTACAGCCACTTCCGCGGCAAGCGCGAGATCATCGGCGCCGTCGCCCTCCAAGGCGCCGCCGAGATGGCCGCCGCGCTGCG
>NZ_LIQQ01000257.1 GCF_001418565.1 Streptomyces graminilatus | reverse complement strand
GGGGGAGGCGGGTCCGGCGGGGTCGATGCATACGGGCGGCCGGTGCTGCTGGCACTGACAGGTGACGGCGGTATCGGCAAGAGTGTGCTGCTCGGGCAACTGCTCCAGCGGCTCGAACCCGGGAAGGGCGCGGTGGCGTTGCTGTCCTGCGCGCAGTTGCCGCCCGACACCCTGCGCCATGGGTTCGAGAGCGCCGACCGGGCGATCGGCGAGGCCGTACGGCCCGGTGGCGGGAAGGGGATCATCGACCTCCTCGCCCGGCTGCGCGCCGCGTACGGCGAGGTCACGCTGCTCGTCGACACCCTCGACCTGGTCCTCGACGCCGGGACGCTGCCGGGACTGTCGTCGGTGCTCGGTGCGGCGCTGGAGCTCGGCAACGTCGTCATGACCTGCCGCGACCTTGAGTACCGCGGGCATCTGCGGTATCCCGACCGGAGTGCGCCCCGCCTGGCCGGCCGGCTGGTCGAGCATCCGATGCCGCTGCTCTCGGAGACCGAGATCGTCGACTGGGCGCAACACCACCTGTTGCGCGGCGCCGCGGGGAGCGGCGGGCTGACTCCGTCCGATCAGGCCTTCCTCAGTGTCCTCCGGGGCCGGGTCGCCGTGCCCGGCGCGCTCCGCCGGATCTGCGCGCTGCCCGTGCGGCTGGCGATGGCCTGCGAGGTCTATGCGAACAAGGGTTACATTCCAGAGGAACTGACGACAAAACAGCTCTTCGGGGACTACTGGCAGGCCAGGATCCGGACCAGCGGGGGCCTGCCGGCACCGGACAAGGAGCGGGCGGTCTACGCGCTCGCCGAGCTGCTCCTGACCCGGGAGGGCGTGCTGCGCGTCCAGGTGCCCAAGGGGGAGCTGGACAGGCGACTCAGCGAGGACAGGGCACTCGCCGAGGGGATGGCGCAGGCCGTCAGCGAGGGTCTGGTCCTGGACGGTGAAACGTACTGGGAGTTCTTCCACCAGAGCTTCGGCGAGTACGCGCACGCACGCTGGCTGCTCAGGCAGGGAACACACAGCGTCGCCATCACCGAACTGGTGCGGGCGCTCAACTCCGGGCACAGCAACCTGTGGCCTCTCGCGACCTCCCTGCTGTCGCAGGTGGCGTCGTACGACGACTTCCGGGAGCTGGCAGGACGCCTCCCGGCCGACACCACGGAGGCCGCCAGGACGCAGGTCGTGACCTCGCTGGGGCGCGCCGAGGAGGACTCCCTCGCCGGTGTCCTGGAGCGGGTCGGTTCCAGCCCGACCCTGATGCGGCGCGTGGCCCTGGACCTGGGCGAGGCCCCGGCCAGGCATCTCCTCGCCGCGCACAACGCACTGGTCAAGGCGGTCGGCGACCATCCGGTCGGGCTGGCCGGGCCCGTGGCCAACGCACTGGCGAAACTCCTGGCCCGTACACCGGAGGACCTGCTGCCGGCCCGGCTCGGGGAGGCATTGACGGCTGTCTGCGCCGCGCGCCAGCACCACGACCAGGCCGGTCAGGTCGTCTGGCAGAACCATCCGCAGCGGCTGCTGACCGCGCTCCCGGGCATCGAGGAGCAGGGCCTCGAACCGGACCCGGGCACGACACGGCAGGAAGTACCGGACGAGGTGCTCGCCGTTCTGCGCGAGCACTATCCGAGGCTGGGCGATCTGGCGCGCCGGACAGCGGTCCTCGCCCATCTGCACGGCCCGCTGTCGGCGGAACAGACGGCGGAGTTCGCTGCTTCCGTCCTCACGGTCGCCTGCCCGCCCTCCCTCGGCGACGACGACGCCGTACGCACCATGCGGCTGTTCTGGGAGTGCCCGGCGGTACGGGAGCAGCAGGGCTGGAGCACCTGGCGGCAACTGCTGGCCGCGAAGCTCCCCGGTACCTGGGACAACGCCCAGGTGAGACTGGTGGCCCGGCTCGGTGCGGCGGACCCTGATGTCCGTACAGGCGTGGTGAGCGACATCCTCGAACGCGGTACGGAGATGACCCGGCACGTCAACGTCCTCGGTCACCTGACCGCGGAACACGCCGAGTGGCTCGCGGAGCAGTTGCTGGCAAAGGACTTCAAGGACCCCCGGAGCAGCGAGGGCCTGTCCTCCATCGCCTACTGCCTGCAGAACGCCGTGCTCCTGCCGGAGACCCGGCTGCGCCTGCTCAGAGCGCTGGACGCCGTCCGCACGGCGGCCCCCAGAAACGTGTGGCCGGCCCAGGTCCTGTTGGCCGGCGACCTGGTCGAGGAACATGTGCGGATCCTGAACGACCTCGACCAGTACCAGCACCAGCACGAGGGCATGCGGCCGGCCCGCCGGGAGGACGCGCCTGTCAGGACATCGGCCGCTGACACTGCGGGCGCCGGGCCGAGCCTCCGGACGGACGAGGCAGCTGAGGCGGCCGGGGTGGCGCCGCATGTGGTGCACAGCATGCTGAAGTCATGGGCGAACAGTGGCTCCACGACGGTGCTGACCGCCATCGTGGACCGGCTTCGCGGGCTGATGACCGGCCCGGGCGGCGCGAACCGTGCGAACGGCGCGAAAGGCCGTAACAGCGAGATCGTCCAGACCAGGGCCAAGCTGGAGAGCCGGCTCGTACACCTCGACGAGACGGCGCGCGCATGGCTGTCGGCCGCCCTGAACGGCGAGAGCCCGGCCGTGGCAGGGACGGCGGTCAAGACCCTTCAGGAGCTTGAGGACCTGCCGTGGGGCGAACTGACGCCTTGGCTGTGCGAGTTGCTCCGCAGCCCGCACACCGACGCGGCCATGCGGCTGACGAAGATCCTTCTGGACCCGTCCCGTGTGGTCGACGCGGTCTTCACCGAGCACGCGATACCACTGCTCGGGACCGCCACCGCCCGTATGCGGCGGGCGGTGGCGAACGACGAGGATTCCAACCTCATCAGAAACCTCCTGAAACTGGTCATCCGGGTGGACGAGCACGCGACGCTCGGGCGGGACGAGGTGATGGAGGTGTACAAGATCACCCGGAGCCGTCTGCCGGACGCGCCGCAGGATCCGGGCAGCGCGTCCGCCGTCCCGGGATCAGCCGCGCCCTCCGCCGAGCGTGAACGCGTCCGGGAGCGGAGCGGCTGGTACTCAGCCGCTCTCCAGGACGTCTCCACCATGTGCGGGGCCCTCCTCGGGACCCGGCTCAGCCGACCGGAAATCCGCGGCCTGCTGACCGAACTGCTGACCGCGATGCCGGAGCAGATCGTGAGCGGGACGGTTCGCAAGAGGGCCACGACCCTGCTCAAGGGGGTCGGCCACCGCGACCCGGAAGGGCTGGACTGGCTGGACGGCCTCTTCGTCCGTACGGACCTCGCGCTCGGCATCAAATACGCGATCGCCGACGCGGTCCTGGCCATCGACGGCATACGGCGAGATGGCCGGGCCGAGGGACTGCTCACCCTGCCCGGCGGTCCGAGCGACCTGGGCGACCTGGGCGACCTGGGCGACCACATCCGTTACGAACTGCGTAACTGCGACTAGCGGCTCCGCCTTCGAAAGAGGCGGCGTTCAGGCGGTGATCTGCTGCCCGGCGGCGTGTACGAAGGCCTCGACGGCCCGCCGGGCGTCGTCACCGCTGCGGTGGCACTCCTGCTCGTCGTCCGCCTTGTGGATCACGCTCACCCGGTCCAGCGCCTCCTCGGCCAGCCGGACGAGGTCGGGTGCCTGGGCCACGAGCCGGATCCGGAAGAGTTCCTGACGCGCCACTCCACGCAGCCGGTAGGACTCGATCCGCGCTTCCGCGGCCTCCGCGCTGCCCGGGTTCTCCTGGGCCCGGTGCCAGCGGTCGAGTTCGCCGCGTCGGCAGTGCGCCAGCGAGGCCGCGTACGCGCTGTACGCCGCCATGCGTTCCTCCTGCAGGAACCGCCACCGGGCGAACCGCTCGTTGCGAATGGTCATCCGCTGCTGCACGACGTAGCTGAAGCCCACGCCGAGAAGGGTCCCGACGACGGCGACCACACTTGTGAGAACCGCTTCCATCCCTGGATGACAGCACGTCGGCCGGGCCGCTGAGAAGACCGCCCCGTCCGACGACCGGCCGGGCCACCGGTCCGCCCGCACCCCGCCCATGAGGCAACCCGCGGCGCCGCGGACGCGTCCCTCGCAGGCATGGGACAACGCGCGCAAGCCGCCGCAGGATGTCTGACCGTAGCCCTCGGAGTGAGCGCGGGACTGGTGGTGTGGGCCGTCAGGGCCCAGGGCCGGGTCCGCCGCTTCGAGCAGGGACCCGACTGGAGCGTCTTCTACGCCGAACTGCCGTTGCTGGTCATCACCGGGACCGCCGTCGGTCTGGTCCTCTGGGCGGTTCTGCGGGGCGTCGGGTCCCGGCTCAGGCCTCGCCGCTCAGCCCCTCCGGCTCCGTGAGCACAGGGCCTCAGTCGACGTACCGCTTGAGTTCCTCGGTGTCGAGTTCGATACCGATGGGCGCCGGGAGGGAGAGCTTCGCGCCGAAGGGTTTCTTGTCGGTACTGCGGTAGCCGACGCCCGGGGCCGGATCGCCGTACAGCGTCACCGAGCAGTCGTCGCGGTCGATCAGCAGGTAGTACGGGATCCCGGCATCGGCATGGCCGAACGGCTTCTCCTCGCGGTCACGCCGGTGGGTGTCCGCGTCGTAGGAGGTCACCTCGACCGTCATCATCACGCCATTGGTGTCGGCCCAGTCCCCCTTCCCCGCGAACGTTCCACGGGGTGCGAGCACAGCGTCGGGGAGCGCCCGGCCCTTGCGGTACTTCTCGATCCGCAGGCCCAGCTCCCCACCTCCGTACAGCCACAGACCCGTACCGGCCAGCAGGCAGCACTCCTGCAACCACCTGATGACCTCACTGTGGTTGCCGTCCGTCATGCCCTTGATCCCGATCCGTCCGTTGATGAACTCCAACCTGACGGCTTCGAACTCCTTGGCGACGAACGCAGCGAGCTTCTCGAATTCCTCTACGGTCATCGGGGACATGTGCTGCGCCATAACCGTCATGGTGCCCTCCTTCGCAGGCGTGCACCAGCTTGCCGAGGCATGGGTGTGCTGTGCCTGGATCGGCCACCTGCTCATCCGAACGAGTGATCAGCCCGTTGTTCTCCGCCCGACCTCGACCCTCAACCCCTCCAACCCCCTGATCACAAAGTTCGGCTTCCGAGCCGGTTCCTCCGCCAAAGTCAGAGTCGGCGCCCCCCTCAGCAGCGCCCCCATCGACGCCCCCAGCTCGATCTTCGCCAGCGGAGCCCCGATGCAGTAATGGATGCCCGCGCTGAAGGAGATGTGCGGGTTCTCCGGGCGGGTCAGGTCCAGGCGGGCCGGGTCGGCGAACACCGCAGGGTCGTGGTTCGCCGCGCCGAACAGCAATGCCACTTCACTCCCCCTCGGGATCACCGTGCCGTCGATCTCGATGTCGTCCAGTACCCAGCGTTCGAAGAGCTGGAGCGGGGTGTCGTAGCGCATCAGCTCCTCGACGGCGGAGGGGATGAGGGAGTGGTCCGCGCGCAGCGCCGCCAGTTCGGCCGGGTTGCGGAACAGGGCCCACCAGCCGTTCACCGTCGCGTTGACCGTCGCCTCGTGGCCCGCGTTCAGCAGGAGCACGCACGTCGAGATCATTTCCTGTTCGGTCAGGCGGTCGCCCTCGTCGTACGCGGCGATCAGGCCCGAGATCAGGTCCTCGCCGGGCGCCGTGCGGCGGGTCGCGATCAGCCCCCGCAGGTACTCCGTGAATTCCGTCGACGCCCGTACCGCCTTCGCCGCCGTCTCCTCCGACGGGCTCAGCTCGTACATGCCGCAGATGTCCGCCGACCAGGGGCGCAGGGGCGCTCTGTCGCTCTCGGGGATGCCCAGCATCTCCGCGATCACCGCCACCGGCAGCGGCTCCGCCACATCGGTGAGGAGGTCGCCGCCGCCCGCCTTCACCAGGTCGGCCACCAGATCGCCCGCCAGCCGCTCCACGTACGGCTTCAGGGCCTCCACCGTGCGCGGGGTGAACGCCTTCGACACCAAGCGGCGGATACGGGTGTGGTCCGGCGGTTCCAGGTCCAGCATGCCGTGGTCGTTGAGCGTGTGGAACGGCTCGTGTTCCGGCGGGGGTGCCGTGCGGCCGAAGTCCTCGTGGGTGAAGCGGTGCTGGTAGGTGCGGCCCAGGCGGCGGTCGCGCAGCAGCGCCGAGACGTCCGCGTGGTGCGGGACCAGCCACTGGTCGGTCGGTTCGTAGTGCACGACTCTGCCCCGGGCGCGCAGTTCCGCGTACGCGGGGTACGGGTCTGCGAGGAACTCCGGGTCCCAGGGGTTGAAAGCGGGGTCGGGTGAAGCTGCCATGCACGGACGCTAGCCCGAGCCGCACCCATCTGACCAGGGATGTCTCACCGGAGGGTGGGCAGAGTTCCCTTCCGGTACACCGGGCCCGGCTGGGATACGCGGAATCCGTGAGCTCTTGACCCGCCCGGTGATCCCCGGCTTAGGGTGGCCGCCCCCGAACAGGAGTACCCCACCCATGACCAGCCTGTACGTGCGGGAGATCACGCGCGAGGAGCATCTGGCCCACCTGCGGCGCTCTCCCGACGTGAGCCATCTCCAGATCCCCGAGTGGGGCGGCGTGAAGCCCGACTGGCTGCCGGAGAGCATCGGCTGGTTCGAGGGCGAGCCGACAGGCGGGGCCACGGGCGATGTCATGGTCGCTGCCGCACTCGTCCTCTACCGGCCGATGCCCGGCACCCGGCGCTACCTCGCCTACCTTCCCGACGGGCCCGCCATCGACTGGCGGGCACCCCGGCTGGAGCGCTGGCTGGACCCGCTCGTCGCCCATCTGGAGCGGATCGGGGCGTTCTCGGTACGGATCGGGCCGCCCCTGGTCGTACGCCACTGGGACCCGGCCACCGTGGCGGCTGGCCTCGCCGACCCGGGCGTACGGCATCTGCGCGAGCTGCCCCCCGCGGGCATCGACGGCTACGCGCTCGACGCCGCCGAGCGGCTGCGGCGGCTCGGATGGCGGCCGTGCGAGGAAGACGACGACAGCGGGGACGGCAGCGGCTACAGCAGCGGGTTCGGGCTCGGCCAGCCGCGCTACGGCTGTCACATCCCGTTGGCCGGGCGCTCGGAGGACGACCTGCGCGACGCCCTCGCCCCGCACTGGGAACAGGCCCTGCGCACCTCGGAGTCGGCGGACATCACGGTCTCCTGGGTGTCGGACTACGACCTGCCCGAGTTCCACCGCCTGTACACCGCGACCGCCGCCCACGACGGCTTCAAGGCACGCCCCCTGGACTACTTCCAGCGCATGTGGCAGGCCCTGAACGCCGAGGACGACGACCGGCTCCGCCTCTATGTCGCCGAGTACGAGAACGAGGTGCTCTCCGGCGCCCTCATGATCAACGTCGGCTCCCGGGCCTGGCACTCGTACCCCGCCTCCGGCCGCCGGGGGCGCCAACTCCGGCCCAGCAGTGCGCTGTTGTGGCGGATGCTGTGCGACGCGCTGGCCTCGGGCGCGGAGACGTACGACCTGCGCTCCATCACGCCCGCCCTCACCGGGGACCGCCTCGTCGGCCGGCTCCACTTCAAGACGGGGGCCGGCGGCCGGGCCGTGGAGTACCTCGGGGAGTGGGAACGACCGGTGGGCAGCCAGGGCAGGATGCTGCAACGGGCGCTGGGGGTCTACCTCGGCCGCAGATGACCCCACCAATGGGCCCTACCCCGGCGTCACCAGCCGCGCCTCGTACGCGAACACGGCCGCCTGAGTACGGTCCCGCAGCCCCAGTTTCACCAGGATCCTGCTGACGTGCGTCTTGATCGTCGACTCGGCGACCACCAGCCGCCCGGCGATCTCCACGTTCGACAGGCCCTGCGCGATGAGCACCAGCACCTCGGTCTCCCGGTCGGTCAGATCGCCGTACGCGGCCTGCGCCCCCGGCATCAGCCGCGGCGCCTCGGAGAGCTTCGAGAACTCCGTGATCAGGCGCCGGGTGACCGAGGGCGCCAGCAGAGCCTCGCCGGCCGCCACCACCCGTACCCCGTCCGCCAGTTGACGTGCCGACGCGTCCTTCAGCAGGAAGCCCGACGCGCCCGCCCGCAGCGCCTGGTACACGTACTCGTCGAGGTCGAACGTCGTCAGGACCAGGACCTTCGCCGAACCGTCCGCCGCGACGATCTCCCGGGTCGCCTCGATACCGTTCAGTTCGGGCATCCGGATGTCCATCAGTACGACGTCCGGGGCGAGTTCGCGCACCCGGTCCACCGCCTCGCGGCCGTTCACCGCCTCGCCGACGACCTCGATGCCGGGCATCGCGTTCAGCAGCACGGAGAAGCCCTCACGGACCATCATCTGGTCGTCCGCGATCAGCACGCGGATCGTACCGGCCCTGCCGTTGGTACCGGTGGTGCTCATGCCCCCTCTCCGTCCTCGACCGTGACGCTCGCGACGGGGAGGAAGACCGTGACCTCGTAGCCCCCGTCGGCGGCCGGGGCCGCCGTCATCTCACCGTTCAGCATGGAGACGCGTTCACGCATCCCCGTGAGCCCCTGGCCCGCGCCCTCGGTCGGCGTCTGCTTCACGAACGACACCTCCCCCGCCGGGCCGTTGACGATTCGCAGCCCCAACCCGCCCAGTACGTAACCGATTTCGACCCGCGCGCTCGCTCCCGGTGCGTGCCGGAGCGTGTTGCTCAGCGCCTCCTGCACGATCCGGTACGCCGACAGCTCGACGCCCTGCGGGAGTCCACGCACCGCGCCCGTCACCACCTTCTCCACACCCAGGCCCGCTTCCCGCACATTGGCGAGCAGCGCGTCGAGGTCGGCCAGGGTCGGCTGCGGGGCGTCGGGAGCCGCGTAGTCCTCCGCGCGTACGACGCCCAGGACCCGGCGCAGTTCGGTGAGCGCGGCCACCGCGTTCTCACGGATCGTCGCGAAGGCCTTCGCCAGCTCCTCGGGCGGGTCCTCCACCCGGTAGGGCGCCGCCTCCGCCTGGATGGCGACGACCATCATGTGGTGCGCGACGACATCGTGCAGCTCACGCGCGATGGTCGTACGCTCCTCCAGCAGCGTCCGCTGGGAACGCTCACGCGCGGTCACCGTCTGCTGCGCGGTCACCTCCTCCTCGGCGGCCCGGCGCACATGCAGCACGGTCACCACGAGCAGGGACAGCGCGGCGAGGAAGAGGAAGGGCACCGCGTTGCTGCTGAAGTAGTGGTAGCCGAAGAGGCCCTCGGCGCCCATGGCGTACACCGCCGTCAGCGCCCACATCCAGGCGGCCGTACGCGGCCGGGTCCGGGCGGCGACGACCGTCAGCACCACCAGGTGCGCGACGAAACTCGCGGGCTTCCAGGGGTAGTCGCCGCTCATGTAGTCGCCGCCCCAGTCGTGGCTGAGCACGGCGACGACCGGGATCGAGACCAGGGAGAACCAGAAGGCCCCCACCGGCCGGACCAGCGTCAGCAGGATCGGCCCCAGCGAGAAGACGGCTATCGCCAGTGTTTCGATCAGGCCGCCCCAGCTGCCCTCGATGGTGACCAGCAGCGCCAGCATCGCGGCCGCGCCCACCAGGGCGTGCGGCGCCCAGACCGCGTACGGGCGCAGCCGCCCGGGCAGCACCTGGGCGATCCGGCCGGGCCGGCTGCGCGGGGGCAGCGGCCGGTAGGCGAAGGGGTCGTGGAACAGGTCCGCGCGCAGTCCCGCCAGCGCGTCCATGGCCACCCGGAACTCGGGGCTGCTGAACAGAGCGTCGTCCCCCCGCTTCGGCCCGGGGGTCGTCTGCATGTGATTCGTCTGCGTGTGATTCGTCTGCGAGTGGGTCGTCTCAGTCACATACAGCACGGTAGGCGGCGGGCGGGCGGCGGTCGTCAGCAGTGAGAGGGGTTCTGCGCCGTCCGTCTCAGGTACTACGGGGAACCCGGAAGGAACAGGAAGGACCACCACGGGCTCACCAGGCCAACTGGGCGATCTCCTCCGCGACCACCGCGCAGGCGTCCGCGACCGGGTCGATCAGCGGGAAGTGCCCGACGTCCGCCAGCAGCGTCACCCCGACCACCTCACCGGCCTTCGCCGCCGCGTCCGCGTACGACTCGGCGACGATCTCCGGTAGGTCGATGTCGGCGCGCCCCTGTACGAGGGTGGTCGCGATGCCGGTCGGGACCAGGAGGGCCGGGTCGGCGTAGGGCTGACGTTCGGCAAAGTGGCCTTCCCCGCCCAGGAGTTGGCGTACGGCGTCGGAGCAGACGTCCAGCTTCGCGGCGACACCGAAGTCCGCGACCGGGGCGAGGGCGACCACGCCGCGCAGCGGGGCCGGACGGGCCAGGAACCAGGGCGCGTCGGCGGGCAGGAGGTGCCGGGCCGCGACCCAGAGGGCCAGATGCCCGCCCGCCGAGTGCCCGGTGACGACCGTACGGCGGGGGTCGGCCTGCGGGAGGTGGGCCGCCGCGAGCGCGGGCAGGGCGTCCAGCGCCGCCGCGACATCGTCGAAGGTGTCGGGCCAGCGCCCGGCGACGGCCGGGTCGTCCTCGCCCCGCCGGTACTCCACGTTGGCCACGGCGAACCCGCGCCGGGCCAGGAACGCGGCGAACGGCGTGATGTGCCGGCGGTCGTACGGCGCCCGCCAGGCACCCCCGTGCAGTACGACGACCAGCGGCGCGCTCCCGTCGTCCGGCCGCGACTCGGGGCCGCGCGGGGCGTAGAAGTCGATCACCTGGTCGGGATGACCGCCGTACGCGGCGGTGGCGTCGGGGTCGACGGGCGGGTGCGAGAAGGCCGACTTCTCCTCCTCCGCCGCGCGCGCGGCCACGGCAAGGGCCTCCGCGGCACCGTGCTCACGTGCTACGGCATCGTCCGGCATGCTCCAACCTCTCAGCGACGTAACAGATTTGGCGGACCTGGAGAGAATTCGGCCGTTGTCGGGACGCTATCAGGCCGCGTGACGTGCGCCGACACACGGAAGTCACCCCCAAGGACAGCGACGGCCGACGCGTACGTCACACCGGCCGCCGCTGATTCAGGTCCGCGACGGTCAGCCGACGACGACCTCACCCAGCACCCGGGCCGCCCGCTCCACGTCCGCGAACCCGACGTACAGCGGCGTGAACCCGAACCGCAGTACGTCCGGCCGCCGGAAGTCGCCGACGACGCCCCGCTCGATGAGCCGCGCCATCACCTCCCCGGCGTCCGAACACCGCAGCGCGATCTGGCTCCCGCGCTCGTCGTGCGCGGCCGGCGTCACACACTCGACGCGCCCCTCCGGGACGTACTCGTCGACGCACTCCAGGAAGAAGTCCGTCAGGGCAAGGGACTTGGCGCGTACGGCGTCGATGCCGACCCCGTCCCAGACGTCGAGGGCCGCCTCCAGGGCGAGCATCGAGAGGATGTCCGGCGTACCGACCCGCCCGCGTGTCGCACCCGGGGCGGGGGCGTACTCGGGCCGCATGCCGAAGGGGTCGGCGTGCGAGGTCCAGCCGGGCAGGGGTGAGTCGAACCGCTCCTGGTGCGCCTGGTTCACGTACAGATAGGCGGGCGAACCGGGCCCACCGTTCAGGTACTTGTACGTACACCCCACGGCGAGGTCCACCCCGTGCTCGTCCAGCGCGACCGGCAGGGCGCCCGCGCTGTGGCACAGGTCCCAGACCGCCAGGGCACCGGACGCGTGGATCGCGGCGGTGAGACCGGGCAGGTCGTGCAGTCGCCCGGTGCGGTAGTCGACGTGGTTGAGCAGCACGGCGGCGGTGCGCTCGCTCAACTCGCCCGGTACGGCGCCCGGTTCGAGCGCGCGCAGGGTACAGCCGGTCATCCGGGCGGCGGACTCGGCGATATAGCCATCCGTGGGAAAGGTGGTGACGTCGCAAAGAAT
>NZ_LIQQ01000256.1 GCF_001418565.1 Streptomyces graminilatus | reverse complement strand
AGGAGGGTGAGGACGGCGTCGGGGCCGATCTCGACGTAGGTGGTGATGCCTTGGTCATGGAGGGTGTGCAGGGCGTCGGCGAAGCGGACGGTGGCGCGGATCTGGTGGGTCCAGTGGTCGGGGTCGGTGAGTTGTCCGACGGTGGCGGGGCGGCCGGTGGTGGTGGAGACGACGGGGATCCGGGGCGGGTGGTAGGTGAGTCGGGAGGCGGTGCGGCGGAACTCGTCGAGGACGGGGTCCATGTGGGGGGAGTGGAAGGCGTGGGAGGCATTGACCCTGGTGGTCCTGCGTCCGCGTGCCGCCCAGGCGGCGGCGATCTTCTCGGTGGCGGGCGTGTCGCCGGAGATGACCACGGAGTGTGAGCTGTTGACGGCGGCGACGGCGACGCTGTGTTCGTGGCCGGCCAGGCTCTCGCGGATCTCGTTCTCGGTGGCCTGGACGGCGGTCATGGTGCCGCCGGACGGTGCCGACTGCATGAGCCGGGCACGGGTGGCGACGAGGGTGGCGGCGTCGGGGAGGGTGAGGACGCCCGAGATGTGGGCGGCGGTGAGTTCACCGAGGGAGTGGCCGACGAGTGCGTCCGGGGTCAGGCCGTGATGGGCCAGGAGGCGGCAGAGGGCTGTTCCGAGGGCGAAGAGGGCGGGCTGGGTGTAGCGGGTCTCGTCCAGCAGTACGGCGTCCGGGGTGCCGGGCCGGCTGAACATCACGTCGCGCAGGGGATGTTCCAGCAGGCCGTCGAAGGCCGCGCACACCTCGTCCAGTGCGTGGGCGAACACCGGGAAGGCCTCGTACAGCTCCCGGCCCATCCCGGGGCGTTGCGCGCCCTGGCCGGTGAACAGGAACGCCGTCCGGCCGTGGCGCGCCGCGCTTTCGGTGATCACGTGCGGATGGTCCGCCGCGCGCCCCTCGGCAAGGGCCTCCAGGGCCGCGAGGCGCTCCGTGATGCCGTCGCCGAGGATCGCGGCCCGCTCCTCGAAGACGGTACGGGTGGCGGCGAGCGAGAAGCCGACGGACACGTCGTCGGCATCCGGCGCGAGGTGCGCTCGCAGCCGGGCGGCCTGGGTGCGCAGTGCCTCGCCGTCACGGGCCGACACGAGCCACGGCATCGCGACGGCCGGGGCGACGGTGGTGGCCGGGGGAGTGGTGCCGGCCGCGTCGTCCTCGGCGGGGTCGGTCGTCGGGTCGTACTCCAGCACCACGTGCGCGTTGGTGCCACTGATGCCGAACGAGGACACCGCGGCGCGGCGCGGGCGTCCCGTGGCGGGCCAGATCCTGCCCTCGGTGAGGAGTTCGACGGCGCCCGCAGACCACTCCACCTTGGGTGTGGGCCGGTCCACATGGAGGGTCCGGGGCAGGACGCCGTGCCGCATGGCATGCACCATCTTGATCACGCCGCCCACACCGGCGGCCGCCTGCGCGTGGCCGATGTTGGACTTCAGCGAGCCGAGGTACACCGGCTCCCGGCGGTCGCGGTCCCCGCCGTACGTGGCGATGACGGCCTCCGCCTCGATGGGGTCGCCCAGCGCGGTTCCCGTGCCGTGCGCCTCCACCGCGTCGATGTCCGCGGCGGACAGCCGGGAGTCTGCGAGCGCCTCGCGGATGACCCGCCGCTGGGCGAGGCCGCTGGGGGCGGTGAGGCCGTTGCTGGCACCGTCCTGGTTGACGGCGCTGCCACGGATCACGGCCAGCACCCGGTGGCCGTTGCGCCGGGCGTCCGACAGCCGCTCCACGAGGAGCATGCCGACGCCCTCGCCCCAGGCCGTGCCGTCGGCGGCCGCCGCGAAGGACTTGCAGCGTCCGTCCCGGGCGAGCCCGCGCTGCCGGGAGAACTCCAGGAACATGCCCGGTGAGGACATGACGGCGGCGCCGCCGGCCAGGGCCAGGTCCGCCTCGCCGGACCTGAGGGACCGTATCGCCAGGTGCAGCGCGACCAGAGAGGAGGAGCAGGCGGTGTCGACGGTCATCGCGGGCCCGGTCAGCCCGAGTTGGTAGGCGACACGGCCCGACATCACGCCGGCCGTGGTGCCGGTGAGCACATGGCCCTGCACGCTCGGCGGCGCGTCCTGCATACGGGGCCCGTACTCCGGTGCCGTGGCGCCCACGAAGACGCCGGTGCGGGTGGAGCGCAGCGTCCCGGGCAGGATTCCGGCACGTTCGACGGCCTCCCAGGAGGTCTCCAGCAGCAGCCGCTGCTGCGGGTCCATGGAGAGGGCCTCATGAGGGGAGATGCCGAAGAAGGCGGCGTCGAAGTCGCCGGCCCCGTCCAGGAATCCGCCGTGCCGGACCGAGCTCCGGCCCGGCCGGCCGGGATCGGGGTCGTACAGGTCCTCGTCCCAGCCCCGGTCGGTGGGGAAGACGGAGACGACGTCGGCTTCCTCGGACACCAGGCGCCACAGATCCTCGGGTGAGGCGACCCCACCGGGATAGCGGCAGGCCATGCCGATGACGGCGATCAGCCCATCCCCATCCCCATCCCCGTCGGCGTCGGCGTTGTTCGCGTCACCGGAGCGGACGCCCTCGGCGCCCAGGGAGGCACCGCCGAGCAGTTCGGCGCCGATGAACCCGGCGAGCGCGCGGGGCGTCGGGTGGTCGAAGAGCAGACCCGTGGGCAGGCGCAACCCCGTGGCGTCGGCCAGCGAGGCACGCAGTTCGGTGATCATCAGCGAGCTGAGACCCAGCTCCTGGAACGGTACGTCCCCTTCGATCCGGTCGTCGCCGTCGTACTGGAGCACCGCGGCGATGTGCGCGTCGACCAGATCGGTGACGGTACGGTCCCGCGCTGCCGGGGAGAGCGCGGCCAGGCGTGCGCCCAGCTCACCGCGCGGGTCGGCGTCCGGGAACTCGTCGGCCCGGGTCTCCCCGGGTGAGGGGGCCGCCGTGGTGAGGGCCGTGGGGGTCTTCCGGGCGCCGTCCAGCCAGTGGCGCCGGCGCTGGAAGGCGTAGGTGGGCAGGTCGACGCGGCGGGCGCCGATACCCCGGTACGGCACGTCCCAGTCCACGTCGGCGCCGCGTACGAATGCCGTGGCCAGCGCGGTGAACAGGGTCTGGGTCTCGGGCCGGTCGCGGCGCAGCGCCGGTACGGCCGCCACGGTGTCGGGGTCGTCGACCGTGTCGCGGACCAGCGAGGACAGCACGCCGTCGGGCCCGACCTCCAGGAACGTGGTGACGCCCTCGGCGCGCAGGGTGCGCACACCGTCGGCGAAGCGCACGGTCCGGCGCAGGTGGGCGGCCCAGTAGTCGGCGCAGGCCACCTCCCGCGGGTCGGCGAGAGCGCCGGTGACGTGGGAGATCAACGGGATCGTGGGTGAGTGGTAGGTCAGCCGGGCGGCGGCCCGGCGGAACTCGTCGAGGACCGGGTCCATGTGCGGCGAGTGACTGGCACGGCTGATCCTCAGCCTCTTCGTCTCGCGCCCCCTTCCGCGCAGGATCCCGGCGACCTCGGCGACGGCGTCCGCGTCACCGGAGACGACGGTCGCGCGCGGCGCGTTCACCGCGGCGACCGACACCCGGTCCTCGCGGCCCGCGAGCAGCTCCTCCACCTCCTCCTCCGTCGCCTGCACCGACACCATCGCGCCACCGGCGGGGGCCGACTGCATGAACCGGGCGCGGGTGGCCACGAGAGTCGCCGCGTCCGCGAGGTCCAGGACGCCCGCCACGTGGGCGGCGGTGAGTTCGCCGACGGAGTGCCCGGCCACGAGGTCGGGGCGCAGTCCGAAGGACTCCAGCAGCCGGTGGAGGGCGACCTCGACGGCGAACAGGGCGGGCTGGGCGTTGGCCATCTCGGCCAGGCCCCGGCCGGTCCGGATCAGGTCGGCGACCGGGTGCGTCAGCAACGGGTCGAGCACGGCGGCGACCTCGTCGAACGCCTCCGCGTACACGGGGAACCCCGCGTACAGCTCGCTCCCCATCCCCACCCGTTCGCCGCCGCTCCCGGTGAACAGGAACGCGGTACCGCCGGGCTCCGCCGTCCCCGTCACCACACCGGGGCCGCGGCGTCCGCCGGCCAGCGCGTCGACCCCGTCGAGCAGGCCCCGCGCGTCGGGGGCGAGGACCACCGCCCGGTGCCGGAACACGGTCCGGGTCCCGGCCAGGGAGCGGCCCACGTCGAGCGCGGAGGGGTCGTTCGCGGTGGCGTACGTGTGCAGACGCCGCGCCTGGGCACGCAGGGAGGCCGGGCCGGTGGCCGAGACCACCCACGGCAGCACGGCCGGAGCGGGGGCGCCGGACGTGTTCCCGGTGGAGGGTCCGTCCGCGGGCGCGGCCGTCGCCGGTGCCTCCGCGAGGACGACATGGCAGTAGGTGCCGCCCATACCGAAGGAGCTGACGCCGGCCACCAGCGGGCGGTCCGGTGCCGGCCACCGGGTGAGTGCGGTGTGTACGGCGAGACCCAGCTCCCGCAGCGGAATGGCGGGGTTCGGTGTGGCGAAGTTCAGGCTCGGCGGCAACTGCCGGTGCCGGATGCTCAACAGCGTCTTGATCAGCCCCGCGATGCCGGCCGCGCCTTCCAGGTGCCCGATGTTGGTCTTGACCGACCCGACGCGCAGCGCCCCGTCGGCTGACCGGCCGGCTCCGAGTACCGCGCCCAGGGCGGCGGCCTCGACGGGGTCGCCGACGGGCGTGCCGGTGCCGTGCAGTTCGACGTACTGCACATCGTCCGCGCGCACACCGGCCCGCTCGTAGGCGGTCCGCAGGACGTCCTGCTGTGCCCGGGCATCGGGGACGGTCAGACCGTCGGCCGAGGCGCCGCTGCCCACGGCACTGCCCCGGACCACCGCGAGCACCCGGTCGCCGTCGGCGAGCGCCTGCCGCAGTGGTTTGAGTACGACGACGCCTCCGCCCTCGCCCGGTACGAACCCGCCCGCGCGCGCGTCGAAGGTGTGGGTGACGCCGTCGGGAGAGAGCGCGCCGAACCGCTCCTGGGTCACGACGTGCTCGGCGAGCAGGTTGAGGTTGACGCCCGCGGCGAGCGCGGCCGTGGACTCACCGGCACGCAGGCTCGCACAGGCCAGGTGCACGGCCACCAGCGAAGAGGACTGGGCGGCGTCCACGGTCAGGCTCGGCCCGCGCAGGCCAAGGTGGTGGGAGACCCGGTTGGCGATGACACCGCGGTTCACACCGGTCATCGAGTGCTGGGTGATCGCGGTGGTGCCGTGCTGGTAGAGCAGGCTGGTGTAGTCGTCGCGCAGGGCGCCCACGAAGACCGCGGTACGGCTGCCGCGCAGGGACTCGGGCACGATGCCCGCGTCCTCCAGAGCCTCCCAGGCCAGTTCCAGCACGAGCCGCTGCTGGGGATCCATGGCCGACGCCTCGCGGGGAGAGATGCCGAAGAAGGCGGCGTCGAACTCGTCCACGGCGTCAAGGAACCCACCATGAGCGGGCGCCCCTTCGTCTTCGTCATTCCGCGGGGCGAAACGTCCGGACGGAGCGACAGAGATGGCGTCGCGGCCGTCGCTGAGTAATCGCCAGAACTGCTCCGGTCCCGGTGCGCCCGGCAACCGGCACGCCAGACCGACGACAGCGATGGGCTCATCCTGCATATTCCGAGTCATGGAGTTCTTCCAGATGTCTACGGGCGATGACGGTGCCGAGAGACGCCGTCAATGGGCTGCCGCGCGCTCACTGGTGGTCGCCGGCTTCCCTGGGTGCTGCCGGGGAAGCGATCGCGCGGGTCGTCGCTCGGTGGCGTCCATCCCGATACGAACGAAAGGGGCTGGGGCACATCAGAAAGCCGGCCGGAGAATTCTGAGGACAGCGGTATTGCCGGTCTATTCGGCAGAGGCCACATGCTGAACCTTCTGTCGACGCCTTCCTCTTGTGCATTCGGGTAACTGTCCGAGATTCAATCGTGCTCTACTGATCATCCACTGACGGCGGACTGATGTCCTTTCCCGGAAAATCAGAAATTGCGAGGGGTGGGTCAGCAGTTCGTTGTGGTTGAGCTTCACGATGAACGGGATCCGGTGCGCGTAGCGCCGTGACGCCGCGCCGAGCACGCCGAGTGTGCTGGCGACGGCGTTGCAGCCGCCGTCGAGGGCGAGTCCGGCGATGTTCTTCGGGGCGAGGCAGCGGGGGTTGGCGGCGAACGCGGAGGCCGCGGAGTGCTCGATGCCCTGATCGACCGGCAGGATCGACACGTACCCCGTGCCGGCCAGGCGGCCGTGGTCGAAGAGGGACCGCAGGTTACGGCGGCACCCGGGGCGAGCGGTCGGTCGCGGCCACGACCCGGTCGACGAAGTCACTTCCCGGAAGCACCGGATCGTCCCCGGGAATCCCGTGTGAGCGGTGTGGGTCAGCAGGTCTTCGGCCCCGTCGCCCAGAACGGCCTGGACGTCGGTTGTCGTCGTACCTCCAAGAGGTTCGTACGGCGTCCCTCGGCTTACTGCCCACCGTGCGCTGCGGCGTCATCGTCCGGCAGAGCCGGCAGGGCCCCTGATGAGGTCGAACGGCCCTGCTCTCAGCCGAAGAACACCTCGAACTCGTCGTACAGCGACGAGTCCACCACCTTGGTCCTGCCCCGCGTGTCGTCGAGGGGGACACGGATGATCTCGGTGCCACGGAGGGCGACCATGGTGCCGAAGTCGCCGTCCTTGACCGCGTCGACGGCGTGCAGCCCGAAGCGCGTGGCAAGCCAGCGGTCGAAGGCGCTCGGGGTGCCGCCGCGCTGGACATGGCCGAGAACCGTGGTCCGGGCCTCGGTGCCCGTGCGCTTCTCGATCTCCTGGGCCAGCCACTCGCCGATGCCGGACAGCCGGACATGGCCGTACTCGTCCAGCGACCGGTCCTTGAGGATCATCTGCCCTTCCAGGGGGACCGCTCCCTCGGCGGCCACCACGATCGGCGCGTAGTTGATCCTGAACCGGTCCTTCACCCACGCGCAGACCTGGTCGATGTCGAATGGTCGCTCCGGGACGAGGATCACGTTGGCGCCGCCCGCGATGCCGGCGTGCAGCGCGATCCACCCGGAGTGGCGGCCCATCACCTCCACCACCAGGGTCCGCATGTGCGACTCGGCGGTGGTGTGGAGGCGGTCGATGGCCTCGGTGGCGATGCCGACGGCGGTGTCGAAGCCGAAGGTGTAGTCGGTGCCTGCCACGTCGTTGTCGATGGTCTTGGGTACGCCGACGAGCTTGATCCCCTGGCGGCTCAGCTCCGTGGCCGCGCCGAGAGTGTCCTCGCCGCCGATCACGACGAGAGCGTCGACCTGGTTCGTGGCCAGGGTGTCCCGGATGCGCCGCACCCCGTCCTCGTGCTTGAGGGGGTTGGTGCGGGAGGAACCGAGGATGGTTCCACCGCGTGGCAGGATCCCTCGCACGTCGGCGATGCCCAGCGGCGTCACCTTGTTCCTGAGCGCACCGAGCCAGCCGTCGCGCAGGCCGACGTATTCGAAGCCGTACTGCTGGACACCCTTGCGGACGACGCTGCGGATCACGGCGTTGAGACCGGGGCAGTCGCCGCCGCCGGTCAGCACTGCGATCTTCATGGCTTCCTCCCTATCTCTCCGGGTGCGGAGGCCGGTCTTCGACGTCGGCGTGATGCGCGCGGAACGTCTTCGCGTCCGGCGGGGCCGTCGGCCCACCTCCGCGGATGCGAACCCGGAGCCAGGTGTCTCCCTCCATGATGAGCGCCCCCGAACCTGGCGGCGACTCGCTCGGGGCCTGTCATCGAGGACCTTCGGCCCCGTTGGCGACCAGGATGGTCCGCGAGTTCGGCCTGTCGCCCGCGCTGGGACAGGTGGGCTACCCCCAGGGCGGCTCGGTCTTCCTGGGCAGCGGGAGCGCCATGTCCAGCCGCCCCTTCGCGGAGGCCACCCAGGCGGCCATCGACGCAGAGGTCGCCCGCCTGCCGCGCGAGGCCGAACAGCAGGCCACCGACCTGCTCACCCGGCATCGCGCGCAACTCGATGAGCTGGCCGAGCTGCTGCTCAAGCGAGAGACCGTGGACGGCACGCTGGTGTACCGCCAAGGCATCAGCCCCGCGAACGCCGACGCGTACGTGTCGACGGGACACGGCAACGGGGTTGCCGTCGCCGCAGGGCCCTACGCGGTCCGGGGGGCGTCCACTGAAGTGTTCACGGCGTTGTCCGGCGGTCCGGGCCCCGAGCGTCGGCGGAGGTCGCGCCGCACGGCTTCGTGGTTCAATCGGGTCGCATCGGTGCTGGTCGGCTGCGTGAGGTGTGGGGATGGCGGTAACGGTTCGTGCTGACGATGCGCGGGTGACGGCGGTGTGCGCGGCATTGGGGCCGTTCGGGTGGCAGTCGTTCACCGCCGCTCGGGTGTGCCGCCGGGCGGTGGCCGCGATGGACGGTGTCCCGGCCGTTCCCGCGCAGCGCGGGCGGTCCGCCCAGCAGGAGGAGTGTGTCGCGGCGCTCGTGGAGTTGCTGGAGCACTGCCGGTGGCGGTCGCTCACCGTCGTGGGACTGGGCCGTCTGCTGGTAGGGGCCGTGGAGGCCTGGCGGCAGGAGCGGGCATGGTTCGACATCCGGCTGGGGCTGCTGCTGGACGGCCTCGGCTGACCGGTTGCGGCCCCGGCGATGGGGCGGTCCTCACTGGCGGGCCATGTGCATGCGCATCTCGCTCGGGGCATCGACGATCAGGTCACCGGACAGGTCGACCGTCACCGTGTGCAGGGTGCCGGTGAAGCGGAACGGCGCGCGGTAGCCGGGGGTGACGGCCGACCCGGGGTTGGCGCCGCAGCACATGCCGCCCGGGTTGAAGGCGACCGGGGTGGTGAACGGCATGTCGGTCTCGCCGACCAGGCGGCCGTCGATGTACAGCTGGGCGCGGCCGGGAGCGCCCTTGCCGTGGGCGATGTCCGGCGCGCCGGTGGGCTCGAACTCGAAGCGCAGCGTGTGCCGCCCCTCGGGCACGCTCTCGCTGGAGGCCACGTGGTGCAGGGTGCGGTGGACGTAGTTGTGGGCGTAGTGCAGGTGGCCGTCCTTGACGTAGAGGGACCAGCCGCCGGAGTTGGTGCCCTGGCACAGCAGGACGCCCTCGGCGCCGCCGGGCGGGATGTCGACGTCGGCGGTGACGCTGTGCGGGCGGTTGAGGACCCGGGGGGCGACGGCGGCAGGCAGGACCTGAGTGCCGGGACGGAAGGTGTAGCTGCTCCTGGCCTGGGTGATCTGCGGGCGCTCCAGCATCATGCGCTCCAGGGCGCTGCCGTCGATGGGCAGCACGTTGTACTTGCCGGCCTCCACATACCACAGGGCGATCATCTCGATCAGCTTGCCGCGGTGCTCTTTGGCGAGGTTCCGGGTCTCGGCGACGTCCTCTGCGACGTGGTAGAGCTCCCAGTGGTGGGCGTCGAGGTCGTCGAGGTCCGCCATGGTGATCGGGGTGCCGAACGACTGCCCGGCCTCGGCGAAGGAGGGCCCCGGCCAGGGGCAGACCGCCCGCCAGCCGTTGTGGTCGATCGCCCGGTGTCCGAACATCTCGTAGTACTGGGTGCGATGGCGGGTCACCGCCGTGGCGTCGTCGAAGGTGTGGGCGAAGCTGACCCCGTGCAGGGGCGACTGGGTGACGCCGCGGATGGTCGCGGGCGGTTCGATGCCGAGCACGTCGAGGACGGTGGGGACCATGTCGATGATGTGAGCGAACTGGTCGCGGATCTCACCTCGGGCCCGGATGCCGCTGGGCCAGTGGACGAGGAAGGGGTCGCTGACGCCGCCACGGTAGGTTTCGCGCTTCCACCGCCGGAAGGGGGTGTTGCCCGCCCACGTCCAGCCCCAGGGGTAGTGGTTGAACGTCTCCGGTCCGCCGAGCTCGTCGATCCTGGCCAGGCTCTCCTCGAGCGACTCGGGCGCGTTGTTGAAGAACTGCAGCTCGTTGGTGGTGCCGCTGGCTCCGCCCTCGGCGCTCGCGCCGTTGTCCGAGACCACCATGATCAGCGTGTTGTCGAGCTCGCCGGTCTCCTTGAGGAAGTCCAGCAGCCGTCCGATGTGGTGGTCGGTGTGGCTGAGGAATCCCGCGTAGACCTCCATCATCCGCGCGGACAGCCGTCGCGCGTCCGGGGACAGCGACTCCCACGCGGGCACGTCCGGGTCGTGCGGGGACAGCTGCGCGCCCGCGGGCACCACGCCGAGCTGCTTCTGCCGGTCGAAGGTGCGCTCTCGGTAGGCGTCCCAGCCGTCGTCGAACCGGCCGCGGTAGAGGTCCGCCCACTCCTTGGGCACATGGTGCGGGGCGTGCGTCGCGCCGGTACAGAAGTGCAGGTAGAACGGCTTGTCCGGGGCGACCTGCTTGGCGTCGGCGATGAAGGACATCGCCCGGTCGGTCAGGTCCTCCGTGAGGTGGTATCCCTCTTCGGGGGTGGCCGGCGGCTCGATCTGGTGGTTGTCGTACACCAGGTCGGGATGCCACTGGCTCGAATCACCGCCCAGGAAACCGTAGAACCGCTCGAAGCCCCGCCCCAGCGGCCAGCGGTCGTAGGGGCCGGCCGCCGATTCCTGTTCCGAGGGCATCAGATGCCATTTGCCGATCATGTACGTGTTGTAGCCGTGCTGGAGCAGCATCTCGGAGAGGAACCCGTTCTCGAACGGGATCTGTCCGTTGTAGCCGGGGTATCCGGTGGCCAGTTCGGTGATCGCGGCCATGCCGTTGGCGTGGTGGTTGCGTCCGGTCACGACACACGAGCGGGATGGGGAGCACAGCGCGGTGGTGTGCATGTTGTTGTACAGCAGCCCGCCCGCGGCCAGCGCGTCCAGGTTCGGTGTGTCGATGGGGCTGCCGTAGCAGCCGAACTGTCCGTAGCCGGTGTCGTCCAGCACGATCATCAGCACGTTCGGCGCACCCGGTACCGCCCGGACCGGCTGCGGCCACGCGGGGCTCGACTCGTCGGTCGTTCGTCCGATCACCCCGGGGAATCCTTGCCCCGGCCCGTACTCGTTCCACGATTGCTGCGACATACCCAGCCTCTCCGCCACCGGCGCCGCACGAACTCCGCGGCCGGTACTCCGGACGTTCCCCGCGGTGGTCGCGGCGGCGCCGGACCATGGGAAGCCGACCTCCTGCCGTACGCCTGGGGTTCTGTCACGCCCTCCCGGGTCCCGGGACCGGGCCGGACCGGAGCCCGCACTGGCCGTTTCCCACGCTAGGTCGCGCGGAGGATCACTGCCACCGGTGCGATTCGCCGAAGGCACACCGCACCGTGACGGGCGGGAACCGACCAGGCCGGTGTCACCGCTCGCCGGGAACTGCCCGGCTGTTGTCGTCGCGAACGGCCGGATCAGGAAGTCGTCAGCTTCCGCTGGGGGCCGAACCTGCGAGCCAAGGCTTCGACGAGCCAGCGCGACCTGACGGACGGGTCGCATCCCGACGTGCCGTCCAGGCTCCTCCAGCGCGCGAAGCCCTGGGCCCGCGGGTGTACTGGAAGCCAGGAGCATCCGCGCGGCGAGAGGTCCGCGGTGAGCGCTGGATCAACGACGACGTGGTGCGCCCGCCGCTCCCCGCTCCCCGCTCCCTGTGCGCCGGCCGGGTCGAGGGCCGTGATCCTGGGGCCGTCCCGTCGTCCGACGGCACGAGGCGGGCGCTGATCGCAGCGGTACGGATGTCCGCCAGGTGACGGTTCGAGCAGGGGAGAGAGCTGTGCGGGCGACGTTCGCTCCGGGACAGATCGCCGGGGTCCGGGTCGGCGTGCACTGGAGCGTCCTGTTCATCTTCGGCATCATCGCGCTGGGCCTGTCACCGCGGCGGCGGAGAACAGCCGCAGCCGGAGCCTTTTGGGTTCCCGGCGCCGGACGTCGCCGGTCAGTGCGAGCATCGGCGTCCCGGCGAGGAGGTCGCGTGCGAGGGAGACGATCTCCAGCCAGATCCGGTTCTGGGCCGTGTCGTGCAGGGGCAGATTCCGCAGGCCGGTGTCGCGGGCGCTTCGGATGTGAGCTGCCTCGATGTGCTCGCGTACGCCGGGGCGTAGGTGAGCCAGGTGGAGACGTGGGCGGCGCGGGCCATTGCGGCGAAGGTGAGCGGCTTCGCCTGTTTCTCGTGGCGACGATCCGCAAGGGCAGGATCAGTGTCAAGGAGAACGCGCGTGCGTAACCCCCCGATTCTGTAACGGAGTTCCGACGGCCGTGTCACAGTCGGCCGACGGCATTCTTGCCTTCCTCTCGTCTATTGAGCACCTGATCACCCCTCGGCATACTGCGTGTTCCGGGGGCGTATGGACATGTGTACGAGACCACCCCCGGCTGGGTGAACGGGGAATTCACCCGGTTCTTCTGCAAGGGGGAAACTTGCGCAGACAAGTGAAAAGGGCGTACGCCGCCACAGTCGCCACCGCTGCGGCCGTGGCCCTGACGGCGGGCATGACCAGCCCGGCGTCGGCCGAAGGCGAGCGGGCGGCAGCGGCCGCCAAGCCGGTGTCCCTGACCGCCAAGCACCGCGTCACACTGATCACCGGCGACCGGGTGGTCCTGGACGCCAAGGGCCGTGTCGTCGGCCTGGAGCACGCCCAGGGCCGGGAGCACGTGCCCGTCCAGATCCGCGAGCTCAACGGCCACACCCTCGCCATCCCGGCCGACGCGGCCCGCATGGTCGCCACCGGCAAGCTGGACCAGCGGCTCTTCGACGTCACCGAGCTGAACAAGTCCACCACCCGCGAGGCCCAGAAGAAGGGCCTGAAGGTCATCGTCGGCTACCGCGGCAGCGCAGCGGCCACCAAGGCCGACGTCCGCGACGCGGGCACTCTGAGCCACGCGCTGAAGTCCGTGAACGCGGACGCGGTGCAGACACCGCAGAAGGACACTCCCGAGCTCTGGGACGCGCTCACCAACGGCGAGAACACCGCCTCCGGTATCGCGCACGTCTGGCTCGACGGCGTCCGCAAGGCCAGCCTCGACAAGTCCGTCCCGCAGATCGGCGCGCCCAAGGCGTGGGCGGCCGGTTACGACGGCAAAGGCGTCAAGATCGCCATCCTGGACACCGGTGTCGACGCCACCCACGACGACCTCAAGGGTCAGGTGATCGGCGCCAAGAACTTCACCACCGCGCCCGACGCCACCGACAAGTTCGGCCATGGCACGCATGTCGCCTCCATCGCGGCGGGCACCGGCAAGAAGTCCGGTGGCAAGTACAAGGGCGTCGCGCCCGGCGCCAAGATCCTCAACGGCAAGGTCCTCGACGACAGGGGATACGGCAGCGACTCCGAGATCCTCGCCGGCATGGAGTGGGCCGCCGCCGAGGGCGCCGACGTCGTCAACCTGAGCCTGGGCGGCGGCGACACGCCCGCGATCGACCCGCTGGAAGCGGCGGTGAACAAGTTGTCCGAGGAGAAGGGCATCCTGTTCGCCATCGCGGCCGGTAACGAGGGCGACTTCGGCGAGCAGACCATCGGCTCCCCGGGCAGCGCCGCCGCGGCCCTGACCGTCGGCGCGGTCGACGACAAGGACAAGCTGGCCGACTTCTCCAGCCGTGGCCCCGGCATGGACGGCGCCCTCAAGCCCGACGTGACCGCGCCCGGCGTGGACATCACTGCGGCCTCCGCCCCGGGCAACCTGATAGCCCAGGATGTCGGCGAGAAGCCGGCCGGCTACATGACGATCTCCGGCACGTCGATGGCGACCCCGCACGTCGCGGGCGCGGCGGCGATCCTCAAGCAGCAGCACCCGGCCTGGAAGTACGCCGAACTGAAGGGCGCCCTGACCGGCTCCGCCAAGGGCGGCAAGTACACCCCCTTCCAACAGGGTTCGGGCCGCATCCAGGTCGACAAGGCCATCAAGCAGTCCGTGATCGCCGAGCCGGTCTCGGTGAGCTTCGGGGTCCAGCAGTGGCCGCACACGGACGACAAGCCGGTCACCAAGGAACTGACGTACCGCAACCTCGGCACGACGGACGTCACGCTGAAGCTGACGTCGACAGCCACCAACCCGAAGGGGCGGGCCGTCCCGGCCGGCTTCTTCAAGCTCGGCGCCACCTCGGTGACGGTCCCGGCCGGCGGCAAGGCCTCCGTGCCGTTCACCGTCGACACCAAGCTCGGCGGCACGGTCGACGGCGCGTACTCGGCGTATGTGACGGCGACGGGCAGCGGGCAGACCGTCCGCACGGCCGCGGCGGTCCAGCGCGAGGTCGAGTCGTACGACGTCACCCTGAAGTTCCTGGACCGCGACGGCAAGGCGGCGAAGAACTACAGCGCCGACCTGACCGGGATCGCGGGCCTGGGCGAGGGCAAGGGGGCCACGCCGTACGACGAGGACGGCACCGTCACCGCCCGTGTCCCCAAGGGCACCTACATCCTCAACACGAACGTCTTCGTGGGCAACGACCCTGAGAGGTTCGAGGGCGCGGACTGGCTCGCCCAGCCCAAGCTGAACGTCGGCAGGAACACGACGATCACGCTGGACGCCCGCAAGGCCAAGCCGGTGGACATCACCGTTCCGGCCACCGGCGTCCAGCCGGAGTTCGCCTCGGCCGACTACACGGTGGAAGCCGGTGACACCAGTTACGACTACGGCTGGTTGCTGGACTCGTACGACAACTTCCGCACCGCCCACGTCGGCCCGCAGGTCACCGACGGTTCGGTGACCCAGCAGTGGGACGGCCACTGGACCAAGGGCGGCAAGGAGGAGTACGACGTCGTCGCGGGCGGTCCGGTCAAGCAGCTCGCCACCGGTTTCACCAAGCACTACAAGGCGAGTGAGCTCGCAACGGTGAAGGCCGGCCTCGGCGCCTCGGTGAGCGGCAAGAAGGGCGCGATCAGCGCGTTGGGCTGGATGCCGTGGAGCTCCGGCGCCTCCTCGATCGGCAGGCCGCAGACCTTGCCCGGTACGCGCACGCTCCACCTGTCCGCCCAGGGCGGCGTGAAGTGGCAGTTGGAGTTCAGCCAGTACGGCGGTGTGGACGCGGACGGCTTCCCGATCGACGATGCCGTCTACACGCTGGGCGCGCACAGGTTCGCCGCCGGCAAGAGCTACTCGAAGACCGTCGGCACAGCCGTCTTCGGACCGCACCTGACCGGCGACTTCGGTGTCATCCGTGAGGGCAACCAGATCTACGGTTCCCTGCCGCTGTTCGCCGACGGCAAGGGCAACGTGGGCTGGTCCAAGTTCTCGTCGGTCAACACGACCCTGTACCGCAACGGCACCAAGGTCGGCAGCAACGACGACCCGCTGTTCGGCAACAAGCAGTTCAAGGTCCCGGCCGGTGAGGCCGAATACAAGCTGACGACGTCGGTCAAGCGCAGCGTCGACGTCGCCGCGGCCTCCACCCGCGTCGACGCCAGCTGGACGTTCAGCTCGAAGAAGACCAACGGCGTCACGAAGCTGCCCGTCTCCACGGCCCGCTTCCTCGCGACCACGGGCCTGGACAGCAAGGTCCCGGCCGGCAAGACAGTCAAGGTCCCGGTCACCGTCGAGGGCGCGGCCAAGGGCGGCAACCTGAAGTCGCTGTCGGTGTACGCGTCGTACGACTACGGCAAGACCTGGAAGAAGCTCACCGTCAAGGACGGCAAGGTGAGCGTCAAGAACCCGGTGAAGGGGAAGGCCATCTCCTTCCGCGCCAAGATCGCTGACAAGAAGGGCAACAAGTCGACGATCTCGATCTACAACGCGTACTACGGCAAGTAAGCGGTAGCGCACGCGCGCGCGGCCCGTCGGAAGCTTCGGCTTCCGGCGGGCCGCACGCGTCCGCGGGCACGTGGAGGACCAGGCCTGACGAGCGGGCGCGCCGATGCGGGGCCACCTCGCGGCACTGTCACGTTGGTTGGCAGGAGGGGATGATCTTCTGGTTGATCTTGCCGGAGGAGGCTGTCCGAGGGGAGCGCGCCGCCGTCGTACAAGGGTCACCGGTACCCGGTCGAGGTCATCTCCCATTGCGTGTGGCTGTATCACCGTTTTCCGCTCAGCTTCCGCGACGTCGAAGAGCTCATGCTGGAGCGCGGTGTGACCGTTTCCTACGAGACGGTCCGCCGCTGGTGTGTGAAGTTCGGGCAGCAGTACGCCAACGCGCTTCGCCGCCGACAGCCCCGGCCCGGCGACAAGTGGCACCTGGGATGGTGTCCCACCACGTGGTGTAGCAGCGATCTCTGCATAGCCCCTGGTCATGGGGCAGCCATCGCGCAACTCTCCGAGTGGCGAAGCTCGTTGAGAGAGGTGACGCGATGGCCTTGTCCCAGCACGACTTACTCCGCCTCATGGAGTCACTGCGTACGGCCGACGGAATCGAGTTGATCAGGGTCCTTGCCCAGCGGATCCTGCAGGAACTCATCGAGGCCGAGGCCACCTCCCACATCGGTGCCGAGCCCGGCGAGCACACCGAGCCCCGCACGACGATGCGCGACGGGCACCGGGAGAAGGTACTGACCACGCAGGCCGGGGACCTGGACCTGGGCGGGGACACCGGGATCTGCGGCGACCTCGACGCGGAGCTGGGCGTGTTCCGCACCCGGCCCCTGGACCACACCCGCTGCCCTTACATCTACCTCGACGCGACGTACTGCAAGGCCCGGGTGAACCACCGAATCGTCTCCCAGGCCGTGGTCATCGCCACCGGCATCACCGAGGGCGTGTCTCTCGCACTATGTGCAGGAACCGCATGCCGACCAGGCTGC
The DNA here is from genome assembly GCF_001418565.1 of Streptomyces graminilatus. Lineage (GTDB taxonomy): Bacteria > Actinomycetota > Actinomycetes > Streptomycetales > Streptomycetaceae > Streptomyces > Streptomyces graminilatus. The sequence goes on along the minus strand of NZ_LIQQ01000256.1, from coordinate 15,243 downwards.
GTGGAAACGGCAGTTGAAGCAGGCTCCGGCGCGGGTGCAGTGGGATCCGGAGCGGGACCTGCACCTCAACGCCCTTCCGCACCGGTCTCTTCAGCTGGGCTCGAGGGGGAGGCGACCGTGCGGTACGCCGACGAGTGGATCGTGGGGATCGAGGATCTGACCGGACTGGCCCGGGAGGTGCGCGGGCTCGTACGGGCCGGTGAACTCGGGCGTGCGGCAGCCTTGTTGCCGGAGGAGCGGCCGTATGCGGTAGCGGAGGACGTGGTGGCTCGTCTACGGCGGTAGGACACTCGTGGGTCGAGCTCGGTTCGGAACCTGTCGTGATGGGTGGCTTTCTCACATGGTCTGCTGTGCCGTCCGCCGCAAGGCGTCCGAGAGGGTGAGGAACAGCATGCTGTCCGGCACGCCGGAGATCGGCTCCCGCACCGGCTTGCGCTCACCGGTGATCACCACGCATATGGTCGATCCCATCAGCTCGACCTCGCTGATCCTCTTCCAGTCCAGGACAGTTCCCCCGTGCTCGAGTCCGGCCAGGCCCACTGTGAATGGCCCGAACGCCACGCGCGCACCGGTCTCCAGCAACTCGGCGATTTCGGCCAGTCGCGCCGTGGCGTCCTCTTCCGCGATCCGGTTCTGGGCAGCGACCCAACGGTTCGCGATCAGGGAGCCGATTTCCTCCGCGGCGGGAGTGTCGCCCGACACCATGAAGTTGCCGGCCGGCATCTGGACGTACACGGAATATGTGGTGGAAATCTTGACCCCGTTGCGTACGAGGTCCGTCGCGTGTCGCTGACAGCCGGTGATCTCGTCCCAGGATCCGGCGATCGGTTGCTGCGCACCGTACTGGTAGACGACGCCCTTGTCGAAAACGGCACACCAGGCAACTGGTCTGAACTGTGCGGCCAGTGGGACGGCGATCGCCCCGAGGAAGGAGCCCCCGCCGAGGATGATGAAGAGTATCGCGTTCGTCCACTCACTCTCAGCACTGATGTTGAAGACCATCATCACGCAGAACGCCGTGACCAGGAGGAGCATGAACGAGCCCCACCAGGCCACCGAACTGGTCTGTGTGCGAAAGGCGGATCGGGCAACACCGAGCTGCCGCTGTGCCGCCGCGCCCGGCACGGTCGCCGGGATCTCGTCCCACAGGTTTCGAGCCGCCATCGTCACTCCCACCGTGCGCTGCTATGCGCCAACAGGTCTGATTGCAAGGCAAGTTGACAATCCCGATGTCATCGAGATGCTACGGCGCCTGGCCGGAAACCGGTAGATAACCGTCGTTCTTCGGGGCCACCACGCCCATGGCCGAGCCGCTTGTTGAGGTCCCGGTGACGGGTGGCTTGTTCCCAACGCCCCAGGGTTGCTCCAGAAGTCGCTCCCTGTCCGGCGTCGGAGAGCGCATTGGCCTGCACACACCTTCCTGGACGACCAGCAGTCGGCTTCGGGCGCAGCAGTTGTCGCTTGCCTACTCTCCGGCGAGAAGTTTGTGAGCGAGGCTTGACGTGGATCAGCAAGCCGCGTTCGCAGACCCCAGGGGCACGCACATGACACTTTGCCTGGCCGACTTCCTTGGGTATCCGCCGGAGTGTGGATCGTGGCCATGAATCCTTGACAGAGTGCCGGCCGGTCCAGAAGTCCTGCCCTGGCCCTCGGAGCACGGGAAACGGCGCGCACCGTCAGCTCGTTTCCCACAGCCTCACCGTTGTGTCGACGCCGCAGCCGGCGATATCCCTCCGTCCGGGCTGGACGCCAGACCCGTACAGCCTTGCGGTGGCCGGTGAGATGGGCGGCCGGGGTCAGGTGTGTGGGGTCGGTGACATCCCACAGGGTCACGGCCGCGTTCTCGCATCCGGAGGCCAGCAACCAGCCGTCCGGACTGAACACCGCCGCGTACATCTGGCCCGTGTGCCCGAGACTGGCCAGGGCGAGGGGGCCTGTGCCCGTCCTCACGGGATGTGCCGGGTCGGTGACGTCCTGACCCGCCGGGGTCGGACCGCGGGGCGCCGACCCCGGAGGCCCAGGTGTGCGGAATACCCCTGCGCTGGCAGGACGGGCTGGCCCATCGCATCACCCTGCTCGGCAGTCGACGGAACACCTCCGCGTCGGCGGGACTGACACGTCCCTACGACCTGCGTCACGCCGGCATCTCGTTCTGACTGTCGTCCGGAGCGGACCCGGCGGAGTGCGCACGCCGCGCAGGGCAGGGCAGGGCAGGGCATTCAGGTTCGCGTCCGCTACTACGCCAAGTTCCTGGCCGAAACTCGGAACCATGCCAACCGGTTGATCCAGGAGTCTATGCAGCAGTGGGCTGCGCCGATGGGCGACACGGATAGCCCCTGAGCTGGACTGGCCCGGAAATGCCCCGGAACTGCTGGTCGGAGCTGGGATACGGGTGGGAGATACCGGGGGTAAGGGCGCGTTTCGGCTCGCCGTCCAGTTGTGATTCCCGAAGGGCGCCTGACTGGTATTTTCCCAGGTCAGGCGCCCTTCCTTATGTCCTTAGAAGAAGCCCAGCTTCTTCGGCGAGTACGACACCAGAAGATTCTTCGTCTGCTGGCGGTACAGCGCTTGCGAGCCCCTGAACTGCGGTGATGGTGCAGTAGGTGGCCAATGTGGCTCGGTTGGCCCGCGTATGGTCCGGATCTTGACTGTCTGTGGCTTCGTGTGTGCGGTGGCTGCGGGCGGCCGGAAGGGCGACGCCTTACGGGAGTCGTGTGGGTACCACATGGCACATGTCGTAGAAACCGTCCACGGGCGTCCAGTTGATCCAGGGTGAGCGCGTAAGTCCAGGTCAGATCCTTGTGGTGTGAGTGCGTCCGTGGGGTTGGTGATCCGCCTGTGATAGCTCGTGACACGTGCGGACCCCCGTCGGCTTGCTCCGGCGGGGGTCTTGAGTACACGGGGACCGCGTCCGCACGCTGTGGCAGGAGAGCCACGGCATGCGCGCATGGCCTCGTCCTGCCGGTTCCAGGAAGGCATCGGTACCCCGAGACGGGGGTGCTCTTTCGGAGGGGAGCGGCTCGCATCTTCGGGTCCTGCGATTGCAGGGCACAATGGTTCGCGCGTCGTTGCTGGCGTGGGGTGTGGGGAGGGGCGTCGTGAAGTTCAGGAAGAGAACGCTGGAACTGCTGGGCGATCTCATTTGCGGGAACCTCGGTGCGGAGGTCCCTCAGGGTGATGCCGAGCCTGCGTACTTCCCGTACCGGTCGAGCATGTACATCACCGAGTTCTTCGGGGAACTCGATATGGACTGGAAGCATGACGGTTCGACGCGGCACCGTTGGGTCGCGGGTGTGCTTGAGCAGTTGCTGGCAGAGCCGCACGAGGGACCTGCGCACCCGCCGGAGTCCTTCTCAAGGGTGATCGACCACCTGATGAATCCGGCGGACGCTCTCAACGAGGGGCTCGACCGGCCCAGTGCCTTGCGGCTGCTGAACAATGCACTTGCTCGTGAGGGGTTCGAAGCCTTCTACGGGGAGGACAAGCACTGCTACCTGCGGCACATCGGAACGAACACCGTCTCTGTGCTGGCCAAGAACCCACATCGGCCCCTGAGCGCCGCCGAGATGCAGAGACGTGCGGCTCTTGCTGCGTTCTTGGACACGTGCAGTGAGGACGCGCTCATCGAGCAGGTGCTGCTGCCTCTTTTCCGGCAGGTGGGGTTTCAACGGATTACAGCTGCCGGGCACCGGGACAAAGCGTTGGAGTACGGCAAGGACATCTGGATGCGGTACACCCTGCCGACTCAGCACTTCCTGTACTTCGGTATCCAGGTGAAGCGCGGGAAGCTGGACGCTATGGGAAAGTCCAGGGCGGGCAATTCCAACGTTGCTGAGATCCATAACCAGGCTCTGATGATGCTGGCGCACGAGATCTTCGACCCTGAGACCAACCGGCGCGTTCTCGTCGACCATGCATTCATCGTGGCTGGCGGCGAGATCACCAAGGCTGCACGCAACTGGCTGGGCAACGCTTTGGACGCGGCGAAGACAAGTCAGATCATGTTCATGGATCGCGACGACATCCTGAACCAGTTCGTTGTGACCAACCTGCCGCTTCCCGAAGGTGTACTGCCCGGTGCGATGTCATTCGGTGGTACCACTGAAGCGCCATTCTGGCGTGCCCACAACGAGGAGTCATCTGCTTGAGTGGATGGCGGACCGCGTGATGACCATGCGGCCGACGGAGAGCTGTTCGCATCCGCGGTCGCCCGGGCGCGGTCGCGAACTCCCCGGACGCGACCGCGTTGTCGTTGCCCCAGAGCCCTCCTGGTGCGCCGCATGGCGCGAAATTGCGTTCGGAGGAACTGCTGTCCGGGGTCAGGTGGAGGAGAGCCGGCCGCCACTACCAGTGCGGTGACTCCGGTGCCAACGCTGTGGAAAGAGCCGTCGCGGCGCTGGCCAACCGCGTCTTCCGCATCTATGCGGTGGGCTACGTAGGCGATGGCATCAGAATCCTGCGACACCGCGTGGCCACCGGAACGACCCCGTCTGACCGAGGGCGATGGGCGTTTCACCGTCTGGCGCTGCTGGGATTCGCCAGTCCTGCACCGCCACCACACCGTCGACGGGCGGGACCGGGATCTACTGGAGTCGGCGCGAAGGGCTGGCTGACAGTCCATCCCGCTCGGCGCCGGCTTGTGCCGGCAGCGGCAGCGACCAGTTGTAGAGCTTTGGGTCGAAGGCGTGCAGGCGCTTGACGAGCCTGGCGGTCGACCAGGGCCAGCAGAAGGTATTGATGCCCGGGAGGCCGAAGTAGTAGCCGGTGTCGCCGGCTGCGTTGTAGACGGTGTTACGCAGCGCTTTGTGTAGGGCCTGCTGGTGGGCTGCTTCGGCCTCGGGCTTGACATCCAGTGCGGACGCCCCGCTGGTGCGCAGGTGGTTGAGGGCGGTGCTGATGTAGCGGAGTTGGGCTTCGAGGACGGTAGGGACGGCGGTGGTGCCGGTGAGCAGGTTCGGGCCGAGGAGCAGGAACAGGTTGGGGTACCCGCTGATGCTGGTGCCCAGGTAGGCACGGCGGTTGTCGGCCCAGGTCTGGGCCAGTGTGGCGTCAGTGCCGTGCAGGTGGGGGGCGAGAGGGATGTCGCCGATGTGGTATCCGGTCGCGAGGACGATGATGTCGGCGCGGGTGCGGGTGCCGTCGGCGCCGATGACGTCGGAGCCCTCCACGGTGGTCACGCGGGTGGGATGGAGCCGCACGTTGGGGCGGGTGAGGGCGGCGTAGTAGGTATCGGAGGTGATCAGGCGGCGGCCGCCGAGGCGGTAGTCGGGAGTAAGGGCCCGGCGCAGGGCGCGGTCCCGTACCGAGGTACGTAGATGGATGCGGGCCAGGGCCTCCAGGGGCTGCAGCATGTGGGGGTGGCGCAGGGGTACGCCGATGGCTTCCTGGGTCCAGTGGTGCAGGCTGCGCAGTGCGCGGCGCACTGCAGGGTGGTGTTCGAAGAACCGGTGGAGCCCCGGAGGGAGGGGGTAGTCGGGTTTCGGCAGTACCCACTGCGGTGTGCTCTGGAAGACGTCGATACGAGCCGCCTTCGGCTGGATCTCGGGCAGGAACTGGACGGTGGACGCTCCGGTGCCCACCACTGCCACGCGCTGTCCGGTCAGGTCGACTTCGTGGTTCCAGCGGGCGGAGTGGAAGACGGTGCCCGGGAAGGTGTCGAGGCCGGGGATGTCGGGATGGCGGGGCCGATGCCAGGGGCCGGTGGCGACGATCACGGCGCGGGCAGTGTGGGTGCCTGACGTGGTCTGCAGGTTCCAGCGGTGCGTCTCCGGCTGCCAGCGGATGCTCAGCACCTCGGTGTCGTAGCGGATCGCCTTGTGCGCGTCGTGCGTTACCGCGGTGGTGTCGAGGTAGTCGAGAATCTCGGACCCGTCGGCGAAGCTACGGCTCCACGAGTGGGGCGCGAAGGAGTATTCGTACAGCACGGACGGTACGTCGCAGCCGCATCCGGGGTAGGAGTTGTCGCGCCAAGTCCCGCCGAGGCGACCGGACTTCTCCAACACGACGACGTCATTGAATCCGGCCCGGCGCAGCGCGATCACTGCGGCCAGGCCGGAGAGGCCGGCCCCGATGACGACGACTTCCGCTTCATGACGATGGTTGTCCGTACTGTCGTCGGCCACCGGCGCTCCCTGCCTGCCTCGTGAGCGCCCCGCCACTGATGCCGAACCGCCCCCAAATCGCTTACTCAGAGCGACCGATCGTAGGGTTGCTCGAGAGGACCTGTGCCGATATGGCTGGCAGGTACCCCATAAGGGTGATCTTGCTGTCTGGACTGAATGCAGTGCGTGTTCCTGTGTTTGGCTGCCGCCCGTGACGATGAGGGAGGAACTGCCCAGGTTTCGCAGTGCCCACGCCGCTGTCGACAAGCCGGGGCTACATCTGCCTTACCCCAGTGGCTGGTTCTGCCTGGCGCGTTCACGCGAACTGGCCCCCGGCAGTGTCCTGACCCGCCGTTTCGTGGACGAGGACGTCGTCCTCTACCGCACCCGCGACGGTCGACCCCGCGCAGTGCATCCTTACTGCCCCCACCTGGGCGCTCATCTGTGGGCGGGCGGCACCGCGGAAGGCCAGAACCTGGTGTGTCCTTTCCAACGCTTCACCTTCTAGCCCGAGGGCACCTGCGTCGGCACGCCCGACGGTCGCCCCCGCGAGCCCGCCTGCAGCACCACACCATCAGCGAGCGCAACGGCTTCCTCTTCGCCTGGTACGAACCGGACGGCGCTCCACCCACCTGGGAAATTCAGCGAGGCCGGCGAGCTGGCCGCCCTGGTGTCCGAGTGGGTTGACCACGGCCTCCAGTTGGGGTAGCTCTGAATGGAGCCTCGCACACTACGAATTCGACGCAGGGGCCAGGTGCTAGGTCGTGTCCGCAATGTCAGGGGAGCCAGAGTCGTGGGCAGGCGATGGTGACCAGGGCTTGGTAGTGGCGGGCGCGTTTGTCGTAGCGGGTGGCGAGGGCTTTGTTGTGCTTGAGCTTGTTGAAGCAGCGTTCGACGACGTTGCGGCGGCGGTAGGCCGCGCGGTCGAGGCGGCGGAGGCTTTCGCCTCGGCGGACGCGGCCGTTGATCTGGTCGATGCGTTCGGGGATCACGGCCCGGATGCCTCGTCTGCGCAGGTAGCTGCGGATCTTCAGGGACGAGTAGCCCTTGTCCGCGGCCACCTGGGCGGGGCGGGTTTGGGGCCGGCCGGGTCCGCATCGCTGGATGCGGATGCGGGCCAGGACCGGCTCGAACTGGGTGCAGTCGTTGACGTTCCCGGCGGTGATCGTGAAGGCCAGCGGGCGGCCCTGCCCATCGCAGGCAAGGTGGATCTTCGTGGTCAGCCCGCCAAGGGACCGGCCGATCGCCTCGCCCGGCCAGAGCCCCCTTTCGGGCCCCGGCCGCATGCTGGTGGGCCCGCAAGGTAGTGGAGTCGACGCACACGATCGACCAGTCCACGGCTCCGATCGCGTCGGAGTGCTGCTGGACGTGGGCCAGTAGGCGGTCCCAGGTGCCGTCGGCCGACCAGCGGCGGAAGCGTTCGTAGACCGTCTTCCGCGGCCCGTAGCGTTCCGGCAGATCTCGCCAGGCCGCCCCGGTGGACAGCTTCCACAGGATGCCGTTGAGGATCTGACGACGGTCCCGCACCGGCCGTCCCATGCGAGGCGGAGCCAGCAGTGGCTCGATCACTTGCCCATGCCTGATCAGTCAGCTCATGGCGACGCACCACGAACAGACCAACGCGCCAACCACTTTGCGGACACGACCTAGTAGGGCTTGGTCAGGTGTACCCGCCGGTGGCGTGTCCGTCTGATCGGTTGTGTCGTTGACCTGTTGTGATGGGTGGGGAGTTGGCTGCGGTCCGGTGTGATCTGGAGGACTTCGCGGCGGAGATGTTCGAGTCGTTCGCGCGGGTGGATCAGCGCCGGTGGGGAGCTGTGTATCTGCGGGGCCTGTTGCTGGATGGGCGGCGCAAGTCGGTGGAGCCGATGGCCGCGCGGCTGGGTGAGGACGGCAACCGGCAGGCCCTGGCGAACTTCATCACCTCCAGCCCGTGGGAGGCGGCGCATGTGCGCGCCCGCCTCGCCTGGAGGATGCAGCAGGTGATCAAGCCGACCGCGCTGATCATCGATGACACGGGCTTCCTGAAGGACGGCGACGCCTCGGCGTGCGTGGCCCGGCAGTACACCGGCACCGCGGGCAAGGTCACTAACTGCCAGGCCGGGGTGTCGCTGCACCTGGCCTGCGACAGCGCGTCGGCGGCCGTCGACTGGCGCCTGTTCCTGCCCGAGAGCTGGGACCCCGCCTCGCCGAAGGCCGACCCGGCGAAGACGGCCCGCCGCGCGAAGTGCGGCATTCCCGCCGGGGTCGGCCACGTCGAGAAGTGGCAGTTGGCCCTGGACATGATCGACGAGACCCGGTCGTGGGGTGTCGACGTCCCCGTCGCTGTCGCCGACGGCGGTTACGGCGATACGGCAGCCTTCCGGCTGGGCCTGGAAGAACGCGGGCTCGACTACGTGGTGGACATCTCCACCACGACCACCGCCCACCCACACCAGGCACGGCCTCACACCCCGCCCTACAGCGGCCGCGGCCCAAGGCCCCGACCCGCCTACCCCGAGGCGGCCCAGACGGTGAAGAAGCTGGTCATCGCGGCCGGAAGACAAGCCGCACGGCCCGTGCAATGGCGGGAAGGCTCCCGCCCCGGCAGCGGCCGCAGCGGTGTGAAGCGCATGTACTCACGGTTCGTGGCCCTGCGGATCAGGCCCGCCGGCCGCGAGATCCGCAAGGCCGCCGACGGCCCGGAACTGCCCGAACAGTGGCTGCTGGCCGAATGGCCGGCCACCGCACCCGAACCCGTCCAGTTCTGGCTGTCCAACCTGCCCGCCGACACCCCGATGGCCACCCTGGTGCGCACCGCGAAACTGCGCTGGCGCATCGAGCACGACTACCGCGAGATGAAGCAGGCCCTGGGCCTGGCCCACTTCGAAGGCCGCACCTGGAGGGGCTGGCACCACCACGTCACCCTCGTCTCCGCCGCACACGCCTTCTGCACCCTCCAGCGCAGCACCCGGTCCCCAAAAGGGACGGCGCCGGCCTGAGCCTTTACCGAGTCGCCCGCGAGCTGCAGTTACTCCTCGCGGTCTGGACCGGCGCCTGCCCACCTGTCACCGCAACACGCCAGAACCCATACCGACCTGACCAAGCCCTACTATTACTGCAGTACTAATGGGGAACCTATGAAGGACTTCCTTTCCAACCACGGCGTTCGGATCTATTCCATCCTCGCGGCATGGTGCCGGCGCTCGTCCTGGTCTGGCCAACCGTCCTGCGGGAGGCACTTGTTGCCACGTCCGCCGCGCTGCTCGGTGTCGTAGCGGCCACGCATGAGGACACCAAGACTCTGAAGGCCCAGGGCCCCGGCAAGGTTGCGAGATGCCCCAGTTTGTCAGCGGCGAGGCGCGAAGCCGCGCAGTGTCGTTGAGCTGGAGCAGTCTGCTGTCGCGACTTCACGAGCGCCGTCGCAAAACGAACAGCTTGCGACTATGTCGAGCTCTGGCCTCCTACGGTAGCTCCCTGCCAGCTCATCGGGGTCGTCTCCGTGATCCCCAAGCGCTTCGCGACCTGCGCAACCGGCTTCCGGGTCTCAGTCACGCACGCGTATGCGCGGGAGCTTGATGGATAAACGGGGCTCCACTCCCTAGTTCGCGCCCCCTTCGCGCTCTCGATACATCGCCCCAGATGATTTCTGGGCGAAACCGGTCTTGAATCCGGAAACGATTCCATCGAAAATGGCCCCGGACGTGGGCGTCCCTGCGGGAACACCATGCGCTCGACCTCTCGTCCCCCGCGCGGCGCCGTCGGCTGACTTTAAGGCTGGTCGGCGCGTCGGCATTGCGTCTACACAACAGAACTCGGGGGCTCACTAGTGACGCAGAAACCTGCTCTTCTCGGCTCATCGATCCCACGAGCCTGGCTGATCGCCCTCATCCTCATCCTCATCGCGGCTCTCACCACGCTCTGCATCCAAGCACCCCCCGCAGTTGCCGCTCCACCAGCCCCGGCCATGACCCGCTGCACAGAGCACCAAGTTCCAAACCGAGACACCCCGGAAGTAGTCGTCTACGGAAACGGCGGGGGCAGCGAACCCGCGGGCGATAATCCGGCCAATATCCTGGATCCCGGCGACGCTTTCGTCATCATTCCGGTCTTCAGCGACCGGGTGAGCGTCTCAGGCGTAGGAGAGAACTACGGGCCCAACGGCACCGGATCCGTAGCCGACAATGGATGGCCCTACCCCGGGATGTTCCAGCACTCCGCTGTCCTGCGATTCAACAACAATCCAGGAGGTTGGGTGCGCAATCCCGCGCAAGCCACCGCGTTTCAGCAGTGCACGCGATGGAATGAGTCCCAGCCTGTTCGACTGCTCTTCGGAGTCAATGACCCCAAGCGTGATGACAACGGTGGCATGTGGCGATTCCGGGTTCAGATCTATAAGGCTGCGCTGCCGGCGACGAACGCCATGGACCGGTGCAGCCGCGCGGTACCTGTCAATAAGGGCATCGGTGAAAGCGACGAGGTCGTCAATGTGTGGGGGAAGGAGTCTGGAAGCTTTCCCGCAGGGCCGAATCCGGGCAACATCCTCTCGCAAGGAAACGTGATCCGGATCATCCCGGACTTTCAGAGTCAAATCCAATACGACTTTACTGGCTATGCCCCTCCGAACGGAAATCTCCTTGTGGCACCGGGAGGGTGGCCGTATCCGGGCTTGTTCCAAATCTCCGGAATCTTGAGATTCAACAACAACCCAGGGGGATGGGTCGGCCCAATCGCTCAGGCCACGGCCTTCGGCGGCTGCATGGCCTGGACCGACAGTCGCCCCGTTCGACTGCTGTTCGGGGTAAACGATCCAAATATCGGCGACAACTCAAATTCCTGGAACGACCCCACAGGTCGATTCGCCTGGAAGTTCCGAGTCCTCATCTATAAGAGCTAGTCTCGCTCCAGGGCTCCGACATAGTCGCAATTTGTTCGTTTTGCGACGGCGCTCGTGAAGTCGCGACAGCAGACTGCTCCAGCTCAACGACACTGCGCGGCTTCGCGCCTCGCCGCTGACAAACTGGGGCATCTCGCAACCTTGCCGGGGCCCTGTCTGAAGGCCCTGTGTGAGGACTCTCCGTTTGGGCTGAGGCTTCTGGAGTGGGGACAGAGTAACTGCCCCAAGCCTTTGGATGGAGGGATTCACTTAGGGTGAGAGAGGAAACGAAAAATCCCCCTGCCATCAGGCAGGGGGATTTTTCTCGTTGGCCAACTGTGTCAGCTATCCCGCTGTCGGGGGTTCGGTGGCGCTTCGCCCGTTGCGCTTCGCGGACCGTCACCTGATCGATGGCCAGTTCGAAGAAGCTCAATGATTCGCCCACCGCGAGCTGAGAGGGCGCACCCGCCGAAGATCTTGGGAGGGGCGTGTGGAACCGCCCTCCCTCCTGAGAGGGCTATGTCAGATACCTGACTTCCACAGCTGGTAGCCGCCGCCGTTGCAGCCGATCGCGTAGACGTTTCCACTGTAATTGCTGTCCAAGCACGCCCCGCTGGAAGTTGACTGGAGCTGGACCTGGTCCCAGCTCGACCCAATGCCGGCGAAATTCATCGCATAGCCCTCGTCGCAGCTTCGGGTTTGAATAACATCCGCGCCGAGGTGGGCCAGGCACTGATGGGTCCCCGCATTCCGGATTTTAACCACATCATAGGCGCCGTGGTACTGGTAGACGAGTTGCCACCTCTGATTCGTATTATTCTGGTTGCACGGGACTGTGCTGACGTTGGGTGGGTCTTGGCTGTACAGGCAGCGCCCGGTTTCCCAGTTGCGTAGAACGTTGTCTTTGATGATGTCGCCGGGATTGGAAGCGTACGCGGAACCGGAGTTCAGGAACGCGAGCCCCATGGACGCTGCCAGAGCGAGCGTCATAGTCCATGCACGGCGGGCGAAACGCCCCACGGTGCATTGCTGCACGGCTACCTCCGCCCGCTCCGCGGCGGGTCTCTTCGTGTATGCCATGTCAACTTCCTCCGCTTGGTTGAGCTTTGCAAGGGCCACGATCGGCCCGCACTGCGACCGAACAGCGGCTGACCGCGGCGTGATTGCCTTCTCCGTGTCATTGGCTGCGGCGGAACACGATGGTGGCACGCGTGAGCAGACGTGTCCGCGTCCTTGGCCGTTCAACGGCTAAGTACAGGGAAACCTGTCGCGAACCTCGCCAGGTGGTCGCGCGGGTGCACCCGTGCCGCCAGTGCGCGAAGTGGTGGGCCGCTCGCCTACTGCTGTGCTGTGTTACGCGTTGGCCGCCGCGTACGCATCCTTGACGGAGGCGGGAACCCCGCCATGGTCGTTGCAACCAGCGAGGGCGCGCGTGTCCCGTTGTGACCTTCAGAGGTACATGGCCAGGGGCTGGACGCAACCGCAGGTCACCAGACCGTGCTCAGTCTCAGCTGGCCACTTTGCTCGGCGGTAGATGGCCACGCGGGCCGTGGAATCCGAGGCGTCGTCGTTCGGCTCGGGGGTTCAAACGCACACGGTCAGAGTGCGCAGATGGCTAGCCGGATGATTCGCTCAACAGCGATCGGGCCTTGCGTTCGACCAATACAGGCACGAATTCGCGGACCGGCCGGCTCGCGAAGGACGCGTAAGCCTCGGTGACTGCGGCCTCGACGTCGGCCGGGCTGTGTGTCGCGCTGAAAGCGTCCGTCAGACGGTCTACGACCCCACGGATCGCTTCGGCCTCGCGTTCCTTGTCAGCCATCGCCCCACCTGTCCGGAGGCTGCGGCCAAGACGGCTCGGCGCAAGCGGGCTGCGTTCAACGAAGTCCTCAATGTCGCTGTGGAGAGAGGTTACTTCACGGAGAACCCCCTCAACGGGCTCAGGTGGAACGCTCCAGCGGTCAACGAGGAGGTAGACCCGGCTGCCGTTCCTAATCCAGCCCAGGTCGCCCGGCTGCTCGCGGCGGTTGCCCGGCAGCGCGGGCGCGGCCCTCACCTGGAGGCGTTCTTCGGCTGCATGTACTACGCGGCGATGCGGCCTGCGGAGGTCATTCATCTCCGGTTCGAACAGTGCCATCTGCCCGACTCCGGATGGGGGATGCTCAACCTGTCGGGTGGCGTCGTAACCTCGGGCAAGGAGTGGACGGACAGTGGCTCGGTGCATGAGGTGCACTCCCTCAAGCGCCGCGCGGCAACCGCGACCCGGCCTGTGCCCATTCCGCCGCAGTTCGTACGCATGCTCCATGCGCACATCGAACGCTTCGGCGTGGCGCCGGACGGCCGACTGTTCCGGAACCGGGCCGGCAACTACGTGGACGCAGCTGCATATGGCACAACGTGGGCGCGGGGACGGAAGTACGTGCTGACCCGTACAGAACTCGCCTCCAAGCTGGCCAAGCGGCCCTACGATCTCCGGCACGCCGGGATCTCGTTCTGGCTGTACTCCGGTGTGGACTCCGCGGAGTGCGCTCGTCGCGCGGGCCAGAGCATTGAGGTCCTCTTCCGCCACTACGCCAAGTTCCTGGACGGCGTCCGAGAGCGGGCCAACCAGCTCATCGAGCAGTCCATGCAGGAGTGGGACCGCGTCAGCCAGGGCGCGGAGTCTGACGGGTGAGTCGGGGTTTGGTCCGTGACTGGTCCGGAAGTACTGGTCAGGAACGGGACGGCGGTGGGAGGAAGTGGGAGTTATGACGTAAGTCGGTCCTTGCTCTGGGCTGGCCGAGGGGAAGGCGCCTGGCGGGCAAAAGCCCAGGTCAGGCGCCTTATTTCGTGCCTCTAGAAGAAGCCCAGCTTCTTCGGCGAGTACGACACCAGTAGATTCTTCGTCTGCTGATAGTGATCCAGCATCATCTTGTGCGTCTCACGGCCGATCCCGGACTGCTTGTAACCGCCGAACGCCGCGTGCGCCGGATAGGCGTGGTAGCAGTTCGTCCACACCCGGCCCGCCTGGATCGCGCGGCCCGCCCGGTACGCGGTGTTCATGTCCCGGGTCCATACGCCCGCCCCGAGGCCGTACAGCGTGTCGTTGGCGGTCCTGATCGCGTCGTCGAAGTCGGTGAACGACGTCACGGACACCACCGGCCCGAAGATCTCCTCCTGGAAGATACGCATCCGGTTGTCGCCCTCGAAGATGGTCGGCTGGACGTAGTACCCGCCCTTCAACTCACCGTCGTACTCGATGCGTTCGCCACCCGTGAGGATCCTGGCCCCCTCCTGCCGGCCGATGTCCATGTACGAGAGGATCTTCTCCAGCTGGTCGTTGGAGGCCTGCGCGCCGATCATCGTGTCCGTGTCGAGCGGGTGCCCCGGCTTGATGAGTTCGGTGCGGGCGACCGCGGCCTGGAGGAAATCGGCGTAGTTGCCGCGCTGGACCAGCGCACGGGACGGGCAGGTGCACACCTCGCCCTGGTTGAGCGCGAACATGGTGAAGCCTTCGAGCGCCTTGTCGCGGAAGTCGTCGTCCGACGCCCACACGTCGTCGAAGAAGATGTTCGGCGACTTGCCGCCCAGTTCCAGCGTGACCGGTTTGATGTTCTCCGCGGCGTACTGCATGATCAGCCGCCCTGTCGTGGTCTCACCCGTGAACGCCACCTTCGCCACCCGCGCACTGGACGCGAGCGGCTTGCCCGCCTCCGCCCCGAAGCCGTTGACGATGTTCACGACGCCCGCCGGCAGCAGGTCCGAGATCAGGCTCATCCAGTAGTGGAGGGACGCCGGTGTCTGCTCGGCGGGCTTGATCACGACCGCGTTGCCCGCCGCGAGCGCTGGCGCCAGCTTCCAGACCGCCATCAGGATGGGGAAGTTCCAGGGGATGATCTGCGCGACCACCCCGAGCGGCTCATGGAAGTGGTACGCCACGGTGTCGTCGTCGAGCTCGCCGAGCGACCCCTCCTGCGCGCGGATCGCGCCCGCGAAGTAGCGGAAGTGGTCGATGGCGAGCGGGATGTCCGCGGCGAGTGTCTCGCGTACCGGCTTGCCGTTCTCCCAGCTCTCGGCGACCGCGAGTGCCTCGAGATTCGCCTCCATCCGGTCGGCGATCTTCAGCAGGATGTCGGACCGCTGGGTCACCGAGGTACGGCCCCACGCCGGTGCCGCCGCGTGCGCCGCGTCGAGAGCGAGCTCGACATCCTCGGCGGTGCCCCGCGCGATCTCCGTGAAGGGCTGACCGTTCACCGGACTGGCGTTCTCGAAGTACTGCCCCCGGGCCGGCGGCACGTACTCGCCGCC
>NZ_LIQQ01000255.1 GCF_001418565.1 Streptomyces graminilatus | reverse complement strand
CACCGCGTACGCGGTGACGAGTCCGTCGAGGGAGAGCCGGTCGATCACGGTCGCGAGCTCCACACGCTGAGTCATCGGCTCAGTGTTGGGTACGGGGCGGGCGCAGCCAAGGGACGCGCGGATATTGGGTGGCGGATGGGCGTGTCCGGCTCCGAAGCTGGTCACGTGAATGATCAGAAAGTCGCTTTTCCCGAAGTTTCCCGAGAGCCGGAACCCAAGTTCCGCGTCCGCGCCCGTCATACGGCGTCCACACTGACCGTCTATCAGGCCTACCGCCCGGAGATCGGGCTCGCGGCGGCGCGCGACGGCCGGTTCCCGGCGGCGTGGAGCCGGAGCCGTATGACGTGGATCAAACCGTCCTTCAGCTGGATGATGTACCGCTGCGGCTGGGGCACGAAGGAGGGCCAGGAGACCGTGCTGGCCGTCGAGATCAGCCGCGAGGGCTTCCTGTGGGCGTTGCGGAACGCGTGTCTGTCGCACTACGTGCCCGGGCTGTACGAGGACCAGGGTGCCTGGAAGCGGCAGTTGAGGCGGGCGCCGGCGCGGGTGCAGTGGGATCCGGAGCGGGACCTGCACCTCAACGCCCTTCCGCACCGGTCCCTTCAGTTGGGGCTCTCGGGGGAGGCGGCGGAGCGGTACGCCGACGAGTGGATCGTCGGGATCGAGGACGTGACGCCACTCGCCGCCGAGGCGCACGGGCTCGTCCGGGCCGGTGAACTCGACCGTGCGGCCCGGCTGTTGCCGGTCGAGCGGCCCTACCCTCTCGACGAGGACGCGCTCGCGCACCTGCGACCGTAGACCTGGCACGGAACGACGAGACACGGAGGTACGGCATGAGCGGGGCGCCGGTCACAGTGGTTACGGGCGGGAGCCGGGGGATCGGTGCCGCCGTCTGTCTGCGGCTCGCGGCGGACGGTCATGACGTCGCGGTGGGATATGTGCGGGACGCCCAGGCCGCCGAGGCGGTCGCGGCGGGGGTGCGGGAGACCGGGGCGCGGTGCCTGACCGTCCAGGTCGACACCTCGGTCGAGGCGGATGTGGACCGGCTGTTCGCCACGGTGGAGGAGCGGCTCGGGCCGGTCACGGGGCTGGTGAACAACGCTGCTGTGACAGGTCCGTTGGGCAGGCTGGCCGACGCGGACACCGACGTTCTGCGGCGCGTGGTGGACGTCAATCTGCTGGGTACGCTGCTGTGTTCGCGCCGGGCCGCGCGTTCCATGACGGCACGGGGTACCGGCGTGATCGTGAACGTGTCCTCGGGGGCGGCCACTCTCGGCAGTCCTGGGGAGTACGTCCACTACGCGGCGACCAAGGCGGCCGTCGACGCGCTGACCGTTGGCCTGGCGAAGGAACTCGGTCCGGACGGCATCCGGGTCAACGCGGTGGCGCCGGGCGTCATCGACACCGAGATGCACGCGGCGATGGGGGACCCGGACCGGGCGGAACGCATGTCCGCCACGGTTCCGCTCCGCAGGGCGGGCCTCGCGGAGGAAGTCGCCGCCGCCATCGCCTGGTTGATGTCGGCCGAGGCCTCGTACACGACGGGCGCGGTGCTGCGGGTGGCCGGCGGGCGGTGACGCTGCGTGTCCGGAAGGGGCGCGAAAGGAGCGGGGAGGCCCTGTACCGGTCAGTGGTGCGGGGGAGCGGGGCAGGTGCTCCGCCCTGCCGGTGCCCGCCTCGCCGTCAGGCCGCCTCGATGATCTCTCCGCGTATCGCCGCGGCCCACTTGACCACCAACAGCTCGTACTCCTCCCGCTCTTGGGACGAGAGGGATCCGCCCGCGCGGAGCCAGAGAGCGCGGATCTGCTCGTTCAACGCGGCGGCAGACCGCACGGAACCAGGGGTCAGGGAATTGGGGGACATGCGGACAGCGTAGGCGCAAGGACTGACGCTGCGCTACCGGTTGGCTACGCGCACGGTATGCGGTTGGTCACGGTCGGATGATCTTCCACCGGTCTTCCACTGATCCTCCAGTGGAAGACCAGCGTCCTTCCAGGCATCTTCCGCCGTGTGCGCGCCGGGCGTTCGTCAGCCGGAGGACTCCGCTGCGTGCGGGCTCAGCGCGCCGGTCGTCACCAGGGCGATGATCACGATGCCGAGCGCGATGCGGTAGTAGACGAACGGCATGAACGACTTGGTGGAGATGAACTTCATGAACCACGCAATTACGGCATATCCGACCGCGAACGCGATCACCGTCGCGAAGATCGTCGGGCCCCAGGAGACATGGCCGCCCTCCGTCGCGTCCTTGAGCTCGAAGACGCCCGAGGCGAGCACGGCCGGCATGGCCAGCAGGAAGGAATAACGGGCCGCCGCCTCGCGGGTGTAGCCCATGAACAGGCCGCCGCTGATGGTCGCGCCCGAGCGTGAGACGCCCGGGACCAGGGCCATCGCCTGGCACATGCCGTAGATCAGGCCGTCCCGTACGCCCAGTTCCTTGAGGCCCTTGCGCTCCTTGGCCGCCCGGTGCTTCCCGCCGGTCTCGTCGCGTGCCGCGAGACGGTCGGCGACGCCGATGACGACGCCCATCACGATGAGCATCGTCGCGGTGATCCGCAGATCCCGGAACGGCCCCTCGATCTGGTCCTTGAGCGTGACCCCGAGAACGCCGATCGGAATCGAGCCGACGATCACCAGCCAGCCCATGACCGCGTCGTGGTCGCTGCGCATCGCCTTGTTGGTGAGCGAGCGGAACCATGCCGAAAGGATCCGCCCGACATCCTTGCGGAAGTAGATCAGCACCGCCGCTTCCGTCCCCAACTGGGTGATCGCGGTAAAGGCGGCACCCGGGTCCTCCCAGCCGGAGAACGCGGCCGTCAGGCGCAGATGCGCGCTGGAGGAGACGGGGAGGAACTCGGTCAGCCCCTGGACGAGTCCGAGGATGAGGGATTCAAACCAAGACATGAAGTTACGTGGTCCAAGCGCTGATCGTGGAGGGGCCGACGGACACACCGGGGCGCCGTGCGCGAAGCGAAAGTCGGCGTGGATCAAGTGTGTTGGGGGCAGCCTAGCGGCCTCCGGGGAGGGCCCGGGCACGGGGGGAGGGGTCAAGGGCCGGTAAAGGGCGGGTA
>NZ_LIQQ01000254.1 GCF_001418565.1 Streptomyces graminilatus | reverse complement strand
GCCTTCAGCCTTCAGCCTTCAGCCTTCAGCCTTCAGCCTTCAGCCTTCAGCCTTCAGCCCTCGGCACCCCGTGCGGCCCCCGGCCTCACCCTAACGCCGACGGCTCGGGCCAATACGGCACCT
The DNA here is from genome assembly GCF_001418565.1 of Streptomyces graminilatus. Lineage (GTDB taxonomy): Bacteria > Actinomycetota > Actinomycetes > Streptomycetales > Streptomycetaceae > Streptomyces > Streptomyces graminilatus. Next base: position 41,397 of record NZ_LIQQ01000254.1, on the reverse strand, counting down.
CGTCGATGTCCACCACCGCCGCGGACCAGGTGAAGCCCGCGCCGACGCCTACCAGGAGAACCCGGTCGCCCGGGGCGAGTTGCTTGGTTTCCAGGAGGTGGGTGAGGCCCGCGAACTGGTCGCCGGCGCCGAGGTGGCCGATTCCCCGGCTCCATGGCCAGGTCGTCCGCTCGGGGTCGATGCCGAACGGGCGGAAGTACGTGGCCTCCAGGCGGCGTCGGCCCAGGTGCGGGAGTACGAAGCGGTCGATGTCCGTCAGTTCGGCGCCCGCCTCCTCCAGTGCCCGGGTCAGCGCACGGCGCTGGCCGCCCGACACCCAAGCGATCGCCGACTGCCGGCCCACCCGGTCCAGGAACTGGCGCTTGCACTCGTCCAGGTCCACCCGGCGCGGCCCCTCCTCGGGCAGCGCGAAGGGATGATCGCCGCGATGCATCCCCTCCAGCCGGGGCTCGGACACCGTCACCAGGCTGCGCAGTCTGGCGAAACCGCCAGTGCGGCTGATTACCAGCGCCGCCCCGCCGTCCGCGTACACGGTGCCGGGATCACTGTGCCACCGGTCGAAACCGGGCGGCCCGAACACGTCGCCCGCGGTCAGCAGTACGGCGGGCCGCGCGGTGCCCGCCCGTAGAAAGGCCGCGCCCAACTCCACCGCCGCCATGCCCCCGTTGGAGACCTGGCGCACCTCCAGGGCCGGGCACGGCTCGTGCTCCCCGGGCAGTGCCAGCGACTGCACGTACGCCGCCGAGGACCACAGGTCGTGCCCCTGGTCGTACAGCGTCGCGTGCAGCACCAGGCCGATGTCCGACGGGTGGTGCCCGGCCCGTTCCAGCGCGCGCGTCGCGGCCCTGGCCGCCAGGGCCGGGCCGGAGTCCTCGGGGGCCGCGACGGTCACGGAGGTGATGCCGGTGCGCGTGGCCTCGGCGGCGGAGCACTCGCCCCGGGCCACCGCCTCCCCGGCCGTCACCTCGGGAGGGAGGGAGGCGGCGCACCCGGCGATGTACAGATCGTCGAACGTCATGCCGTCACTGTCACCGGCCGCCCTCGAACGGGGGTCGACCGTGCCTCGACCGTGCCTGGAAGCCCGCTCGAACGCCGGACCGGCTCCCTTCGGCGTACGCCCCCGTCATGCGCGCTCCCCGCCGTACTCCACTCCGGTTCGAGGGTGATTCGAGGGCGCGTGACGAGCCTGGAACGGACGACGGACAGGCCCGGTCGGCGGTGGTCTGCGGACCGATCAGCGGCATCTGTGGCATCAGCGGCCCCACACGGAGGGACACACGTGACACGCGAGACCGGAGCCGGTCGGCCGGTGGCGTTTCTGCTGCCCGGCCAGGGCTCGCAGTACATCCGGATGGCGGCCGGGCTGCACGACTGGGAACCGGGCTTCACCGAGTCCGTCGACGCCCTCTTCGCCGCGCTCGGCGCGGACGGGCGCAGACTGCGCGACGACTGGCTCGCCCCGCGACCCGGCGTCGACCCCGACCATGTGACCCGCTCGCAGCCGCTGCTGTTCGCGATCGACTACGCGCTCGCCGAGATGGTCCGCCGCTGGGGCGCCTCCCCCGTGGCCCTGCTCGGCCACAGCGCCGGCGAACTGGCCGCCGGTGCGTTCGCCGGGGTGTTCACGCCCGCGGACGCCATGGGCCTGATGTGGGACCGCGCCCGGCGGCTCGCCGCGCTGCCGCCCGGCGGGATGCTCGCCGTCGCCGCCTCCGTCGCCGAACTGGAGCCGTATCTGTACGGCGAGGTCGTCGTCGGCGCCGTCAACGCGCCCCGCCAGACCATGCTGGCCGGTCCCGCCCCACAACTCGCCGACGTGACCGACAAGTTGCGCGCGGCCGGGCTCACCTGCCGTGAGGTCCGGGCGACCACCGCCTTCCACAGCCCGGCCGTGCGCTCCGCCTGCGGTACGGAGGCCTACGCCGGGGTGCGCCTCCAGGCACCCCGGACCGCCCTCTGGTCGGCGTACACCGCCGCACGGCTCACCGACGCGACCGCCACCGACCCCGCGTTCTGGGCCGCCCACCCGGCCGACCCGGTGCTCTTCTGGCCCGCCCTCGACGACCTGCTCGCCACCGGCCCGCTGCTCCTGGTCGAGACCGGCCCCGGCCAACTGCTCTCCGGGCTGGCCCGCCGCCACCGCCGGGTCCGCACCGGCGAGTCCGCCGCCGTGGCTCTGCTGCCCGCGACGGCGAAGGGCCCGGAGGAGGACCGGCGTCAGCTCGAGCGCGCCGCCGAGCTCATCCGCGCCGAGGGCCGGCCCCTCCCCGGACTCCCCGGACTCTCCTGACTCTCCGGACACTCCACCACCCCCGGAACGACCACTCACCGACCCCCCATCACCACGTGACAGAACAGGACAGACCGACCGTGCAGCACTCCTCCCGACCCGACGCACCCGCGCCCGCGCCCAGCGCGGGATCCGTCCCACCGCCGGCCCAGCGGATGATGGAGCTGGTCGTCGGCTCCTGGGCCGCCCGCGCCGTCCACGCCGCCGTCGTCCTCGGTATCCCCGAACGGCTCGCCGCCTCGGGGTCCGTCGACAGTGCCCGGCTGGCCGTGGACACCGGCGCCGACCCCGCCGCGCTGCGCCGGCTGATGGACTACCTCGTCGCCCTGGAGATCTGCGCGGGCGACGCCGAGGGCTACCGGCTCACCCCTTACGGCGATGTCCTGCGCGCCGGTACGCCCGGCTCCGTGAGCGACTACGTCCTGCTGGCCGGACAGGAGTTCTACGCGGCCTGGGGCGAGCTGCTGCACACCGTGCACACCGGTGAACCCGCCTTCGACAAGGTGTACGGCCAGAACCTGTACGCCTACACCGCGACCAACCCCGAGGCCGGGCAGCGCTTCGACGCGGCCATGAACACCGGCCGACTGCTCTTCGACCCGATCTCTCGCCTCGACCGCCTCGCCGACGCCCGGCGGGTCGTCGACATCGGCGGGGGCAACGGCGAACTCCTCGCCGAACTCCTGCTCGCCCACCCGCGACTCGGCGGCGTCCTCCACGAACTGGCGGCCCCGGCCGCCGCCGCCCCCGCGTATCTCGAGGCCAAGGGTGTCGGCGACCGCTGCGAGGTGGTCGTAGGGGACATGTTCGAGCAGGTTCCCGGGGGCGCGGACGTCTACGTCCTCTCCCGGGTCCTCGTCAACTGGGACGACGACAAGGCCGCCCGGCTGCTCGCCAACTGCGCCCGTGCCATGCCCGTCGGCGCCACGCTGCTGGTCGTCGAACGTCCCCAGTCGCAGGGCGCGCCCACACCGGTCGCGGCGGCCGTCGACCTGCTGATGATGCTCGTCACCAGCGGCGGACGCAGCCGCACCACGGCCGAGCTGCGCACCCTGCTGGCAGACGCCGGCCTCACCCCGGACGCGCCCGTGGAGCTGCCCCAGGGCTTCCAACTGCTCGCCGCGCACCGCCGCTGAGCCTCTGACCCTCACCACTCGCCCCGGGGCCAGCGCGCCGGGGCACGACATCCCCCCACCGAAGGACACAGGGAACTGTTCGACATGACCGCAACCGAACCGACCGCCGTCGTCACCGGAGCAAGCCGTGGCATCGGCGCCGCCATCGCCCGTGAACTGGCCGCCCGGGGCCACCGGGTGGTGGTGAACCACCGCGACAGCCCACTGGCCGCTGCGGCCGTGGTGAAGGAGATCGAGGCGGCCGGTGGTACCGCCGTCGCCCACGCCGCCGACATCACCCGCGCCGAGGACGCCCGTGGGCTGATCACCCGTGCCGTCACGGAGTTCGGCGGGCTGGACGTCCTGGTGTGCAACGCCAACGTCGGCCTCGGCCAGGGGACGGTGTCCACCGTCGACTGGGAGGCGTTCGCCGGCAAGGTCCACGACGAGCTGGCGGCGGCCTTCCACCCCACCCGGGCCGCCCTGCCCGAACTGGCCCGCCACGGCGGGCGGATCGTCTACCTGTCCAGCGACGCCTACCGGGGCCCGGCCGCGCCGGGAATGGCCGCCCACAGCACGGCCAAGGCCGCGCTCAACGCGTACGCCATGTTCGTGGCGCGGGAGGCCGCCGCCGACGGCATCTCGGTGAACGTGCTGTCGGCGGGCCTGGTGCGCACCGAGGCCTCCGAGTCCATCCCGCCCGAGATGTGGGACCGGATGGTGGCCCGCGTCCCCCACGGCCGGGCCGGCACCCCCGACGACATCGCCCGTGCCGTGGCCTTCCTGGCAGGCCCCGACACGGCCTACCTCACCGGCCAGATCATCTCCGTCAACGGCGGCTCCAGCCTGGGCCGTTGAACCGGACCACCACCCCCTCTCCAACACCCGATCACGCCAAGTCCTCAAGGAGACGAGACACGATGACGACGACGACCGACAGCGTTCCCTACGCCGACGTGATCGAGCTGGGGCGGCTCAACACCGCGTACGCCCAGTCGAAGATTCTGCACAGTGCCGTCGAGACCGGGCTGTTCGAGCTGCTGGCCGAGGGGGCGGCGGACGAGACCGTGATCGCCGAGCGGCTGGGGCTGAATCCCCGGCTGCTGGGGGACTTCCTGCGAGCCTTGGCCGCGCTCGACCTCGTACGGCGTACCGGTGACGGGTACGTCAACGCGCCCCGCGCCGCGGCCTGCCTGGTGCCCGACAACCCGTACTACCTGGGCAACTCCGCGCGGGCCGCCTCCGCCCGGCACTACGCGATGTGGGGCCGGCTCACCGAGGCGCTGCGCGACGGTCAGCCCAAGGCCGAACAGGCCGCCGGGCCGGGCGCGTTCGAGCGGCTGTACCAGAACCCGGAGGCGGCCCGCCGCTTCCTCGCCCACATGGACTCCGCGCACGCCCTCGTCGGCCCGGAGCTGGCCGCGGCCGTGCCCTGGAGCCGCTACCGCTCCTTCGTGGACGTCGGCGGGGCCCGCGGGCACATCGCCGCCGCCCTCGCCACCGCGCACCCGCAGTTGACCGGCGGCGTCTTCGAACTGCCCGCCGTGGAGCCGTTCTTCGACGAGCACATGGCCGAACTCGGCCTCGCGGACCGGATCTCGTTCCACTCCGGCGACTTCTTCACCGTCCCGCTGCCCGCCGCCGACGTGCTGGTCTTCGGCCATGTGCTGCACGACTGGGAGCCCGAGCAGCGCCAGTTCCTGCTGGAGCGGGCCTACCAGGCACTCGCGCCCGGCGGCGCGGTCGTCGTCTACGACCAGATGCTCGACGACGCCGAACCCGACCTCGCGTCCATCCTCGGCAGCCTCAACGTGGCCCTGGTGACCGGCGGTTCGGAGTATCTCGTACAGGACTGCCGTACCTGGATGGAGAAGGCCGGGTTCCGGGTGGAGAGCGGGCGGCGCATTCGCACCATCGGCAGCGACTACGTCCTCGTGGGGGTCAAGCCGTGAGCGGCAGCCATTCGGCCGGTACGGCCGCCGAAGTGATCGTCGTCGGCGGTGGCCCCGTCGGGCTGATGGCCGCCTGCGAGCTGGCGCTGGCCGGGGTGCGGACCGTCGTCCTGGAACGCCTCCCCGAGCCCAGCGGCCAGTCCCGCGCCCTCGGCCTGCACGCCCGTACCGTCGAGGTGTTCGAGCAGCGCGGGCTGCTGGACAAGGTGGAGCAGCAGGCGCCGGTATGGCCCAAGGGCCACTTCGCCGGCCTGCGCAAGGTCGACCTCACCAAGCTGGACGGCGACCACACCTACGCCCTGATGGTCCCGCAGTCACGCACCGAGGAACTCCTGGAGGAACGGGCGGCCGAACTCGGCGTCGACATCCGGCGCGGCCACGCCCTGACCGGCCTCACCCAGGACGACGACACCGTCACCGCCGAGATCGCCGGACCGGACGGCACGTACACCCTCACCGCCGCCTACCTCGTCGGCTGCGACGGCGGCGGCAGCCTGGTCCGCAAGCTCGCCGGTGTCGACTTTCCCGGGACCGCCTCCACCATCAACGCCGTCCTGGGCGACGTACGGATCCTGGGCGACCGGCCGGACTCGCGCGAGCTGCGCAGGCTGCCCGGCGGGCTGTTCGGGCTGATCCCGCTCGACGAGGAGTGCTTCCGCGTCGTCGCCGTCGAGTTCGACACCGAGCCGGTGGCGCGGGACGTACCGATGACGCTCGACGAGCTGCGCGACACGGCGAAGCGGGTGTCGGGCCTGGACCTGGACGTCGCCGAACCCCGCTGGCTGTCCCGCTTCGGCAACGCCACCCGCCAGGCCGAGGTGTACCGGCGCGGCCGGGTGCTGCTCGCCGGGGACGCGGCGCACGTCCACTTCCCGGCCGGTGGCCAGGGCCTCAACACCGGTGTCCAGGACGCCCTCAACCTGGGCTGGAAACTCGCCGCCACCGTGCGCGGCTGGGCCCCGGACGGACTGCTGGACACCTATCACGGCGAACGCCACCCGGTGGCCCACCGGGTCTGCATGAACACACGCGCCCAGCTCGCCCTGATGCACCCCTCCGACGACATCACCCCGCTGCGCGACATGTTCAGCGAGCTGATGGACCTCGACCAGGTCAACACGTACATCGCCGAGATGATCACCGGCCTGGACATCCGCTACCCCCTGGACGACGACGGCCCCGAGGAGGCCAGACACCCGCTGTCGGGACGGCGCATGCCGCCGCTGCGGGTGCACACCGAGGACGGGCCGACCACCGTGGCCCGGCTGCTCCAGTCCGGGCACGGACTGCTCCTCGACCTCACCGACGGCGGATCCCTCGCCCCGTTCACCGCGTCCTGCGCCGACCGTGTGCGCCATGTCGCCGCCCGGCCCGACGACCTGGCCAAGACCGGCGACCTCGCGGTGGCGCTGGTCCGGCCCGACGGCTACGTCGCCTGGGCCGCCTCCGACGGCCGCGACCACGCAGGCCTGGGCCGCGCCCTGAACACCTGGTTCGCGGCCGGCACCACCGCCCCGGCCCCCACCCCGAGCTGAGGACACCGACATCATGACCACGACCATCACCCCTGAAACGAGCGGTGACGCGATCGCCGCCCTCTACGCCGACGTCCAGGACTTCTACGCCCGGCACATGCGGCTCATCGACGAGGGCCGGGTGGAGGAGTGGGGCGACACCTTCACCGTCGACGCGACCATCTCCAACAACGCCAACCCGCACCCCGCGCACGGCCGCGAGGCCATCGTCGCGGTGATCCACCGAGCTCAGGCCGAGCTGGAACGCCGGGGTGTCCAGCACCGGCACTGGATGGGCATGCTCACCGTCGAGCCCGAGGCCGACGGCACCGTCCGCGCCACCAGCTACGCCCTCCTCATGGCCGTGTCCCGTGGCGGCGCCCCGCTCATCGACCGCTCCACCCGGTGCGAGGACCTGCTGGTACGGGTCGACGGCGACTGGCAGATCCGGGTACGCCGGGTCCACCACGACGCCATGCCCTGACCCCGACCCGGATCCGGGCATCCGGGCGCACTGAAGGGGGCCGGCTCTCGCCGGCCCCCTCTGGTGTGTCCGCTGTTCAAAGACGGTCGTACGTCGGATCAGTCGTCGAGCGTCGCCACCGCCCGGGTCCAGCCGGCGCCCGCGCGGGCCACCTTCACCGGGAAGCAGGTGACCTGGAAGCCGTACGGGGACGGCAGGGCGTCCAGGTTGGCGAGGCGTTCGATCTGGCAGTACTCGCGGTCACGGCCGGCGAAGTGGGCAGGCCACAGCACAGCGGGGTCCTGCGTCCTGCGGTACTGGTCGATGACGTAGGTGAACGGCGCGTCCAGGCTGAAGGCGTCCGTGCCGATGACCCGGACCCCGAGGTCCAGCAGATAGTGCACCGCGGGGCCGTCCAGCCCCGCGAACTCGGTGAAGTAGCGGGGCGTGCCCACGTACGCCGACGCCCCGGTGTGCAGCAGGACGATGTCCAGCGGATCCGGCGTACGGCCCAGCCTGCCGAACTCCTCCTTCAGCCGGTCGGCGCCGATCGTGCCGGTGCCGGCGTCCCGCACGTCCACCACGATCCCCGGCCGGCAGAACCAGTCCAGCGGCATCTCGTCGATGTGCCGGGCCCGGCCGTAGGACGCGGTGCCGTAGTGCGACGGGGCGTCGACATGGGTGCCCGTGTGGGTGGTCAGGGTCAGGGTGTCCATGGTCAGGAACTCCCCGCCGGGCAGCGTGTCCAGGGGGAAGTCCAGGCCGAAGTGCTCCTTCATCTCCGACGCCATGTGCCGGGCACCCTCGGCGGCGGACAGCACCTCGTGGGTGACGGGGTCCGGTTCCCAGAACTCGGCGTCGACGGGAGACGACAGGTCGATCAGGCGCATCAAAGTCCCTCTCGGGCTACGAATGTCGGGTTACGGATATCGGGTTACGGATGTTGGGCTACGGGTGCGTGAACAGGTCCGTCCGGATCCGTACGGTGCCCGGGCCGTGGGCCAGCTTGTGGAGGACCCGGCGGTACAGCGGGGTGCGCGAGACCACCCGGGCCAGTGCCGGGCGGACGGTGTCGGCGACCCGGTTGCGGGAGAGCATCGCCCGCCCCTGCATCGCCTGGAGCTTGAGCACGGCCGTGACGGCGGGCCGCCGCTCCTCCTCGAACCGGGACAGCGCGCCCACGCCGGTGTCCTTGGCGCGCACCGCCCCGACCAGCACCGGATGGAGGACCACGGCGTCCTGGAGGGCGAGGTTGATGCCCTGGGCGCCGATCGGGCCGTGCGTGTGGGCGCTGTCGCCCAGCAGGACCAGCCCGTCGGCGGCCCAGCGCTCGGCCTGCCCGGAGAAGACGTCCAGCAGTGACAGATCACCGAGCGAGCGGATCCGCTCGTGCACGGCGTCCGCGTACTCGGGCACCGCACACGCGATCTGCTCCCTGACGTATGCCACCCCGTGTTCGGCGAGCCGCTTGTAGCCGCCGTGCGGCAGGGTCCAGCCGATCTGCACGCTGTCCGGCCAGGTGCGGTACACCAGTACGGGTGCCCCGGAGCCCCGGCGCACCCGTACGACGTTCCGGCCCTCCTCGGGCGCCGGCAGTTTGAACCACAGCACGTCCTGGTCGAAGGCCTCGTCACGGACCGGGTCGATCCCGGCCAGCAGACGGACCTTGGAGTTGCGTCCGTCGGCCCCGACGACCACGCGCGCGTGCACCTCGTGCTCACCGGCCACGACCCCGCACACCTGCCCGCCCTCGCGGACCAGCGAGCCCACGCGGGCCCCCGGCAGATGGGTGAAGCCGTCGAACGTGCCGCAGGCGGCGAGGAGTTCGTCCAGCAGATGGGCCTGCGGCAGGCTCAGCAGACAGTTGTACGGGGCCGGCAGCCGCCGGTAGTCGGCGTCCAGCAGGACCCGGTCGCCCTCGACGAGCTGGAAGCCGTCGTGCGCGAACGCGCCGCGCTCCCGCGCCGCGTCCAGCACCCCCAGCTCGTCCAGCACGGCCTGACCGCCCGGCTGGAGGATCTCACCGCGGTACTCCCGCTGCGTGGAACGGGACTTCTCCAGCAGCGTCACACGGATCCCCGACCGCAGCAGCAGCAGCGACAGGGCGAGCCCCGCCGGGCCGCCGCCCACCACCGCGACGTCCGTCGTGCTCACCGGCATGGCGAACGCTCCTCTCCGGTCACCGGCACGGCTCCGGTCATGAGCATGGTGAACAGTCCTCTCCGGCCCGAGCGGTCGGGCCTCTCAGGCCAGCAGGGAGAAGCCACCGTCCACCACCAGGGTCTGGCCGTGGATCCAGGCCGCCTCGTCGGCGCACAGCAGCGCCACCGCGTCCGCGACGTCCTCCGGCACGGTGAGGCGACCGGCGGGCGTGCGCGAGGCGAGGATCCTGAGCAGCTCCGGGTTGGCGACGTTGGCGGTCTCCGCCCCCTTGTCGATCTTGGCGGTGGAGACGGCGTTGACCGCGATGCCGCGACCGGCCATTTCGGCGGCCAGATAGCGCACCAGGCTCTCCAGCGCCGCCTTGGCGACACCGGCGCCGACATAACCGCCCGGTACGACCGAGCGGGCGCCGGAGCTGGACACCGCGACCACCCGGCCGCCGTCCGGCATCAGTTCGGGCAACAGGGGAGCGGCGGACAGCAGCGGGGTCAGCGCGACGGACAGGCCGGCGCGCAGCAGCTCCGGGCGCACCCCGACGGCGGGCATCGGGTGCCAGGAGGCCGCGTTGTGCACCAGCACGTCCAGCCGCCCGTGCCGCTCGGCCACCGTGCGCAGCGCGGCGGCCATCTCGGCGGGCCGGCCCACGTCCGCCCGGACCGCCTCGACGGTGCCGGGCAGGCCCTCCAGCGAGCGCAGGACCGGTTCGGCGTCCGCCTCGGGCCCCCGGTGGTTGAGCACCACCCGGCAGCCCGAGGCGCACAGCTTCCGCGCGATGGCCAGGCCCAGGCCCCGGGTCGCCCCGGTCACCAGGGCGACCCGGTCCCCCAGGCCCGGCATCGGGGCGGTGCCGGACGGAACGCGGGCGTTCACGGGATCAGCTCTCCGCGCCGGCGGAGGACACCGGCACGTACAGGTCGGCCTCGACCTCGACCAGCGGGATCATCGCCATCACGTGCGTACGGAAGTCGTCGCTGCTGACGACCGCCTTGTGCGCCTCCGCGTCCTTCCAGCGGCCCACGTTGACGTACACCTTCGGGTTGGAGGTCGAGCGCTCCATGCGGTAGTCGACGAAGCCGGGCTGGGCCGCCATGAACTCCGCGTGGCCCTTGAACAGGCGCTCGAACTCGGCACAGTCGTCGCCCTTGACGGTGAACTTGGTGATGTGCGTGATCATGGTCATGCCTCCGAGGTCGGTACGAAGACCCGGCTGAGCGCCGGGACGGTGGTGGGGAAGGGCGCGCAGTCGGCGCTCCATACGGGCCCGCAGTTCCTTGCGGGGAGCCTTGCCGTTGGGCGAGCGCGGGATGGACTCCACGACCTCGATGTGCTCGACGGCCTGGTAGTACGGCATGCCCGCGTTGACGTCGGCGGCGATGGCCGCGATGGATGCGGCATCGTCGGCGGCGCCCTCGGCGAGGACGACGAACGCGGTGGCGACCGCGCCGTTCAGCGGATCTGGGTAGTCGACGACCAGACAGTCCCGTACGGCCGGGTGGCGTTCCAGGACGCGTTCCACGGCCGTGGGCGAGACGATCCAGTTGTCGCGTTTGAAGACGTCCTTGAGCCGGTCGACCAGCACCAGCCGCCCGGTGGCGTCGATCTGGCCGATGTCACTGGTGGCCAGCCAGCCGTCGGCGTCCACGCAGGACGGCACGGACTCGCCCCGGTAGCCGAGCATCACCTGCGGGCCGCGCAACTGCACCTCGCCCAGCTCACCGGCCCCGAGCACCGCGCCGTCGGCCACGTCGACCACGCGGGCCTCGGTACCGGCCACGGGCCGGCCCACCGAGCCGGGGCGCCAGTCCGACGGGTCGTCGAAGTGGGTCAGCGGGGAGGTCTCCGCGAGCCCGTAGCCCTGCACGACCGGCAGCCCGAAGTGCTCCGACAGCTTGCGGGCGTGCGCGGGGGAGAGCGCCGAGCCGCCGGAGGCGATCACCTTCACGGTCTCGAAGCGCAGTCCGCTGAGCTGCTCGGACGCGGCGAGCGCCGACAGCCGCATCGGCAGGCTGTAGTAGTGCGTGGCCCGGTGGACGTTGGCCAGCCGCACCGACTCCGCCGGGTCCGGGGCCGTGCACAGCACCTGGGTCGCGCCCGCCGCGATCGCCGAGTTCATGTGCATGGGGTGGAAGGTCGGCAGGTGGTTCAGGGCCACCGAGGAACCGTCCACCGCCTGCGCGTCGGCCACCTGGACGGCGTTGACCAGCACATTGCGGTGACTGAGCATGACCGTTTTCGGGGCGCCGGTGGTGCCGCTGGTGAAGTGCAGACAGGCCAGGTCGTCCGGACCGGCCGAGCGCGGGGCGACGGGCTCCTGGGCCGCCTCGGCGTCGGTGAGCAGCTCGTCAAGGGTTACGACGTCCGGTGCCGCATCCGGAGCCGGTGGACCCAGGACGACGATCCGGCGCAGCAGTGGCAGCCGCTCCCGGACGGCCGCGATCCGCCCGGCGCCGACGGCGTCGACGAGGGCCACCTCCGTACCGGACTCGCCCAGCACATGCGCGAGTTGCTCCTCACGGAGGTACGGGTTGAGCGGCGCCGCCACATTGCCGCTGCGCAGCGTCCCGTAGTAGCCGACGACGAAGTCGGGGGAGAGCAGCGAGGTGATCGCCACCACGGTGCCCGGCCGCTCGGTGCACCGCAGCAGGGCCGCCGCACAGCCGGTCACCGCCGCGTCCAGCTCCGCGTACGACAGCGAGCGGTCCCCGGCGACGAGCGCGACCCGGTCGGGATGCCGGGCGGCGCTGGCCGCGAGGAGACCGTCGGCGGGACCCTCCGGGTGATTGGGGGAGCGCTCAGTCATCGAGCCCGGCCTCCGCGTACGCCTTGGCGTGCCGGAGCGTCGCCAGGCTGTTCGCGCCGAGCGCCCCGCGTACGAACTCCTGTGCGTCCGCGACCGACTTGCCCTCGCCCAGCACCGGGACCACGGCCTCGGGCTTGATACGGATGGTGTGCCGTGAGGCGGCCCACACCTTGCCGTCCTCGGTCCGGCGCAGCGTCCAGCAGCCCGTGTGCAGGCTGAGCAGACCGGGCAGCACCAACTGCTTGTAGAGGATCCGCTCGTCGGTGACGCAGACCCGTACCGAGGCGGTGGTGTGGGTGCTGCCGTCCTTGGCCCGGGTGTCCATCTCCAGGTGCTGGAGCCCCGGCACGTCCTCGCGGAGGTTCACGGAGACCACGTGCGGCAGCCGCTCCTCCCACCGGCCCGCCTCGTACAGGAACGAGTACACGGCGGACAGATCGCCGTCGATCTCCACGGAGTCCTCGAACTCCAGTTCAAGGGCGAGTGCCTCGGCGCCGCCCTCGGCCGCGGCTTTCAGCGCGCCCAGCTCGGCCCCGCTGTTGCGGTCCACCGCCTTGGCGATCCACTCGTCGGCGTCGGGTACGTCGTCGACGGGCACGTAGTCGTGGGTGAGCAGCACGCTGCTGCCGCCGCCGGGCAGCGGCTCGATGATCCACTCGCCGCCCATGGAGGCCACCGGCGACTGCGACTTCTCCTGACGGAACGACACCCGCCGGGCCACCGGGTCCAGTTCGCGGCGCGAGGTCCAGGCCTTCACCTCGCCGTTGGCCGTGGCCCACAGGGCGATCAGCTCGGCGCCGCCCTCGGACCAGGTCCGCTCGGCGTGCACGGTCGGCCCGAACACCTGGGGCCAGCGGGTGACGTCGGCGACGATCCCGTACACCGCGTCCGGCTCGGCGGCGACCTCGATACGGTGCTCGGTGTGGCGTACGGCGGCGGGCGGGGCGCCCGTCGCGAGCTCGGAGAGCTCCATCCCAGGTCTCCTTCTCAGTAGTTGCCGAGTCTCAGTCGAGTCTCAGTCGAGTCTCAGTAGTTGCCCAGTCCGCCGCAGACGTTGATCGCCTGCGCGGTGATCGCGGCGGCCGTCGGGGTCGCCAGATAGGCCACCATCGACGCCACTTCGTCCGGGGTGGTGTAGCGGCCGAGCGGGATCTTCGCCTCGAAGCGCTTCTGGACGTCGTCCGTCGTGGTCTCCCAGGCCGCCGCGTAGCCCTGCCGGACCCGCTCGGCCATGGGGGTCTCCACATAGCCGGGGCACACCGCGTTGACGGTGACACCGGTCTTCGCCAGCTCCAGGCCCAGCGCCTTGGTGAAGCCGACGACGCCGTGCTTGGAGGCGGAGTACGGGGCGGCCATGACGACGCCCTGCTTGCCACCCGTGGAGGCGATGTTGATGATCCGGCCGTGGCCGGCGGCGAGCATCCCGCCGTCCTTCAGGACCTGACGGGTCATCCGGAACACGCTGTTGAGGTTGGTGTCGATCACGTCCTCCCAGAGCTCGTCGGTCAGCTCCGCGGTGACGCCGCCGCCGTTGCGGCCCGCGTTGTTCACCAGGACGTCGATCCGGCCGTACCGTTGCACGGCCGCGCGTACGCAGGCCTCGACGTCCTCGGACGACCGGACGTCGCAGGCGGCGCCGTCGGCGTCGACGCCCTCGGCGCGCAGTTCCTTCACCACCGACTCGACGTCGTCGGCCGTCCGCGCACACAGGAACAACTGTGCGCCGGCGCGGCCCAGTTGCTCGGCCACCGCTCGACCGATCCCGCTGGTCGCACCGGTGACGAGGACAACCTGCCGGCTGTCGCTGTCGGGCATCGCTCCACCTCCCAGTCCGCCGCGTGACCAGTTGCCCCGCGGCCTACGGAGAACCCTGGGGACGGACCCTCGAACCCGCCTCGAAACGGGGTCGAGATGCGCCGGAGGCGGGGCCCCACGAGCAGCCTTCGAGCGGAGTTCGAGGCTGGAGCAGCAGTCTCGGCGCGGCAGACCGCGCGACCGTCCGTCGCGCCGGACCAGAGCCGGGACCACCCGGCGAACGAGGAGGAACCGTGCCGTTCACCAGCCCCGTCGCGGCAGCCGGGACCGACACCGGCCGGTACGCCGGGATCCAGCACTTCTACGCCCGCCAGATGCACCTGCTCGACTCCGGGCAGGCCGACGCCTGGGCGGAGACCTTCACCGAGGACGGCGTCTTCGCGGCGAACGCGCACCCGGAGCCGACCCGGGGCCGCGAGAACATCCGCGCGGCGGCGGCCAAGGCCAAGGCCCAGCACGCGGAGGAGGGCCTCCAGGTCCGCCACTGGCTCGGCATGCTGGACGTCACCGACACCGACCGCGAGGACGGCTCGGTCCTCGTCCGCAGCTACGCCCTGATCATCAACACCCCGCGCGGCGGCCAGTCCCAGGTACACCTCAGCACGACCTGCGAGGACGTCCTGGTCCCGGCCCCGAACGGCGACTGGCTGATCAGCACCCGCCAGGTCATCCGCGACGACCTCCGCTGACCCGACCCGACGACGGCCCGCAGGACCCACCTCCCGAGGCGGTCCCACGCGGGCCGTCGTGGTGCTGCGGCGCGCACACCGTGGCAGGCGGCACCGCGTGGCCGGAGCCGCAGGACTGAGACCCGGGACGAACAGGGCCTATGGGCCCCGCATTCCGGCGGTGCGGGGGCGTCGCGGGCCGTTGGGGTGTCGCGGCGCACTCCGGGGGAGGCGGTACTGCTCGGGGCGCGCGGTCCCTCGCCGGCGACCACACCAGGGCCGGGTCCTGTGGGAACCGGCTTGCCGAGGCGGCCCTCTGCGGGGGCTGGTACCGCGCGGGCGCCCAGGCCTTGCCCGGCGGCCCATGCCGCAGCCGCAGCCGCAGCCGCAGCCGCAGCCGCAGCCGCAGCGGGAGCGGGAGCGGGAGTCGGATACAACGGGACGGAGGTCCGGGACGAACAAGGCCTGCGAGAACCCGCTTTCCGAGGCGGGCCCTCGCAGGCCGTTGTGGTTCTGGGATGCGCACTCTGGCGAGAGGCGGTTCCGCGCGGGGTGCCCAGCCCCTGTCAGGCGGACCATGCCGGAGCCGGAGCCGGAGCCGGAGCCGGAGCCGGAGCCGGAGCCGGAGCCGGAGCCCGAGACGCGAACCGCGAGCCCGAGACGCGAGCCCGAGACGCGAACCGCGAACCGCGAGCCGCGAGACCCAGGATCCGGGACGGCGGCCGAGCGGGCGCCGGAGCTGTGGCGGGGCCGGAGCCATGGCGGAGCCGGAGGCGTTGGACCCCGGTCCAGCCGTCGGTCGCGGGGGTGCCCCCTCACACGGGCCCGCCGTTCCCCGCCGAGCCGCCGGCCAGGCTAGTGCAGGCCCCCCGTCGTCCGACGGGGCAGAAGCAGCGCCGGGGCCAGGGCCAGGGCGCTGAAGCCGAGGGTCCACCAGAAGACGTTCGTGAAGGCGGGGGCCAGGTCCGCCGGTGAGCCCGAGCGGAGGGGCGTACCCGCACCCGCCCGGTCCTCGTAGGCGTGGGTCAGGACCAGGGTCAGCAGTGCCGTGCCCATCGAACCGCCCACCCGCTGGGCGATGTTGACCACGCTCGTCGCATGCGGCACCGACGCCTTGTCGAGGCCCTGGTACGCGGCGACCAGCGTCGGCATGAAGGTGGCGCCCAGCCCGATGCCCCGTACCAGGAGGGACAGCGCCAGCAGTCCTTCGGGTGTGTCGCCGTCGGCGAGGGCGTACGGGAGGGTGCCCAGCAGGGCCAGCGCGAGGCCCGCCGGGACGACCCGGCCGGGGCCCAGCCGGTCCGTCAGCTTGCCGGCGTACTGGGCGACCGCCGCCGCCCCCAGCCCCTGCGGCGCCAGCAGCAGACCCGCGTGGAAGGCGTCCTGGCCGCGCACCAACTGGTGGTACATGGGGAAGAGGATCAGCGCGCCGAACAGCGACGCGCCGAGGAGTAGCGAGGCCGCGGCCGACGCCGCGAAGCTCCGTATCCGGAACAGCCGGATGTCCACCAGCGCCCGTTCACCGCGCCGCAGCGAGTGCGCGGTGAACGCGGCCAGCATCACCGCCCCGGCCAGCAGCGCCGACACCGCGAGCGGCGCCCCGAAGCCCCGCTCGCCCCCGGCCTCGGAGAAGCCGAGGATCAGCAGGGCAAGCCCGGGCGACAGCAGCAGTACCGACAGCACGTCCAGCGGCACCGCCCGCACCTCCTCCCCGGCCGGCATCACCCGGGCGGCGAGCACCAGCGCGATCACACCGATCGGCAGGTTGACGTAGAACAGCCACGGCCATGAGAAATGGTCGACGATCACTCCGCCGACCATCGGGCCGAACACCGGCGACAGCATGCCCGGGATGGCCGCGAGGCCCATGACCCGCCCCATCAGCTTCGGCCCGGCCGCTCGCGCGAGTGCCGTCTGGGAGAGGGGAAGGAGCATGCCGCCGCCCAGGCCCTGGAGCGCGCGGAACGCGATCAGCGACTCCGCCGACCAGGCCAGCCCGCACAGCAGCGAGCACACGGTGAACGCGCTCAGCGCGGTCAGCCAACTGCGCCGGACGCCGAACCGCTGCACTGCCCAGCCGGTCAGCGGGATCACCATCGAGAACGCCAGCAGGTACCCGGTGGCCACCCACTGGATCAGCCCGACCGAGGCGTCGAGATCGTGTCCCATCGCGTCGACACCGACCGACACGATGCTGGTGTCGAGCGTGGACATCACCACGCCGAGGGTCGTCACCCCGGCCAGTACGAGCACCGGCCGCGGTATTCGCTCCGGCACTGCCTGGTCGGCGCTCTCCGGCCGGGGTGAGGCCGTGGTGTCCTGGGGTGGGTTCGTGGCCACAGGGGGGATTCCTCCGAGAGGGACGGACGTAGGGGGGATGGACGTAGGGAGAGACGTCCACGGAGATGCATATCGCCGAAATCCCCCGTGATAGCCCGCCATTGGTGATCCCTTTACCGCTTTTTGGCGCCCTGTGGATCTCTCCACGCACATTCGAGCCATCCTTGAGGCGATTCGGCCAGGGTCGGAGTCGGCAACGCACGAACCGGTGGACCGGTAAAGCGGGGAGGCGAGAGTGTCCGGAAATTCGTTGCGGGCCCTGATCGTGGGAGCGGGGCCCAGTGGGCTCACCATGGCCCATGAACTGGTCCGACGCGGCATCGAGGTACGGATCGTGGACGCGGCCCAGGGCCCGGCCGACACGAGCCGGGCGCTCGCCACACATGCCCGGACGCTGGAAATCTACGACCAGATGGGAATACTCCCCGAGCTGCTCCCGCAGGGCCGCCGGATACAGAAGTTCACACTGCATCAAAGTGGCCGCAAGCTTGCCGCGCTCAAGGCCGACTATTCCGAGCTGCCCACCCGGTTCCCCATGACCGTCATGGTCGACCAGGCGATTACCGAAAAGGTTTTGCGGGACGCGGTGGCCGCCTTCGGCGGAAAGGTCGAATGGGGCGTAAGGCTGGAATCGCTCGAACAGGACGCGGGCGGCGTCACCGTACGACTGCGCCACTCCGGCGACCGGGTGGAGACGGTCCGCACCGACTGGCTGGTGGGCTGCGACGGCGGACACAGCGTCGTACGCAAGCAACTGGGGCTGAACCTGGTCGGCGACTCCAGCGAGACCTGGCTGATCGCCGACGCGCACCTCGACGCCGGGCTCGACGACACCAGCCTGCACTGGCTGCGCAACCGGGACGGCGCCCTGATGGCCGTACCGTTCCCGGAGCCCGGCAAGTGGCGGCTGCTGGACACCGCCGACGCGACGTACGACGGCGACGCGCAGCAGATCGGTGAGCGGTTCGCGCGCAAGCTGTCGCAGGCGGTGGGCCGGCCCGTGACCGTACGGACGCCCACCTGGGTGTCGGTCTTCACGATCCAGCAGCGCATGATCACCCGGATGCGCTCGGGCCGCTGCTTCGTGGCCGGCGACGCCGCGCACGTCCACAGCCCCGCCTCCGGGCAGGGCATGAACACCGGCATCCAGGACGCCTACAACCTGGCCTGGAAGCTCGCCTCCGTGATCCACGGGCACGCGGGCCAGGAGCTGCTGGACACCTACGGCGCCGAACGCGTCCCGGTCGGCGCGCGGCTGCTCGGCTCCACCAACCGGGCCACCCAGCTCATCCAGCTCAAGAGCCCGGTCGCCGCACTGATCCTGCCGGTGATGTTCAAGGTCGTCTCCACGCTGCCGCCGCTGCGGGCGAAGATCTCCCGCAAGATCATGCGCGCGATGTCCGCCCTCGACCTGAGCTATGCCGACAGCCCTCTGACCCGGGGCGCTGGTGAGGAGCAAGCCGACGGCCCGGTACCCGGCGTACGGCTGTCGCAGCTCGTCGCGGCGGAGGAGGCCGAGCCCGGCTTCGCCGCCCTGCTGGAGGAGCTGCGCGACCCGCGCTGGACGCTGCTGGCCCGTGCCACCGGGCCTGCCGATCCGCACCCGGAGCGCCTGCTCCGCCTGACGGACGCCCACGCGGACTGGCTGTCGGTACGGACCGTGGTCCCGCCCGGCACCGACGCCCCCCACGCCCTGCACGACAGCGGCCCGCTCACCGAGCGGCTGTCCCTGCGGGCCCCCGGCGACTGGCTGCTGGCCCGCCCCGACGGCTATGTGGCGGCCCGTGGCCGGGACACCGGCACCCTGACCGAGGCCCTCGCCGCCGCGACAGCGGGCGCACCCGGAGGGCCGCCCGGCCCACAAGGCATCAGCTGGCCGTGATTCACCGAGAACGGGAGTACGCAATGGACTTCGCACTCGACGGACGCACCGTCCTCGTGACGGGCGCGACCGGCGGTATCGGCAGCGCGGTGGCCCGCGCGTTCTCCGCCCAGGGGGCCCGGGTCGCCCTCGGCTACGCCCAGGACGCGGCGGGCGCCGAGACACTCGCCGAGGAACTCGGCGCGAAGAACGACGAAGCGATGGCGGTGCGGTACCGCATCGGCGAGGACGGCTCGGCCGAGGCGGCCGTGGCCGAGGTCGGGGAACGCTGGGGCGGTGTGGACGTCCTGGTCGCCGGGGCCATGATGGCGGGCGGTCTGCGCGCGCCCGGCATCCGCTTCGAGGAGCTGGCCCCGGAGCAGTGGACCGGCTTCGTCACCGACAACACCCTGGACACGCTGC
Organism: Streptomyces graminilatus; assembly: GCF_001418565.1. Taxonomy (GTDB): domain Bacteria; phylum Actinomycetota; class Actinomycetes; order Streptomycetales; family Streptomycetaceae; genus Streptomyces; species Streptomyces graminilatus. The sequence continues at coordinate 21,993 of NZ_LIQQ01000254.1, read as the reverse complement.
GCACCGTCCAACTGGTGCTGCCGTCGATGCGGCGCACCGGCTGGGGCCGGATCGTCCTGGTGTCCTCGGCGGTGGCCCGGCTCGGCAAGCCCGGCCGGGAGTTCTACGGCACCGTCAAGAGCGGCCTGGGCGGCCTGGTCAGCAGCCTGGTGTGGGACCTGAGCGGTTCCGGGGTCCTGGTCAACGTCGTCAGCCCGGGCCTGACGCTGACCCCGAGGGCCGCCGCGATGGTGCCCGCCGCCCGCCGCACCGAGGAGGAGGCGGCCACTCCGACCGGCCGCCTCACCACCCCCGCCGACGTCGCCTCCGCCATCCTCTACCTGGGCTCCGGCGCCAACGGCAACATCACGGGCCAGGACCTCGCGGTGACGGGCGGCCGCTGAGCGCCGCCGGCACCGGACCGGATCGCCCGGATCGCCTGGACCGCCCGGACCGCCCGGATCGGACCGCTCGGACCCGATCGACTGGCCCGGAACGACCCGATCGGCACGGCCGCACCGGAATACGACGCCCGTCGTACCGGCCCGCCGGGTCGGCTCATCGCGCGCGGACGCCCCGGCGGAGACAGCCAGGGGCCCTGGCCGCAGCCTGCGCGGTGAGGGACGGCTGCCGAGCGCCCGTCAGCACCGGCCCGGATCGCCCGGTCTGGATCGATCGGACGGGACCGCCGGGCCGAGCCCCGCCCGGCCCGGATCGCCCCGGACCGAACGTGGCGCCCGCCATGCCGGCGGCCCGCCATGCCGGCACACCGCCCGCCGACGTCCCCCGGCAGGAGCCCGCCGGCCGCCCCGGCCCCGTACGCGCAACGGGAAGGGCCCGGCCCCGAGTCCTGGTGACTCGGGGCCGGGCCCCTCCCATGAGCGGGGTCAGAGGCTCACGCCTCGAACACCTCACGCACCAACTGCTCCTGCTCCGCCTGGTGGCGCTTCGCCGAGCCGACCGCCGGGGACGAGCCCGCCGGGCGGGAGATACGGCGGAGGCGCTCGCCGTGCGGGATGTCCGCGCCGACCGCGAGGTCCAGGTGGTCGATCAGGTTGAGGGCGATGAAGGGCCACGCGCCCTGGTTCGCCGGCTCCTCCTGCGCCCACAAGTACTTCTCGGCGTTCGGGTACTTGGCGATCTCCGCCTGGAGCTCCTTGCCCGGCAGCGGGTACAGGCGCTCGATACGGATGATCGCCGTGTCCGTGATGCCGCGCTTGGTCCGCTCGGCCTCAAGGTCGTAGTACAGCTTGCCGGCACAGAAGACGACCTTGCGGACGTCGGCCGGGGCCGCGGACTCGTCGCCGATGACCGGGCGGAAGGCGCCCGACGTGAACTCCTCCGTCTTCGAGGCCGCCGCCTTGAGGCGCAGCATCGACTTCGGGGTGAAGACCACCAGCGGCTTGTGGTGCGGGTTGTGCACCTGCCACCGCAGGAGGTGGAAGTAGTTCGACGGGAGCGTCGGCTGAGCGACCGTCATGTTGTTCTGGGCGCAGAGCTGGAGGAACCGTTCGATGCGCGCGGACGAGTGGTCCGGGCCCTGGCCCTCGTGGCCGTGCGGAAGCAGGAGCGTGACGCCGGACGTCTGGCCCCACTTCTGCTCGGCGGCCGAGATGTACTCGTCCACGACCGTCTGCGCGCCGTTGACGAAGTCACCGAACTGCGCCTCCCACATGACGAGCGCGTCGGGGCGGGCCAGCGAGTAGCCGTACTCGAAGCCCATGACCGCGTACTCGGAGAGCAGCGAGTCGTAGACGTTGAGGCGGGCCTGGTCGTCCGACAGGTACTGGAGCGGGGTGTAGTCGCCGCCCGTGACCCGGTCGATGAGGACCGCGTGCCGCTGGCCGAAGGTGCCGCGCCGGGAGTCCTGGCCCGAGAGGCGCACCGGGATGCCCTCAAGGAGCAGGGAGCCGATCGCGAGCGTCTCGCCCATGCCCCAGTCGATCGTGTCGTCCTCGATCATCGCCGTCCGGCGCTGCAACTGCGGGAGCAGACGCGGGTGGACGGTGACGTGGTCGGGGATATTGACCTGGGACTCGGCGATGCGCTTGACGACCTCCTGGGAGACCGCGGTCTGCACGGCCGCCGGGAACTCGGCCTGCGGCTCGCCCGCGAGGGCCTCGCCCGGGGTGGAGATGGCCTCGCGGACCTCCGTGAAGACCTTCTCCAGCTGGCCCTGGAAGTCCTGGAGGGCCTGCTCGGCCTCTTCGAGGGTGATGTCGCCCCGGCCGATCAGCGACTCGGTGTACAGCTTGCGCACCGAGCGCTTCTTGTCGATCAGGTCGTACATCAGGGGCTGCGTGAACGCCGGGTTGTCGGTCTCGTTGTGACCGCGGCGGCGGTAGCAGATGAGGTCGATGACGACGTCCTTGTTGAACGCCTGGCGGAACTCGAAGGCCAGGCGAGCGACGCGGACGACGGCCTCGGGGTCGTCGCCGTTCACATGGAAGATCGGCGCCTCGATCATGCGGGCCACGTCGGTCGCGTACATCGAGGAACGCGAGGACTCGGGCGCCGCCGTGAAGCCGACCTGGTTGTTGATGACGATGTGGACCGTGCCGCCGGTGCGGTATCCGCGCAGCTGCGACATGTTGAGGGTCTCGGCCACCACGCCCTGGCCCGCGAAGGCCGCGTCACCGTGCAGGGCGACGGGCAGGACCGTGAAGTCCGTGCCGCCCTTGTTGATGATGTCCTGCTTGGCGCGGGCGATGCCCTCGATGACCGGGTCGACCGTCTCCAGGTGGGACGGGTTGGCGGCCAGCGAGACGTTGATCTGCTCGCCGTCCAGGCCGGTGAAGACACCGTCGGCGCCGAGGTGGTACTTGACGTCGCCGGAGCCGTGCATCGACTTCGGGTCGAGGTTGCCCTCGAACTCGCGGAAGATCTGCGCGTACGACTTGCCGACGATGTTCGCCAGGACGTTCAGCCGGCCGCGGTGGGCCATGCCGATGACGACCTCGTCGAGCCGGGACTCGGCGGCGGCGTCGAGGACCGCGTCCAGCAGCGGGATGACGGACTCGCCGCCCTCCAGCGAGAAGCGGCGCTGGCCGACGTACTTGGTCTGGAGGAACGTCTCGAAGGCCTCCGCCGCGTTCAGGCGGCGCAGGATGCGCAGTTGCTCCTCGCGCTCCAGCTTGGAGTGCGGGCGCTCGATGCGGTCCTGGATCCACTTGCGCTGCTTCGGGTCCTGGATGTGCATGAACTCGACGCCGGTGGTGCGGCAGTACGAGTCGCGGAGCACGCCGAGGATGTCACGCAGCTTCATCAGGGACTTGCCGGAGAAGCCGCCGACGGCGAACTCGCGCTCCAGGTCCCAGAGGGTGAGCCCGTGCTCGGTGATGTCCAGGTCGGGGTGCTTGCGCTGGCGGTACTCCAGCGGGTCGGTGTCGGCCATGACGTGGCCGCGGACCCGGTAGGAGTGGATCAGCTCGAAGACGCGCGCGGGCTTGGTGACGTCGTCGTCGTGCGAGGCGTCGATGTCCTTGAGCCAGCGGACCGGCTCGTAGGGGATGCGCAGCGCCTCGAAGATCTCGTCGTAGAACCCGCCCTCGCCGAGCAGGTAGTTGGCGACGACACGCAGGAACTCGCCGGAGGCGGCGCCCTGGATGACCCGGTGGTCGTAGGTCGACGTGAGCGTCATGACCTTGGAGATGCCGAGCTTGTTCAGGGTGTCCTGGGACGTGCCCTGGAACTCCGCCGGGTAGTCCATGGAACCGACGCCCATGATGACCGACTGACCGGGCATCAGACGCGGGACCGAGTGGACGGTGCCGAGGCCGCCGGGGTTGGTCAGGGAGACCGTGACACCGGTGAAGTCGTCCATCGTCAGCTTGCCCTCGCGGGCGCGGCGGACGATGTCCTCGTAGGCCTGCCAGAACTCGAAGAAGTTCAGCGTCTCGGCCTTCTTGATGCCGGCCACGACGAGCTGGCGGTCGCCGTTGGGCTTCACCAGGTCGATGGCCAGGCCGAAGTTGACGTGCGCCGGCTTGACGAGGGTCGGCTTGCCGTCCTTCTCCGCGAAGGAGTGGTTCATCGACGGCATGGCCTTGATGGCCTGCACCATCGCGTACCCGATGAGGTGGGTGAAGGAGATCTTCCCGCCCCGGGCACGCTTCAGGTGGTTGTTGATGACGATGCGGTTGTCGAAGAGCAGCTTCACCGGGACCGCGCGCACGGACGTGGCCGTGGGCACCTCGATCGAGGCGTTCATGTTCTTCGCCACGGCCGCGGACGGGCCGCGCAGCGTCACGAACTCAGGACCGTCAACGGCGACGCCGTCGGCCTGGGCCGCGGGAGCGGCCTTCGGCTTGACCGGTACGTCGGCCGGGACCGCCGCGGGCCGGGGGGCCGCGGCGACAGGGGCCGCGGCCGGCGCGGCCGGGGCCGGGACGGCCGGGGCCGGGACGGCCGGGGTCACGGGAGCCGCGGGCGCGGCCGGAGCCGCCGGGGCGGTCGTGGTGGTCTCTGCGGCCCCCGCGGCCGCAGTACCCGCCGGAGCCGCAGAGGCGTCGGGCGCCCCGGGCTTGTAGTCGGCGAAGAAGTCCCACCAGGCACGGTCTACGGAATTCGGGTCCTGGAGGTACTGCTGATAGATCTCGTCGACGAGCCACTCGTTGGGTCCGAACGCTGCCGCAGGGTTACCTGCGGGTTCGTCGGTCGAGATGCTCGATGAGTTACTGGGGGACTGTGGCGACACGGCGGCAACCGCCCTCTTCCGCTTCACAAGGTGATGGACAGCGGGAATTAAGGCTACGCCCCCGTGGCCGAAAGGTCAGTCCGGGTCCGTTCATCGTCGCGTAAGTCACATCGAGAATCGGGTTTCGGGGGGTGAAATGGCGGGAAACAAGCGTGGTTCCGGTCCGAAAGGGACACGTGAGGGAAGCCCAAGTTGTCGGCCGGGCACGCCGAACGGGCGGGCCGATCACCGATCGCACATGTCCACGCGCGTCCGTCAGCGCGGATGACAGGCGGATCTTGTCGCTCCGCTTCGAACTTTACGTCAACTTGGAACGGACGGGTCTCCCGGAAGGGTGACCAAAATCCGGCAACCCCGCTCGGATTCGGCCACACCGATCCGGCCGCCGTGCAGATCGACCGCCCAGCGGGCGATCGCCAGCCCCAGACCCGTGCCGCCGTCACTTCCTGGACCGTGCGGCGCGCTGACGCCACCGCGGTTGAACCGCTCGAAGACCCGGTGCCACTCCGAGCGCGGGATACCCGGGCCCTCGTCGAGGATCTCCAGGTCCAGCGACCCGGCCGGCGACCCGCCCCGCGCCCGCACCGTGACCCGGCCGTGCGCGGGGCTGTGCTTGACCGCGTTGTCGATCAGGTTGGCGACGACCTGGTGGAGCCGCTCCGGGTCCGCGTGCGCGACCAGCTCGGGCGGGTTGACGTCGAGGTGCAGATGGACGTCGTTACGGGTGTGCCCGCCGGAGCCCGAGGCGATGCCCGCGCGCGTGGCGGCGAGCATGTTCGCCTCCTTGAGCACGCCGGAGAGGTACGGCCAGACCTCGAACCGGCGCTTGCGCAGCGGTACGACCCCGTTGTCGAGCCGGGAGAGATCCAGCAGGGTCTCCACCAGCCGCCCGAGCCGCTCGGTCTGCTTGAGCGCCGTACGCATGGTCTCCGGATCGGCGGCCGAGACCCCGTCCACGACGTTCTCCAGCACGGCGCGCAGCCCCGCGATGGGGGTGCGCAGCTCGTGCGAGACGTTCGCCACCAGCTCCTTGCGCTGCCGGTCCTGGGCCTCCAGCTCGTCCGCCATGACGTTGATCGTCTGGGCCAGGTCGCCCAGTTCGTCCCGGCGGTTCTCGCGCACCCGGCGGGTGTAGTCGCCGTGCGAGATGGAGCGGGCCACCGCGTTCATGTCGTCCAGCGGCGCGGTGAGTGAATGGGCCACGAACTGCGTGATCAGCAGTGTGGCGATCATCGAGAAGACCGTGATGAAGCGGAGCTCCGTCTTGGTGTGCACCGCGATCATCGACAGACCGGTGGTGATCAGGACCGAGACGACGACCAGCGCGCCGAGCTTGGTCTTGATCGAGAACGGCCGTACGCCGCCCCAGGGCTCCCCGGGGCTCCTCCGCGCGGCCGGCCGCCCGCGGTTCATGGCGTCGGAGTCTCCAGTGCGTAACCGACCCCGTGCACCGTACGGATCCGCTCGGCGCCGATCTTCCGGCGCAGCGCCTTGATGTGGCTGTCGACGGTACGGGTGCCGGAGGCGTCCGCCCAGTCCCACACCTCGGCGAGCAGTTGCTCGCGGGAGAGGACGGCGCGGGGCGTGTTGGCCAGGCAGACGAGCAGGTCGAACTCGGTGGGCGTGAGGTGCACGTCCTCGGAGCGCACCCGGACCCGCCGCTGCGCGTGGTCGATCTCCAGTTCGCCCAGGCGCAGTATGCCGGAGCGCGGGGTCGACGCGGCGATGGCGGCCCGCTCTACCCGGCGCAGCAGTACGTGCACCCGCGCGGCCAGCTCGCGCATGGAGAAGGGCTTCGTCATGTAGTCGTCGGCGCCGACGCCGAGCCCGACCAGCATGTCGGTCTCGTCGTCACGCGCGGTGAGCATCAGGACGGGCACGGCCCGCTGGGCCTGCACCCGCCTGCACACCTCAAGACCGTCGAAGCCGGGCAGCATGATGTCGAGGATCAGCAGGTCGGGCTGCCAGGCCTCGGCGGTGTCGACCGCGGCCGGCCCGTCGCCGGCGGTCTGCACGAGAAATCCCTCTGCGCGCAGACGGGCCGCGATGGCGTCGACGATCGTCGGGTCGTCCTCGACCACGAGTACCCGGCGCTGGGCGCCGGGGGTCGCCGTCGCGCTGTTCTGGGAGGTGTGTGTCTGCTCCATCGCCCGTCCCTGAAGTGTGCTTTCCGGAACCAGTGGGGTGGTTCCTTGGCTGCGCTTGTCCGCGCATGACTGCGATTGACGCACGGCTGATCGGGTGAGTGATCGGCGTCAGGGGAGCAGAGTACGGGCAGTAACCGCATGGGGGCTATCCAGGTCGGACGGCGAGGTGTACGACGTCGGGGACTCCCCGGGCAACGGGGATCTCTTCGGTGCGTACTGACCGGAATCCGGCATTCCGTAGGGTTCCCTCAAATTCCCGGGAGGGCTGGGCGGACCATACCGCGAGTACCCCGTCCGACCTCAACACCCTTGCGCAGCTTGCCAGTCCGGCCTGCGAATACAGGCTCTGATTGTCCTCCGTGACGGTCCATCCGGGCCCGTTGTCGATGTCGAGACAGAGCGCGTCAAATGTGTCAGAGGTCTCATTGACGTAATCCACGAGATCGGCTTCGACGATCTCGGTCCGGGGGTCGGCGACGGCGTCGGCGGAGAGCGGGGCGAGCGGCCCGTCCCGGTGCCAGCCGATGATCGCCGGTTCGCGTTCGACAACGGTGACGGCGCCCCAGCGGGGGTCGGCCGCGGCGTGCACGAGGGAGAATCCGACGCCGAGGCCGCCGATCAGGACGTGCGGGGCGCGGGTCCGGGCGGCGGGGGAGAGGGCGTCGAGGGCGGCGTCGACGAGGAGGCGCTCGGACCGGCCGTCCGACGTGTCCATCAGGAAGCACCCGTTGGCGATGATCTGCAGCAGCTCACCGTGTTGCCGCAGAACGACCTCGCCGTACGGGCCCTCGCGCCGGTCCAGGACCTCGGGGGTGTCGTAGGAGACGGTCGGGTGGGTCATGGGAACAATCTTGGCGCAGTGCGGTTCGGGTGAGCGTGGCATTTACTGAGTCTGTCGGCTTGATGTGAATCGGCCTGGGCGTGGCGCGGGTCACAGACAACTGCGTGGCCGGGGGCGAAAGGTGGGGGCGAAGCGGAAGGAGCGCCTCACCGTGGAACAACAGGCAGCCGGTTCGTCGGGTGACGGGACGCCGGGTTCACCGGCGCCCTCGGGCATCCCTGTCGCGGAGGTCGTGGGGCTGCTGGACGGGATGCCGAGGCAGCGCGGCCCGGCGGCGGAAGCCGTGTCCGCGCGGCCGGTGGGGCTCGTACGGCCAGAGGGGCCCGTGGCGCCCGATGAGGCCACCCCCGGGAAGTGGGCCCGGGCCCTGGCCCTTCGCCTCTGGCATCTCCTCCCCACCCCCACCGGGACCCCCTTCACCTACACGTTCGTGGCCGTCCTCCTGGTCACGGCGTTCGTCGCGGAGCACGCGTCCCCGGACCTCGTGTACGCCCTTGTGCAGGGCTCCAGCACCGATGTCGCCCATCTCCTGCGGGAACCCGTGTTCGTGCTGGTCGCCAGCGCGCTGTGGGTCGCGGGCGGCCTGGCGTCGCCGTACGCCCTGGTCCTTGTCCTTGTCCTGACCGCACTGGAGCGGCGGATCGGCGGGCTGCGCACCGCCGGGGTGTTCGCGCTCGGGCATGTGCTGGCCACCCTCGCGACCGAGGTGCCGGTGGGGTTCGCGGTACTGGTGGGCTGGTTGCCCGTGAGTTCGGCGCACCGGCTCGACTACGGGATCAGCTTCGGGGTCGCGGCGAGCGTGGGGGCGCTGGCGGGGCTGCTGCGGCCGTGGCTGGGGTGGCCGATGCTGCTCGCGTTCGGCTGGATGCTGGTGGCGGACCTGGCCGCCTACGCCGACCCGATGACCGACTGGGGCCATGTGACGGCGCTGGCCATCGGGGTCGCCACCTGGCCCTGGGCGCGGCGGTACCGGCGGCACATTGGCAGCCGGCCGGTGGGGGCTGGGCGCGCAGTTCCCCGCGCCCTCAGGGGCTGCGCCCCTGAGGGCCCCTGGCATCTGCGCAACCGGGCGGGGAGCGTGGGCGCGACGGACGGGACGACCCCGGCGACGGGCGTCGCCCCAGGCCCTGCCGCCGGATTCCCGCCCGCCCGGTGACGCCACGCACGCTCCGCCCCTGTCTTGAGCGTCCTTGAGCCTCTGGGCGGCATCCCGCCGAAAGCCCGCGCCCACTCGCACGCCGACCGCCGCCGTGGCGGGCACCGGCCGCGCGGGCGGGCGACGGGCCTGGCGGCAGGGGTTACCCGGCTGGGTCGGGGGTGCGTGCCCTTTCGCGCGTTGCCGGTGGCGTGGTGGGTTCCGGCAGGCCCCCCCCGGGCGGGTGACGGGTCTCGGCGGCAGGATTTGCCCGGCCCGCCGGGAGTGCGTGCACGTTGGCACGTTGCCCGGTGCCGTGGTGGGTTCCGGGCGGGCGACCGGCCCCGGTGACCGGCCCCGCCGGGAAGCGACCGGCCCAGGCGGCAGGCCCTACTCGGCCCCGTCGGCCGCCGCCCCCGTGAACCTCGCGCTCGTCATGAGTGCCTCCGCCCGCCAGCCCAGCGACTCGTACAGGGCCCGGCCCTCCGGTGTTCCGACCAGTACGCCCGTCTCCGCGCCCTGGGCGGCGGCCTCCTGTGCCAGGGTGCGCATCACGAAGGAGCCGAGTCCCCGGCGTTGGTGCGCGGGGGAGGTCGCCACCTGGTCGACCACCGCCGTCCTGCCCGTCGGGGCGAGCTGGCCGCGGGCCGCCCAGGAACCGTCGGGGGCCGCCAGCGCGACGCGGGTCACCCCGCCGCGCGACCACACGCGTACCCGGTAGCCGTCGGGGACGGCAGGCGGCTCCCGGTCGGTCAGCGGGACCGTCATCAGGTGGCCCGGGTCGGGGTTGACCCACCAGCCCTGGCCGAGCCAGCGGCCTACCGTCGCCGGGTCGCCGAACACCTTGAGCCACACGCCGGCCCCGGTCACCGCCTCGGCCACCTTGCGGACGGTCCGCTCCTCGACGTTGTCGTTCACGGCGCCCAGGACGTGCCGGGTGACATGGTCGGCCGTGCCCACGTCGATCGTCCAGCCCCAGGGCTCGGTCAGCGGCGGCGCCGCCCCGCGCGAGACCACCCAGCCGTCTATCCAGGCCCGCACGGTTCCGTCCACGCCAACTCCCTGTGCGATCTGTGCAATGTTTCGTAATGGTTAAACTGGCTTATTGGATGTTACTCGGATGACTGTATGCGCAGGTCCGGACATTGCGGGAGGTGTGATCGCTCACGGCGAACACGCGGCGGGGAACATTCGGCGCCCATCGCGCATTGAGTCGGCATAGCTCAACTTGAATGCCGAAGGGAAGATCATGGCTGCTGAGTCCAATGCGTTCACTCCGCTCACTCTGCCCGTGCTGCCGCTCGACGACGAGGTCGTGCTTCCCGGCATGGTTGTTCCGCTGGACCTGAACGACGCCGATGTCCGGGCCGCCGTCGAGGCCGCCCAGGCCGCCGCGCGCGACGAGCCCGGCAAACCCAGGGTGCTGCTGGTGCCGCGTATCGACGGGACGTACCCCGGCACCGGTGTCCTGGGCACCGTCGAGCAGGTCGGGCGGCTTGCGGACGGCGACCCGGGCGCCCTTGTCCGGGCCCGTGGGCGCGTGCGGATCGGCGCCGGGACCACCGGGCCCGGGGCCGCGCTGTGGGTCGAGGGGACACGGATCGACGAGACCGTGCCGGATCCCCTGCCCGGTCATGTCACCGAACTCGCCAAGGAATACAAGGCCCTGGCCACCTCCTGGCTCCGCAAGCGCGGCGCCTGGCAGGTCGTGGACCGGGTGCAGAACATCGACGACGTCTCCGCCCTCGCCGACAATTCCGGTTACTCGCCCTTCCTCAGCACCGACCAGAAGATCGAACTGCTGGAGACCACCGACCCGGTGGCCCGTCTGAGGCTCGCCACCCAGCAGTTGCGCGACCACCTCGCCGAGCAGGACGTCGCCGAGACCATCGCGAAGGACGTCCAGGAGGGCGTCGACAAGCAGCAGCGGGAGTTCCTGCTGCGCAAGCAACTCGAAGCCGTACGCAAGGAGCTGCGCGACCTCAACGGCGAGCAGGACGGCGAGGAGTCCGACGACTACCGCGCCCGCGTCGAGGCCGCCGATCTGCCGGAGAAGGTGCGCGAGGCGGCCCTCAAAGAGGTCGACAAGCTGGAGCGCTCCTCCGAGCAGTCCCCTGAGGGCGGCTGGATCCGCACCTGGCTCGACACCGTCCTCGAACTGCCCTGGAACGAGCGGACCGAGGACTCCTACGACATCCAGGGCGCCCAGGCCGTGCTCGACGCCGAGCACGCGGGCCTCCAGGACGTGAAGGAGCGCATCACCGAGTACCTCGCCGTGCGCAAGCGGCGCGCCGAGCGCGGGCTGGGCGTTGTCGGCGGGCGTCGTGGCGGCGCCGTACTGGCGCTCGTCGGGCCGCCCGGTGTCGGCAAGACCAGCCTCGGTGAGTCCGTCGCGCACGCCATGGGGAGGAAGTTCGTCCGCGTCGCACTGGGCGGTGTGCGGGACGAGGCCGAGATCCGCGGGCACCGGCGTACGTATGTCGGCGCGCTGCCCGGGCGGATCGTGCGGGCCGTCAAGGAGGCCGGGTCCATGAACCCCGTCGTCCTCCTCGACGAGATCGACAAGGTCGGCTCCGACTTCCGGGGCGACCCGGCCGCCGCCCTGCTGGAGGTCCTCGACCCGGCGCAGAACCACACCTTCCGCGACCACTACCTCGAAGTCGAACTCGACCTCAGCGACGTGGTGTTCCTCGCCACCGCCAACGTCCTCGAAGCGATCCCCGAGGCCCTGCTCGACCGGATGGAACTCGTCCGGCTGGACGGGTACACGGAGGACGAGAAGGTCGTCATCGCCCGGGACCACCTGCTGCCCAGGCAGTTGGAGCGGGCCGGTCTGGAGGGCGCCGAAGTCACTCTGGACGAGAGCGCGCTGCGCAAGCTCGCCGGGGAGTACACGCGGGAGGCCGGTGTCCGCAACCTGGAGCGGTCCATCGCGCGGCTGCTGCGCAAGGTCGCCGCCCAGCACGAACTCGGGGAGCGGAAACTGCCGTTCACGGTCGCCGAAGGTGATCTGCGCGGGCTCATCGGGCGCCCCCATCACGTGCCCGAGTCCGCCACCGACCCGGCCGAGCGGCGCACCGCCGTACCGGGGGTCGCGACCGGGCTCGCGGTCACCGGGGCCGGCGGTGACGTCCTCTACGTCGAGGCCTCGCTCGCCGATCCGGAGACCGGCGCCGCCGGACTGACCCTCACCGGGCAGCTCGGCGACGTCATGAAGGAGTCCGCGCAGATCGCGCTCTCCTTCCTGCGCTCGCACGGCGCCGAACTGGAACTGCCCGTCGGCGACCTGAAGGACCGGGGCGTGCACATCCACTTCCCGGCCGGGGCCGTGCCCAAGGACGGCCCGAGCGCGGGCGTCACCATGACGACCGCCCTCGCCTCACTGCTCAGCGGACGGCTCGTGCGTACGGACGTCGCCATGACCGGCGAGGTCTCGCTGACCGGGCGGGTGCTGCCGATCGGCGGGGTGAAGCAGAAGCTGCTCGCCGCGCACCGGGCCGGCGTCACCACCGTGATCATCCCCAAGCGCAACGAGGCCGACCTGGACGACGTCCCGGCCGAGGTCCTGGAGAAGCTCGACGTCCACGCCGTCACGGACGTCCGCCAGGTCCTCGAACTGGCGCTCACCCCGGTGGCGAACCCGGCGGAGGTGAGGACTCCGGCAGCGGCGTGACGGACGCTGCCGGTCGGTGAGGGCCCGGGTCCCGGAAGGGGTCCGGGTCTTCCCGTGCGCCGATACGGGCCCTCCCGTGCGCCGATACGGGTCTTCCCGTGCGCCGATACGGGTCTTCCCGTGCGCCGATACGGGTCTTCCCGTACGCCGGAACGGGGGCCTCGACGGGCTTGAAAGGCACCTGGATGGCGTCGGCCGCCCGAGCCTGCGAAATACTGTCCGAGCTGCGGCAACGGCCGAGCCCGGCGGAAATCTTCAGAAGCCTTCAGGGCGGCGAAACCGGATCAGGGGTGCTGACGTGCACGAGGACGGGAACGGCGAGGGGAACCCCGGCAAGCGGGGTGTCGAGCCCACGACACCCGGGCGCGGGGTCGAGCGGGAGTTCCTCGCCCTGGAGCGCGAGTTGACGGTGTTCCTGCGGCGCGCCCGCGCCAACTCCGGGGAGATGGCCCGCGAGGTCCATCCCGACCTGGAGTCGTCGGCGTACGGACTCCTGGTGCGGCTCGACGAGTGCGGGCGCCAGCGGGCCACCGAGCTCGCGGCCTACATCGGCGTCGGCAAGGCCACCATGTCCCGCCAACTGCGCGCCCTGGAGGAGCTGGGCCTCATCGCCCGCGAACCGGACCCGGCCGACGGGCGCGCCTGGCTGGTCCACCTCACGGACGAGGGCCGCGTCCGCTTCCGTAAGGTCCGGGAGGCCCGCCGCGAGCGGTATGTGCGCGAGCTGGCAGCCTGGGACCGCCTGGAGGTGGCCGAACTGGCCCGCCTGCTGCACCAGCTCAACCTCGGAATGGAGAAGTAGCCGCACGCGGCGACAGCCACGGCTACAACTCCACGTACGCGACCGTCGCGTCGTCGTGGGTCTTGCCGCGGCCCAGGCGCGGCCGGCCCGCGTCCGCGTCGGCCCGCTCCAGCTCCCGTACGCGGTGCACCAGCGCCCCGGCACCCTCCTTGCGCACGGCGGTGAAGCAGGCCGTCCAGTCGCCCTCGGTGAACTTCTCCACCCAGCGGGTCGCGCCGTCCGTCAGGGCGGCCAGGGCGCGGACCCCGTCGCGCGGGAGCGAGCCCGTCACCGCGCGGGAGGCCACCGACGGATCGGCCGCCGCCGTGAAGAAACCGCCCTCCTTGTTGCGTACCGTCGCGTCGGCGATCGCGTCCGTGGTCAGCCAGGCGCGGGGGACGCGGGACAGCCGGTCGTCCAGGTGCGCGGTGACCGTGCCCTCCGGGGACTCGGTCAGCAGTGCCGAGTCGGACAGGACCAGGTGCTCCACGGTGGCCGGTGACCAGCGGGCGAGAACCACTGTTGCCTGAGGGGTGCGTGGGTGAGAAAGGTCACAGGTTTGCGCGTGGGCCTCGGCGGTACGAGAGATGGCGGTCGCCAGTAGCTCGGTGAGGGGGACATCTCGTAGCGAAACCGACAGTTCGGTCAAGGCGCCGCCGAGTCGGGCCGTGTACCAGGGGACGGAATGCAGACAACCCGTTCCGGCCGCCGGGGGTGTCACCCCGTCCAGAAGGACGAGCGCACCGCCCTGCCCTGAGGCGGGAAGTCCGATCGCCGCGAAGTCCTCATTGGGGCGGTCCGGATCGCCCGGCTCCGTGACCAGTTCAGTACGCATCCGGCCAGTCTGCACGAGCCCTTCACAACCTCCCCAAATCGCGGGCAACGATTGCCGAAACAGCGTGTAGTCGCTGGTCAGGCGCCTGTTTTGGGCGAGATTGATCCACTCCGTGAAGACGGCGCGGCGGATGATGTCAAAGCCCGCCGCCCACGTCCAACCGGCCTGCCGGGCACGGCGGTGGCACAGACCGGGGGAACTTGCCGCCAACTCCCCGCCGATGTTGACTCCTTGATGTTCACTCCTTTGAGTGGCGGGTCAGGCGACACGCGCTCCCTGCCCACCGGCATGGGAGGGTCGGGAGCCGGGCCGTGCCGGAGAACCGGAACCGTGCCGGGTGAGTGGCAGGCCAGAACCATCAGGGCGGCCATGCAGTTGACGGATCGTCATCCGGGTCCCGACGGTTCGTCACCCGGGCCCATGGGCACACGAGTCAGGAATGCGAGCACCGGTGCAGAAGACGCGGCCTCGGCGCACAGGCAGGCAGACAGCTCCCGCGGGGGGCGCTACCGGTGACGCCCCGACCGATCCCGCGGGCAGGGGTCGCCCCGCTCACGTCCGCAACCGGCTCATCGTGGCCGTCGCCGTCGTGGCCGCCGCGATCGCCGGGGCAGGCGCCCCGTCCGTAGTGGCCGCATCCGCGCAGCTCCACGACTCGCAGGCGCTGGTGACACTCGCGACGCGGACCCAGGACGCCCTGACCCTCGCCCACTCGCTCGCCGACGAACGCGACGAGGTCACCGTCTTCATCGCCGCCGGCCGCCCCAAGGGGAAGACGCCCTCCGAGCAGCGCGCCGCCCGCGTCGACCGGGAGGTCGACGATCTGCGCGCGGACCCCGACACCCCGGCCGACCTCCGCGCGGACCTCGACGGCATCGCCGACCTGCGCACGCAGACGCTCGGCGGGAAGGGCACCGCCCTCCAGGCGCACGAGGCGTACTCCGCCGCCATCACCAGGCTGCACCGCCTCGCCGGGCAACTGGCCGAGCGGCAGCCGCCCCGCGCGGGCGCCGGCGCGTACGCCCTCGCCGAGCTCGACTCCGCCGTCCAGCAGGCCGCCGCCGCCCGGGGACTCCTCCTCGCCGCACTCAGCGTGCCGACGTCCACCGAGAGCGTCTACGACTCGGTCACCGGGCTGTCCACCGAGCAGTCCGTCACCAAGCCGGCCGACGCGAAGACCCGGGCCGCGCTCAGCGCCGCCGCCCAGCAGGCCCGGCTGCGCTCGGACGCGGGGATCACCGACTTCCGCGAGACGGCCCCCGAGGACGCCGTCGGCAGCTACGACTCCACGGTCACCGGACCCGAGGTCGACACCGCCGACAAGTACCTCGCCTCGCTCACCGACCAGCCCACGCTGTCCCCGGGCGAACTCGCCACCAGACTCAGCAGCGTGGACGCGGCCGTCTCCGCCCGCGTCGAACTGATGCGGGGCGTCGAGTCCTCCCTCTACGAGCGCCGCACCCAGGACCTCACCAAGCTCCGCGATGACGACGTCACCGAGCTGGAGATCCGGATCGCCGCCCTCGGCGCCCTGCTCCTGGTCGCCGTCGGTATCGCCACCGCCATGGCCCGCTCCCTCACCCGCCCGCTCTCCGTACTGCGCCGGGGCACCGCCAGACTGGCCGAGGCCGCCGACCCGCTCACCGAGGAACCGGTCAAGTTCACCGGCCGCAACGACGAGTTCGCCCAGGTCGTCCGCTCCGTCAACGCCCTGCACGCCCGCGCCCTCGCCGTCCACGAGCGCATCGCCACCCTGGAGTCCGACCGCAAGCACCTGGTCGGCCAGCGCCAGCTGATGGCCGACGCCCGCGAGGAACTGCGCACCGAACTCGCCGACGCCGCCGACCAGTTGGTCCGCACCCGGGACACCATCCACGGCACCTTCGTGAACCTGGCGCTGCGCACCCTCGGCCTGGTCGAGCGCCAACTCGCCGTCATCGAGGGCCTGGAGGAGCGCGAGCAGGACCCGGAGCGGCTCGCCACCCTCTTCAAGCTCGACCACTTCGCCACCGTCATGCGCCGGCACAGCGAGAACCTCCTGGTCCTCGCGGGCGCCGAGCACGGCCACCACCACGCGGGCCCCGTCCCGCTCGTCGACGTGGTCCGCGCCGCCGTGAGCGAGATCGAGCGCTACGAGCGGGTGCGCATCTCCGCGCTGCCGCCGCACACGCATCTCGCCGGGTTCGTCGCCGACGACGTCAGCCATCTGCTGGCCGAACTCCTGGAGAACGCGACCTCGTTCACCCCGCCCGAGCTGCCGGTGGAGATCTCCGGCTGGCTCCTGGAGAGCGGCGAGATCATGCTCTCCGTCCAGGACGACGGCATCGGCATGAACGCCGATCGACTGGTCCGCCTCAACTCCCGCCTCGCCGACTTCGATCCGGACGTCCCGCACGACGCGTACGACGCGTACGACTCGGACGACCTCGGCGAGACAAGCGGGACGGCAGGGAAGGAGGGCGGCGACGGGATCGGGCTCGGCCTGTACGTCGTCGCGCGGCTCGCCCACCGGCACGGGGTGCGGGTGCAGTTGCGGGAGCGGAAGGAGGGCGGGGTCGCGGCGGTCGTCGTACTGCCGAAGGCTCTGCTCGCCGCCGCCCCGGACACCGTCCAGCCGTCCACCCTCTCCTTCCCGGGTGTCGACGCCGAGGCCAACTCCAATGTGCTGCAAGGCCGTTCGGAGGCCGAGGAACCGGAAGCGGAACCGGCGAAGGACACGGTCGGCGAACCGCTCCCGGCCGACGCGCCGGACCTGCTGATCGCCCTCGCGGAACGGGCCGTACGGAAGGCGGAGGCCGAGGCCGAAGCCGAGGCGAACGGGGAACCGGACCAGGCGGAGACGGAGCCGGAGTCCCGCCCCGCGCCCCTGCCCACGTCCGAGATCACCATGGAACTGTTCCTGCCGGACCCCTCGGCCGTGGACACCGCCGGGCCGGCCGACGCGACAGCTCCCGACAGCGACAGCGACAGCGACAACGCCACCGACTCCGCGTCGGACCCCTTCGCCATCGGCCCCGACGCGCACGAGCGCGCCGACGAGGAGCCGGTCACCGACAAGGGGCTGCCCAAGCGGACCCCGAGGATCACCGCGCCCGCGGAGCCGCCGAGACCGCGTATCGGGTCCGTCGACGCCGAGGCGCTGCGCCGCAGGCTCGGCGGGTTCCACCAGGGTGCGCGCGACGGGCACCGTGACGTGGAGGCGGAGATCGCGGAGCGGACGGCTCGTACGGCGGAGCCGGTACATGCCGAAGAAACCACGGGGGGAACAGTCGAGGAGGCAAGCAGTTGACCGCGCCCAGTACCTTCGGCCTGAGTAGTGAAGCCCGCAACCTGCACTGGCTGCTGAGCAATCTGGTCGAGGAGGTGCCGGGACTGACGTCGGTCGCGGTGGTCTCCTCGGACGGGCTGCTGCTGCTCTCGTCCGACCCAGACAGGAACGCGGAACGCCGGCCCGACCAGCCGGCCGGCCCCAGAGGCTCCGCCGCCGACCTCGCCACCATCGTCTCCGGCATCGGCAGCCTCACCATCGGTGCCGCCAAGCTGATGGACTACGGCGGCGTCAAGCAGACCATGGTCGCCATGGAGGACGGCACCCTCTTCGTGATGTCGATCAGCGACGGCTCGCTGCTCGGTGTGCACGGCTCCCCGGACTGCGACATGAGCGTGGTGGCGTACCACATGGCGCTCTTCGTGGGCCGCGCCGGACACGTCCTGACCCCCGAACTCCGCAGCGAGCTGCGGGAGTCGATCGAACGCGGGGCGGCGGGCGGCGAACCCGCGGAGACCGGTCCGATGGCGGTCCGGGCCGTCCGGGGGCGGCCGTCGGGGGGCACCGAGTGAGTACGCCCGGCGCGCCCAAGCTCCCCGTCCGGGGCGGCGACCGCAAACCGGCCCGGGTACGCCCGTACTCGCTGACCGGTGGCCGGACCCGCTTCGGCCATGTCCTCCTCGTCGAGACGTTCGTCGCGGCGATCGAGGCGTCCGAGGAGCGCAGGGAGCTTGAGAACGGTTCCCTCGGCTTCCGGGTCGTGCCGGAGCTGCGGGCCATCGTCGAACTGTGCCGCCGGATGCGTACGGTGGCCGAGATCGCCGCGCTGCTGAGGATGCCGCTGGGTGTGGTCCGCGTACTCCTCAGCGACCTCGCGGACCAGGGAAGAATCCGTGTGTACGGAACCGGTCACGGGCCGGGGCAGCCGGACCGCGCGCTGCTGGAAAGGGTACTGAGTGGACTCCGTCGTCTCTGACGTCGCCCTTGGCGTCTCCCCGCTTCTCCACCTCCCGCCGGACCGTCAGGTTCCGGCGGAGCAGGAGGAGATGCGGCCGTGGCAGGAGGACCGCACCCGCGCTCCGATCGCCACGAAGATCGTGATCGCGGGCGGCTTCGGCGTCGGCAAGACCACGATGGTCGGCACCATCTCGGAGATCGAGCCCCTCCAGACGGAGGCGCTGATGACCGAGGCGAGCGAGGGCACCGACGACCTCACCGCGACCCCGGACAAGCGCAGCACGACCGTCGCCATGGACTACGGCCGCGTCACGCTCGACGACGACCTGGTGCTCTACCTGTTCGGTACGCCGGGCCAGCAGCGGTTCTGGTTCATGTGGGACGACCTGGTGCGCGGCGCGATCGGCGCGGTCGTACTGGCCGACACCCGGCGGCTGAAGGAGTGCTTCCCGGCGCTCGACTACTTCGAGAGCTGCGGGCTGCCGTACGTCGTGGCCGTCAACCACTTCGAGGGCAGTGCCGTGTTCGAGGCGGAGGACGTGCGGGAGGCGCTCACGGTGCCCGCGCACATACCCGTGATGATCATGGACGCGAGACACCGGCTCCCGGTGATCAAGACCCTGCTCGCCCTGGTCGGCCACGCGCTGGACGTCAGTCCCGAGTAAAGCGCGTGGCCGCGACGTACTTACTACGACGTACGTACCGGCCACGACATACGACGTGGCCGGTACGTACGACGTAGCTGCGACGTAACCGCGAGCAGGGGAGAGACCAGAGCGTATGCGGAAGATACTTGTCGTCGGAGCCGGTCAGGCCGGACTCCAGACAGCCCTCGGACTCCAGTCGCACGGGTACGAGGTCACCCTGATGTCCAACCGGACCTCCGACGAGATCCGGACCGGCAGGGTCATGTCCACGCAGTGCATGTTCGACACCGCACTCCAGCACGAGCGCGATCTCCAGCTGAACTTCTGGGAGTCCCAGGCCCCGAAGATCGAAGGACTCGGCGTCTCGGTGGCGGCCCCCGGCTCGCACGACCCGGGCCCCACGCAGCGCGCGATCGACTGGGTGGGCAGGCTCGACGGCTACGCCCAGTCGGTCGACCAGCGGGTGAAGATGGCCGGCTGGATGGAGACGTTCGCCCAGCGCGGCGGCCAACTGGTCATCCACGGCGCGGCGGTCGGCGACCTCGACTACTTCTCCCGCGCGTACGACCTGGTCCTCGTCTCGGCGGGCAAGGGCGAACTGGTGTCGATGTTCGCCCGCGACCCCGAGCGCTCCCCCTACCGCGAGCCGCAGCGCGCCCTGGCCGTCGCCTACGTCCATGGACTGGGCCCGCGCCCCGAACACCCCGACTTCGACGCCGTCCGCTGCAACCTGGTCCCGGGCGTCGGCGAGCTGTTCGTCATGCCGACGCTCACCACCTCGGGCCGCGCCGACATCCTGTTCTGGGAGGGCATACCCGGCGGCCCCCTCGACGTCTTCCACGGCGTGCGCGATCCGGACGAACACCTCTCCCTGACCCTGGAACTCATGGAGCGGTTCACACCGTGGGAGCACGCGCGGGCCACCAAGGCCGAACTCACCGACGCGGGCGGCACGTTGACCGGCCGCTACGCGCCCACCGTCCGCAACCCGGTCGGCCGCCTCCCCGGCGGCGGCCTGGTCCTCGGCATGGCCGACGTGGTCGTGTCGAACGACCCGCTCACCGGCCAGGGCGCCAACTCCGCCTCGAAATGCGCGGCTTCGTATCTCGCATCGATCCTCGAACAGGGCGAGAAGGAGTTCGACGAGACCTGGATGCGGGCCACCTTCGACCGCTACTGGGACACCGCCCGGCACGTCACCAAGTGGACCAACGCGATGCTCGCGCCGCCGCCGGAGCACATCATCAACCTCCTGGGCGCGGCAGGCCAGTTGCCGCCCGCGGCCGACCGTTTCGCCAACGGCTTCGACGACCCGTCGGACTTCGAGAACTTCCTCTACGACCCGGAGCGGACCGCGGCCTACCTGGGCTCACTGACCGGAGCCTGACGATCCGGCGCCGCTCCCGCACACGGTGACCGACCGCCTAGCGGTTCCGGGGCTCCCGGGGCTCCCGGCGCTCCCCGCGCTCCGGGAGCCCCATCGGCGCCGGCAGTTCCGGCAACAGCCCGCGCAGCCCGGGAAGTTCGGGCAGTTCGGGCAGCTTCGGCGGCTCGTAGCGCCGCAGCGGCCGGGCCGCCGGATCCGGACGCACCGCGCCGAGCACCGGGTGGGACGCGAGCTGGGAGACCGTCACCTCCTCGCCGGTTCTCGGGGCCTGGATCACCTTGCCCGCCCCGAGGTACAGCGCCACATGGGTGGCCTCGGGGAAGTAGACGACCAGGTCACCGGGGCGCAGCTCGGTCAGCGGGATTCTCGGCAGGCGCGCCCACTGCTCCTCGCTGGTCCGTGGGATCGGTGTCCCGGCGTGCCCCCAGGCATCGGACGTCAGGCCCGAGCAGTCGTACGTGCGCGGGCCCTCCGCGCCCCATTCGTACGGCTTCCCGAGCTGCCGTGCGGCGTACCGCACGGCCTTCTCGCCCTCCGCCGACGGCTTGCGCTCCTCGCCGGGCGCGCCGAGCGCACCGGACGCGACGAGCTGCTCCTGTGCCCGTGCGACACGGCTGCGCTCCAGCTCGGCGAGGGCGGTGAGCTGCTCCGGGGTGAGGGACGTGAGGAGTTCCTCGACGTCGTCCAGGCGCCGGGTCACGTTGTCGCGTTCCTTCGTCCGGCGTGCCATGAGGGTGAGCTGTTCGTCGAGCGCGGCACGGGCCTTGCGCGCCAGTTCGTCGGCCCGGCGTTCACCGCTCGCCAGCCGCCCGACCGTCCCGGCCCGCTCGCGCGCCAACTGGCCGATCAGATGCCCCTGGTCGAGGGCGTGCTGCGGATCGCGGGCCAGCAGCAGCCGTACGTACGGGGAGATGTCGGTGCTGTCCTGGTACTGCTGGCGGGCCAGCCGTCCGGCCGAGCCCCTGCTCCGGTGCAGGGAGAGCCGGGCCCGCACCAGGTCGGCGTCCAGCCGCCCGGTCTCGGCCCGGCGCCGCTTCAGCCGCTCCTCGGTGGCGTTGTAGGCCTCGGTGGCCTGTTCCGCCTCCCGGTACAGGCGCTGAAGCTCCGTCAGCAGTTCGGCGACGGGCCGTTCCTCGGCGTCCTGGCCCTCCGCCGGGTCAGGCGATGGTGGCGTGCTGGGTGCCGTCGTCGCCGTCCGCGTGCCGGGCTCCGGGGGTGCCGGTGCCGCGACGGCGAGCCCGGGGCCCACGAGGGCCTGCACGGCGAGCGCCGCCGTGGCGGCCGTACAGGCCAGACGCAGCAGTCCTCCTGACACGTCGTCACCTCCCTGCGGGGTGGCCCCTCCATCCCGTAGGGCGAGCATCAGCCGCAGGCGTCCGGCGCGCGCGCCGGAGGTGCGCGGTTCGGCGCAACCGCGTCACCCGTCGGCGTCATCCCGCCGGCCGCCCGGCGTGGCGTCGGGCGCGGCGCCGGGCGGAGTGCCGGGTGCGGTGTCCGGTTTCGACCACGGCCACTTCAGGCCGCCGAGTCCGCCGCCCCACGTCGCCTCGCCCTTGTCGTCCCCGTCGGCGGCGAACTCGTACTTCCAGCCCTGGGGCAGGCCGAGCCGCTTGCTGTAGCCGCGCTGCACCCGCCGGTAGACCAGGA
>NZ_LIQQ01000253.1 GCF_001418565.1 Streptomyces graminilatus | reverse complement strand
GTCCGGCGCTTGAGGACGAGGCCGTTCAGGCCGACAGCGGGGGTCTGGGGGCGCAGCCCCCGAGGGACGGGAACGGGAAAGGGCGGCGGGGGCGAAGAAATCTCGGGCCCGGGAATGCACCCCAGGTCTCAAAGGTTGCCCGTCTCGCAGGGCGGGAACCGCACGGGCGTACCCTGGTGTACGCCGAAGAATCGAAGCTACAGGGAGCCATCGTGTCCGCAGTCGCACCCGACGGACGCAAGATGCTGCGCCTGGAGGTCCGGAACGCCCAGACCCCCATCGAGCGCAAGCCCGAGTGGATCAAGACCCGGGCGAAAATGGGTCCCGAGTACACGAAGATGCAGAACCTCGTGAAGAGCGAGGGCCTGCACACCGTCTGCCAGGAAGCCGGCTGCCCCAACATCTACGAATGCTGGGAGGACCGCGAGGCCACCTTCCTCATCGGCGGCGACCAGTGCACCCGCCGCTGCGACTTCTGCCAGATCGACACCGGCAAGCCCGAGGCACTCGACCGCGACGAGCCCCGCCGCGTCGGGGAGTCCGTGGTCACCATGGATCTGAACTACGCCACGATCACCGGCGTCGCCCGCGACGACCTGGAGGACGGCGGCGCCTGGCTGTACGCCGAGACCGTGCGCCAGATCCACCAGCAGACCGAGGGCCGGGAGGAAGGGCGCACCAAGGTCGAGCTGCTCGCGCCCGACTTCAACGCCGTACCGGAGCTGCTGGCCGAGGTCTTCTCCTCCCGGCCCGAGGTCTTCGCGCACAACGTCGAGACGGTCCCCCGCATCTTCAAGCGCATCCGCCCCGGCTTCCGGTACGAGCGCTCACTCAAGGTCATCACCGACGCCCGTGACTACGGTCTGGTCACGAAGTCGAACCTGATCCTCGGTATGGGCGAGACCCGTGAGGAGGTCAGCGAGGCGCTCCAGCAGCTGCACGAGGCCGGGTGCGAGCTGATCACCATCACGCAGTACCTGCGCCCGACCGTCCGGCACCACCCCGTCGAGCGCTGGGTCAAGCCGCACGAGTTCGTCGAGCTGAAGGAGGAGGCCGAGGAGATCGGCTTCTCCGGGGTCATGTCCGGCCCGCTGGTGCGCTCCTCGTACCGCGCCGGCCGCCTCTACCAGATGGCCATCGAGCTGCGCCAATCAGCTGCTCCGCAGCAAGGGGGCAGCTACATCGCCTCACAGGCGGTCTGAGCGAGGCCCTCGGGCTCCCCGGAACGGCCACGGCCGCTGACACACCGTCACCCGCCCTGCCCAGCAAGGCCGTGGCAGACGTGTGAATTCGCGCACAAGTGACTACCCGCCAGTAACCGTCGTTTTTGGTGCGGTCCCGGCCGTCCTCGCAGTTGAGGGCGTACGCCGGGGCCGCATCGGCGTTTTCGCCTTCGTATCAAGGCTTCATCGGTGTTTGACCGGCAAGTCACGCCCTGGTAACACCAATCAGTGACCCTGGTTTCACAGGATGCGCACACCTACCCAGAGCCCGTTCCGAGGGGGGACCTCCACCATGCAGACCGCACCCGTCCGCGCCACACCCATTCCGTCGTTCACCGACGCACTGCGCGCAGTCGAGTCGCTGCTGATGAACAGCGGCCAGCGCACCGCCCGCCAGAACGCCTGGACCTCCGTCCAGGAGGACCGCCGCCGCGCCAAGGACCGGGTCGAGGCGCAGCGCGTCCTCGAACAGGCCCTGGCCACCCGCTCCTGACGGCTCCCCTCGCAACTCCCCCCACACTCCCCCACAGCTCCTCCCGCACCTCCTCCCACACCTCTTGGCCGTCTCCTGGTCGCCTCCCGGCGACACCGCCGTCGTCGGCGCGTTCCAGGCCACGTAGACTTCACGGCATGGCGAGGAAGGAAACCGCGGCGGACGCCGCGAACCCCGGGCGACTCAAGCAGATCGCCCTGACGTACAAGATGACCCGCAAGGCCGACAAGAAGATCGGTCTTGTACTCGCGGCTGTCGGAATTTGCACCCTCGGTGTCTTCCTCGCGATCGGCTTCTTGATCGGTCACCCGATCTATCTCGGCATTCTCGGCCTCCTGCTCGCCTTCCTGGCGTCGGCGATCGTGTTCGGGCGCCGGGCCGAGCGGGCCGCCTTCGGGCAGATGGAGGGCCAGCCGGGTGCCGCGGCCGCCGTGCTGGACAACATCGGCCGAGGCTGGACGACGACTCCGGCGGTGGCGATGAACCGCAGCCAGGACGTGGTGCACCGCGCGGTCGGCAAGGCCGGCATCGTGCTGGTCGCCGAGGGCAACCCGAACCGGGTGAAGAGCCTGCTGGCCGCCGAGAAGAAGAAGATGGCCCGCATCGTCTCGGACGTACCGGTGCACGACCTGCTGGTCGGCACGGGTGAGGGCCAGATCTCTCTGAAGAAGCTCCGCACGACCATGCTGAAGCTCCCCCGCGTTCTCGCCGGCCCCCAGGTGACCGCCACCAACGACCGGCTGCGCGCGATGGGCGACCTGATGAGCAACATGCCGGTGCCGAAGGGCCCCATGCCCAAGGGCGCGCGCATGCCGCGCGGCGGCAAGATGCGCTGACGCGAACGACTTCCTCGTACGACGCACGAAGAGGCACAAAGACGCACGAAGACACCGACCTCGTACGACGATGGGGCGCCCGGATCACTCCGGGCGCCCCATCGTCGTTATCCGTCGCAATCCGTCGTTATCCGTCGTTATCCGTCGTACGAGACGGAACCGGGGAAGTGCTAGATCCGTACTTCCACGGTGCGGGCCAGGCGGTCGTGCAGGCCGCGGCCGTCGCGGTCCCAGATCAGGGGCGGGAGGGCGAGGAAGAAGAGGACCGTGCGCAGCGCGGCGCGCAGGGGGTTGACCCGGCCGGTGTCCAGGGCGACGACACGGAGGCCGAGAAGTCTCTTGCCCGGGGTGTAGCCGAGCGTGCCCAGGGTGAGGAGGAGCAGCACGAGGAGAATGAGCGGCGCCCAGACCTGCGCGGCCTCGTGGTAGCTGTCCGCGATGAGGCCGTATGCGATCAGGAGGCACAGGCCCCAGTCGACGGCCAGGGCGGCGAGCCTGCGACCCGGGCGGGCGATCGAGCCGGGGCCCTCCTTCGGCAGACCGAGCTGTTCGCCCCGGTATCCGAAGTCGACACCTGCTTCCTCCGCGGCCGCGCGCGGGCCGGAGAGCCACGATCCCATTGCTTGCCTGTTGTCCACCCGACCACCGTACTGCGCCCGATTTGTGATTCGCACAGGTGGGTGGCACGGCCGCATTCCGGTTAACTTGGTCGAAACAAATGGGTCATGCCTGAGAAATCACCTGTCCCTAAGGTCGGTCCCAACGTGTGCCACCGCACTGGCCGCACGAACTAACTGCCACCCCGGCACGGACGGCCGGGAGTAGGAGGAGCTGGATGTTCCAGAACGCCGACGAGGCCAAGAAGTACATCGCGGACGAGGACGTCAAGTTCATCGACGTCCGCTTCTGCGACCTGCCGGGTGTGATGCAGCACTTCACGCTGCCGGCGACGGCCTTCGACCCGGATGAGGAACTCGCCTTCGACGGCTCCTCGATCCGCGGCTTCCAGGCCATCCACGAGTCCGACATGGCGCTCCGCGCCGACCTCTCCACGGCGCGGGTCGACCCGTTCCGCCGTGACAAGACGGTCAACATCAACTTCTTCATCCACGACCCGATCACGGGCGAGCAGTACTCCCGTGACCCGCGCAACGTGGCCAAGAAGGCGGAGGCGTACCTGGCGTCGACGGGCATCGCCGACACGGCCTACTTCGGCCCCGAGGCGGAGTTCTACGTCTTCGACTCCGTGCGCTTCGCGACCGGCGCGAACGAGTCCTTCTACCACATCGACTCCGAGGCCGGCGCCTGGAACACCGGTGCGGTCGAGAACAACCGTGGCTACAAGGTCCGCTACAAGGGCGGGTACTTCCCGACCCCGCCGGTCGACCACTTCGCCGACCTGCGTGCCGAGATCTCCCTGGAGCTGGCCAACTCCGGCCTCCAGGTCGAGCGCCAGCACCACGAGGTGGGCACCGCCGGTCAGGCCGAGATCAACTACAAGTTCAACACGCTGCTCGCCGCGGCCGACGACCTCCAGCTCTTCAAGTACATCGTGAAGAACGTGGCCTGGCGCAACGGCAAGACCGCGACCTTCATGCCGAAGCC
>NZ_LIQQ01000252.1 GCF_001418565.1 Streptomyces graminilatus | reverse complement strand
TGAGTAGCTGACGTGTGGTTTGGTGTTTTCGCCCCCGCCGCCCCTACCCGTCCCGTCCTGTTCCTGGGGCTGCGCCCCCAGACCCCCGCTGTCGGCCTGAACGGCCTCGTCCTCAAACGCCGGACGGGGTGATGGTGGGGGCCTCGTCCTCGAACCGCCGGACGGGCTGAAGGTGGGGGCCTCGTCCTCGAACCGCCGGACGGGGTGGGGGTGCGGGCCGGTGCTGAAATGTGCTGGCCCACATCACGTGGTTCACGGGTGCCTTGCGAACGGACCGAGACGGGTGGGTGGTAAGCCAGGGCTGTGCCGGAGCGGGCTCGGCTGTTGTTGCCGGACCACCGGTGTAGTCCGAGGGTGCCCGGCTAACGAGCCGAGACGGGTGGGTGGGCAAGAACTCACCCGCCGTCCTCCTACCCCACCCGCGACATCCTCGCCACCGGATCACCCGCCTCCGGGTTGTCCGTCTCGTACTTCAAGTCGTCGCCCACCGGGGTGAGCAACACCCTGTGCGAACCCCTCGTGCAGACGTCCCGGTTCGCCTTGTCGGCGATCGACGTGACGACCAGACGGGTCGGCGTGATCTCCTTCAGGAACAGGTCGTCGTCGCAGATACCACCGATCTGGTCGGTCTGCCGGAACGTGCCCAGCCTGTCGCCCACGGCCGCCTGCCGCACCGTCACCCGGAACGTCCCCATCGGCAGCGCCCCGCCGAGGGCGACGGCCGGCCCCTCCCAGGTGCCGACGTAGGACGCGGGAACAGTCATCGAGCCGCTCGCCGAGCCCGGCACCTCGCTCTCCGACGAAGCGCTCGGCGTCGGCATCGGCGTCGGCGTCGGCGTCGGCGTCGGCGTCGAGGACCTGGCCGAGTCGGCCCCACTGGCCTTCCCCGCGTCACCTTCGATGCCCCCGCCCGGCAGCAGGTCGAACACGTACGCCGAGCCCACCGTCACCGCGGCCATCGCGCCCGCCACCGCGAGGGCCACCGTGCAGCTCAGCTTCCGTCCGCGCCCGCCGGCGACGGGTGCCGAGGTCGCCGCCACGCTCACGGAGACCTTCCCCGGCTTGCCGTCGGGCACCTCCGGCTCGGGCTCCGCGTCCCGAGGCCCCGGCACCGCCGACAGCCCCTCACCCGGCATCACCGGCGGCGGCCCGAACTCGCCCCCGCCCACGCCCACGGCGGGAGTACTGAAGCCCACCGGCCCCGAGAACGTGCCCTCCTGCGCCTGGGCCTGCGTCTGGGGCTGCGTCTGCGCGACCTCCAGGTTCAGCAGCGCCACCGCGCTCCTGCTGACCCGCTCCACCACAGCCCCCGGCAGCCACCCGCCCGCCACCAGCCGGGCCGCCCCCTCCGGAGCGAGCCGCCGCGCCACCTCACCGGGAGCCGGACGCGCGGCGGAGTCCTTGGCCAGGCAGCCTTCCACCAACTCCCGCAAGTCCCCACCCAAGCCGTCGAGTTGGGGCTCCTCGTGGACGACCTTGTAGAGCAGGGCCGCCGAGGAGTCACCGCGGAAGGGGGACCTTCCGGTCGCCGCGTACGCCAGTACCGCGCCCAGGGAGAAGACATCGGCCGCTCCCGTGACCGGCTTGCCGAGGATCTGTTCCGGTGACATGTAGCCGGGCGAGCCGACCGAGACGCCGGTCGAGGTCAGCGACGCGGTGCCGTCCGTGGCGCGGGCGATGCCGAAGTCGATGAGGAGCGGACCGTCGAGGGTGAGCAGGACGTTCGACGGTTTCACGTCCCGGTGGACCAGGTTCAGGGCGTGTACGGCGGTCAGCGCCTCGGCGAGGCCGGCGCCCAGTGCCCGTACGGAATCCAGGGGCAGCGGGCCGTCGTCCATGATCGCCGCCGTCAGGGAGGGGCCGGCCGCGTACGCCGTCGCCACCCACGGCACCGGAGCCTCCGGGTCCGCGTCCAGGACGGGGGCCGTCCAGGCACCGCCGACCCGCCGGGCGGCCTCGACCTCGCGCCGGAACCGGGTCCGGAACTCCTCGTCGAGCGCGAAGTGCGGGTGCACGATCTTCACCGCGACGGTACGGCCGCCGGTGCTGCGCCCCAGGTAGACCCGGCCCATCCCGCCGGAGCCGAGCCGCCCGAGCAACCGGTAGGGGCCGACGACGGCCGGCTCCCCGACGTCAAGCGGCTGCATGACCCCACCTCTCCCCCGTACACACCCCGCGCACACCTCGTACGGCCGCACAACCGCGCGCAGACGCGCGCGGACGCCCGTGTCACGCGTGCGTACCGTCCCGGCCGTGGGTCTCCAGCAGCCTACGGCTCCAGGAGGTCCACCTCCACGTCCGCGGGGAAGCCTGTCGTGGGGCCCACCCGGCGGGCGAACTCGCGTACGGCGGCGAGCTGTGGTCCGCCGAAGCGGAAGTCGAGAGTCGTGAAGTAGCGCTCCAGGACGTGCTCGTCGAACTCCTCCCAGCGGGCCGCCTGCTCGGCGACCTTGCCGACCTCTTCCAGGGAGACGTCACGGGAGGCGAGGAACGCCTCGTGGACCTGCCGGGTCAGGACCGGCTCGCGCGCCAGGTAGTCCTTCCGGGCCGCCCACACCGCGAAGACGAACGGCAGCCCCGTCCACTCCTTCCACAGCGCGCCGAGGTCGTGCACCTCAAGGCCGTAGCGCGGGCCGTCCAGGAGGTTGGCGCGCAGGGCGGCGTCCCCGATCAGGACCGCCGCGTCCGCTTCCTGCATCATCAGACTGAGATCCGGCGGACACGTGTAGTAATCGGGTTGTACGCCGAAGCGCTCGGCCAGGAGCAACTGTGCGAGGCGTACGGAGGTGCGGGAGGTCGAGCCGAGCGCCACCCGTGCGCCGTCCAGCCGGTCCAGCGGGACCTGGGAGACGAGCACGCACGACATCACCGGGCCGTCGCAGCCGACGGCGATGTCGGGGAAGGCGACCAGGTCATCGGCGTTGCGGAGGAACTCGACGAGCGTGATCGGCCCGATGTCGAGGTCGCCGCGCACCAGCTTCTCGCTGAGCTTCTCAGGGGTGTCCTTGGTCAGCTCGAAGTCGAGGAGCGTGCCTGTTCTCGCGAGCCCCCAGTACAGGGGCAGGCAGTTCAGGAACTGGATGTGGCCGACGCGCGGCCGGGTGCGAGAATTGTCCACCTCGCGAGGCTAACGGTCGTTCGGCACGAGGCACCCTCCCGGGGCTGTCCTGGGGCTTGTCCTGGGGTTGTCCGGAGGGAGGGTCAAGGCCGCGCGCCGCCCCTCAAACGTCCGGGTGACGTGATCTTGACCTCTATTGCATTCGGGTGCCTGCGTGCTAGGCTCGCCGCAAGTTGCAGTTTGGTTTCCCTTGCAGTACAGAGCCTGCGGAGCATGTGACCGCGGGCTCTCGTCTTATTCAGATGAATGCAGTTGTTTACAAGTCTTTGTTTACACCTTGCAGGTTCTGGAGCAGGGCAACCCTTTGGGCCCAGGGAGGGCTTATGGCTACCGGAACCGTGAAGTGGTTCAACGCCGAAAAGGGCTTTGGTTTCATTGCCCAGGAAGGCGGCGGCCCGGACGTCTTCGTCCACTACTCCGCGATCAACGCGAGCGGATTCCGCTCTCTCGAAGAGAACCAGGCGGTTTCCTTCGACGTCACGCAGGGTCCGAAGGGCCCG
The DNA here is from genome assembly GCF_001418565.1 of Streptomyces graminilatus. Classification (GTDB taxonomy): domain Bacteria; phylum Actinomycetota; class Actinomycetes; order Streptomycetales; family Streptomycetaceae; genus Streptomyces; species Streptomyces graminilatus. The sequence continues at coordinate 16,793 of NZ_LIQQ01000252.1, read as the reverse complement.
CAGGCGGAGAACGTCAGCCCGATCTAAGTCTTCGGCTCACCTGAGCCAAGCGCTCTGATCCGGAACGTGTGCAGTACCCCAAGGAGCTCCGAGCCGTCACGGCATCGGAGCTCCTGCCTTTCCCGGCCCCGGCAGCTCCTCCGGGACCCGTTGTCAGTGGGCCCGGATAAAGTCCCGCCATGACTGCCGCAGACGCCACTCCGGGTATCGACACCGTCACCGTCGCGAACACCGGCACCGACTTCGTCGCCGCCACCCGCGTCTTCTACGACGCCATCGCCGAGGACTACTTCGACCGCTTCCGTTCCGAGCTCGCCGCCCAGCCGCTGGAGCGGGCCGTGCTGGCCGCGTACGCCGAGTTCGTACGGGGTTCAGGGGGCGGCAGCGGCCAGGTCGCCGATCTCGGGTGCGGGCCCGGGTGGGTCACCGGGTTCCTCGACTCGCTGGGGCTGTCGGTCTTCGGGGTCGACCTGTCGGCGTCGATGCTCGCGGTGGCCCGGCGGGAGCATCCGGGGCTGCGGTTCGAGCAGGGCTCGATGCTGGAGCTGGACCTGCCCGACGGGACGCTCGCCGGAGTCGTGTCCTGGTACTCGACCGTGCACACCCCGGCCGACCGGCTGCCCGCCGTCTTCGCCGAGTTCCGTCGCGTACTCGCGCCGGGCGGGCATCTGCTGCTCGGCTTCCAGGTGGGGGACGTGCACAAGCACTTCGAGGAGGCCTTCGGACACCCCGTGTCCATGACCTTCCGGCGGCGCCGGCCCGAGCGGATCGCGGAACTCCTGACGGCGGCCGGATTCACGCTCGTGTCCCAGACCGTGCGGGCGGCGAACGAGCCCGCCGGGGAGACATCCCCGCAGGCGTTCCTGATGGCCCGCAGAGCGTAAAGGGCCCGAGTCCCGGTCCCCCCGAGCCCCAGTCCCGCTCGCTCGCCCGCTCAGTGGCTGTCGTAGTCCCCGGGGGCCGGGGGCGGCGCCTGGTAGTACTTGTACGACTGCCACTCCCCGGGGTTCTCCTGGATCGTTTCCAGCAGTTTCGCGAAGGCCTTCGCGACGAAGAGCGCCCCGCGGATCTCCTCGGGGAGACGGACGTCATTGATCTCAGCGGTCGGTGTCCCCGGGCCCTTCCCGGGCTCCGTGCCGACAGCCTCGTAGGCGCGCTCGGAGGTGGTGACGAAGGAGCGGTACTTCATCGTCCGCACCGCCGACTCGAACGCCGGGGTGCGCAACCCCTTGACCTTCTTGGCCAGTTGGAGGAGTCGGGCGTCGGTGAAGCCGTCGTTCTCCTCCTCGGGCTGGTTGTCGTACAGCACCTGGTGGTACTCGGCGAAGCGGCCGGCGTCCAGCGCGGCCCGGAGCGCGTTGGCCGCCTTCTTCGAGCCGCTCCCGCCGAGCCTGTCGTCGAGGAAGGAGGCCAGGGTGTACTCGACCTTCACCTCGCGCCGCAGCACGGCCTTCCGGAGTTCCGGACCCGCGCCGGTCGTCTCGAACTCCTCGCAGACCGGGCAGCGCATGTCCTCGTACATGTGCACGGTCACCTCGGCGGTCGGGTCGCCGACCGTGACGGTCGTACCGCTCACCGCGAGCTTCTCCGGCACCTGCGCCAAGGAGTCGTACGGCTCCGGATTCCCGTCCCTCTGCCCGCACCCCGCGACGAGCGGCATGCCCGCCACAGCCAGCGCGAGCATCGCGGTCATTGCCGTCTTCGCCGTCTTCGCCGACGTTCTCGATGCGGCGAACCGCCCCCCGTGCACCATGCCCACCTGTTGCCTCCCCGTCCCCAGTGCTCAGCGTGACACTAGGGCATGTCCATGCTGAGCCGCTCAGGTATACGGCCGTGAGGGCGGCCCCGGTACGGAGATCAGAGCACCCCCGCCGCCGCCAGTGCCGCCACATACCCGAACGTCATCGCCGGGCCGATCGTCGAGCCCGCGCCCGCGTAGCTGTGGCCCATGACGGCGGCGCTGGCGTTGCCGGCGGCGTACAGGCCGGGGATCGGCGTGTTGTCGGCGCGCAGGACCCGGGCCCGGGCGTCCGTGCGCAGGCCTCCCTTCGTTCCCAGGTCGCCGGGGACGATCCGGAAGGCGTAGTACGGGGGCAGCCACAGGGGAGCCAGGCAGGAGTTCGGGAGGACGGCCGGGTCGGTGTAGTAGTGGTCGTACGCGCTGTCGCCGCGCCCGAAGTCGGTGTCCTCGCCGTTGCGGGCAAGGGAGTTGAAGCGGCTGACCGTGGTGCGCAGGGCGGCGGGCGGGACGCCGATGGAGGCCGCGAGGGCGTCGAGGCTCCACGCCTTGTGCGCGGCACCGGAGTTGTACCAGTCGGCGGGGAGTACGAAGGCCGGGGCGACGTCCTTGAAGAGGTACCGGTTGCGGTAGTTCTGGTCGACGATCAGCCAGGCCGGGATGTCCGGGGCGGTGGCGTCGTGCTCGTACATGGTGTGGACGACGTCGCTGTAGGGGCCCGCCTCGTTGACGAAGCGGGAGCCCGCCGCGTTGACCAACAGGCCGCCGGGGAGGGTGCGTTCGGCGAGGCAGAAGTAGGGCTCGCCGGGGAGCGGGATCGCCGGGCCCCACCAGGCGTCGTCCATCAGGGCCAGGGCGCCGCCTGCGCGTTCGCCCGCTCGGATGCCGTCCCCCGTGTTCTCCTTCGCGCCGACCGTCCACTCCGTACCGATGGGCTGCCGCTGGTACTGGGCGCGCATCGCCGCGTTGTGCTCGAAGCCGCCCGAGCCGACGATCACGCCGCGCCGGGCGCGGAGCAGACCGGGGGTGCCGTCGCGGGTGACAACAGCTCCGGTGACCGCTCCTGACTCCAAGTAGAGGTCGGCGAGAGGGGTGTTGAGCCAGACGGGCACACCCGCCGACACCAGCCCCGCACGCAGTCCGGCCGCGAGCGCCTGGCCCATGGTGAGCGGGGTCTGCCCCTTGAGGGCCGCCTTCGTACCGCGCGCCAGGCATTCGACGGCGACGGCCGCGCCCTTCAGGTTCACGGTGGCGAGGGCCAGCCACTTGTAGTCGGCGCTGAAGACGACCATGCCCGAAGGGACCGCGAGATAGGGCGGGTTGAGGTGGGCGAGTTCGGCGCCGAGGAGGTTCCCGTCGAGCTGATCGGGCTCTATGGAACGGCCGCCCGGCAGTCCCCCGGGCAACTCCGGGTAGTAGTCGCTGTATCCCTCCATCCAGCGGAAGCGCAGCGGGCTGTTCGCCATGACGAAGGAGAGCATGGCGGGTCCGTGGGTGAGGAAGGCCTGTTGGCGGGCGGCGGGGACGTCCGGTCCGACGACCGCCGCGAGATAGGCGGCGGCCTTGGCCGGGGTGTCCGGCACCCCGGCCGCCAGGATCACGGGGTTGTTCGGAATCCAGATCCCGGCGCCGGACCGGGCGGCGGACCCGCCGAAGGTGGGCGCCTTCTCGACGACGACACAGCTCAGCCCCTGCTTGGCGGCGGTGAGCGCGGCGGTCATCCCGGCGGCGCCGGATCCGACGACCACGACGTCGTACGTCCCGAGGAGCGGCGGCGGGGCGGGGGCTGCGGCCTGGGCTGTCCCTTGCCCTGCCACGACACCCGCCCCGGCCGCGACACCTGCCACGGCGACGGCTCCCGCCAACACACCGCGCCGGGAAGGGAGTTCGGCACGGCTGCTGGATTCAGCAGGTACAGCAGGTACAGCAGGTGCAGCAGGTGCAGCAGGTCGGCCGGGTTCAGTAGGTTCGATACGTCTTGCGGGGTCCGCTTCTGGGTTCATGGGGCGGGAATGTCCTGCTTGGGTCTTGTGAAGTCAAGAACCATGCACCCGTCAGGATGCCGAAGCATCCCCGGCCAGGAGGCTGAACAGGCCCAGGCCCGCCGCCGAGTCGCGTGCCGTCAGCAGTCCACACACCGTCCTGCCGATGTCCCGCTCGGCCACGGGGTTGCGTAACAGAGATATCAACTCTGTTACCCGGCCGGTGTGGTTCCTCCCGGGCGCTTCTCGTGATGATCTGAGCATGACCACAATCACCCGCGCCGCCACCGCGGCAGCGATCTGCGCAGCCGTACTCATGACCGCCTCCGCCTGCTCCAGCGACAGCCCGAAGCCCGCGGGCAAGGAGGCGGCGGCCGCGCCCTCGCCCTCGACCTCCGCCCAGAGCGGCGGCGAGAAGGGCGGCACTCAGGAAGTCGCCGGTGCGAGCGTGGCCGAGGTTCCGAAGATCGACGGGAAGAAGATCGTCGCCTCGTTCGCCAACGGGAAGTCCAGCCAGACCATCCCCATCAAGGGCGGACTCGCCCAGGGCACCATCGGGATCGTCCTGAACTGCATGGGCGAGGGCACCGTGAAGGTCGACATCCCCGCCGTGCCCGGCCTGACCTTCACCGAGGAGTGCACGATCGGCAAGGTCGCCACCATCTCCAACGACGCCAAGGTCAAAAGCGCCGCCCCGAACGCGTCCCTCCAGGTCACCCCCTCTTCCGGGGTGAGCTGGTCGATCGCCGTCGGTGTGTGAGGCACCTGTGTAACAGCGGTAACAACCGTGCTGCGTACGCGCCCCGGACGGACTCACCGGGGCCCGTCGCGGCGATGATCAGGTCATGACCACGATCACCCGCACCACCACAGCGGCGGCGATCTGCGCGGCGGTACTGCTGACCGCCACCGCCTGCTCCACCGACGGCGACGGCGACGGCGACGGCCCGAAGACCTCGGCCAAGACGTCGGCCTCGGCCACACCCGCACGCACACCCACGGCCTCCGCCTCCGCCTCCGCCTCCGCCTCCGCGAAGTCCGCCGCCGAACCCGTCGAGTCGGCCAACCCCTACGCCAATTCCGTCACCAAGGCGCCGGAGACCGGCCTGAAGACGATCGCCTCGGCCGCCAACGGGCGGTTCGGCCAGACCATCCCCCTCAAGGGCGGGCTCCACAAGGGCACCCTAGGTATCGCCCTGAACTGCGAGGGCAAGGGCACCGTGAAAGTCGAGGTCCCCGCGCTCGGCATGACCTACACCGACCCGTGTGACGCCGGGAAGGTCACCGCTTACTACAACGAGTCCAGGGAAAGCACCGAGGACCCGGACGCGTACATCCAGGTCATGGGCACCAGCGGGGTGCGTTGGTCGATCTCCGTCGGCCAGTGACTACCCCGCACCCACGTGCGGATACGCCGCCTCCCGGTGCTGGAAGGAGAGGATCTTCGGGTTCTGGACGACGCCGTCCCGGATCTCGATGGCCTTGCGGAGCGTGATGTCCGCGTCCCAGGCCGCCGGGCCGCTCATGACCTTGCGCAGGTAGGGCAGGAGCGCCTCGCTGATCTCCCAGGTGGCGGAGTTCCACAGATGGGACGGGCTGTGGTCCACGGCGTAGTAGTGGCAGCCGGGACCCACCTCGTACATCGGCTCGCCGAAGGTCGTCGGGCGGGCCCAGCCGAAGCCCATGCCCTCGTCGCAGGCCACGTCGATGAAGAAGGTGCCCGGCCGGAACAGGGCCAGCTCGTCGTCGGTGACGAAGGTGAGCGGTGCGTCGGTGTCCTGGAGGACGCAGTTGACGATGATGTCGAACCCGGCCAGGTACTCCGCGAGGGGTACGGGGCCGGCCGGGGTCGCTGCCTGGAGGCGTGAGGGGTCGTCCTCCTGCTCCTCGAAGTGGGCCATCACGACCGAGGGCATCGGTGAGGCCACCGCGGCGGCGGCGCGCTGCGTGAGCACCGTGACGTCGGTGACCCCCATGGCGCCCAGGCCGGTGACCGCGCCGCGCGCCGTGGCGCCGAAGCTGATGACCACCGCGCGCAGCCGGCGGCCGTAGTGGCCGGTGAGCCCGCCGAGCTGGAGGGCGTGCAGCACCGAGCAGTAGCCGGCCAGCTCGTTGTTCTTGTGGAACACGTGGACGCTGAAGGCGCCCGCCGCGGTCCAGTGGTTCATGGCCTCCCAGGCGATCAGGGTCAGCCGCCGGTCGATGCCGGTCTGCGTCATCTTCTCGTCCTGCACACAGTGCGGCCAGCCCCACAGCACCTGGCCCTCGCGCAGCTCGGCGATGTCGTCGTGCATGGGTTTGGGCAGCAGGAGGACATCGCAGTCGGCGATGAGTTCCGCGCGGGAGCGCAGCCCGGCCACCAGAGGCCGCAGCGCGTCGTCGGCGACGCCGAACCGCAGGCCGTAGCCCTGTTCGAGGAAGATCTGCTCGCGCAGGTCCGGGGCGATCCGGTCGAGGTGGCGGGGGTGCAGCGGCAGGCGGAACTCGTTCTCCTTGTGGGAGGAGGCGAGTACTCCGAGACTCATCAGGCTCATGTGGGGCGGCTCTTCTCCGGCCGGACGCGAGGCGATCCGGCATTGCCGTTCCCCGAGGGCGACGCCGAAACGGTGACGGCGTGCGAGGTGCGCTCGGTAGTCCCACCGTACTCCGGCCCCGTGTCCGTTTTTCACGGGTTGTGTGTTCGGCGTCGGCGCCCCGAAGGCGAGCAGGCGCCGGCTGCTGGGCAATCTCGCCGAGGTCGTCACCGCTGGTGCCACCGCTGCCCCGCTGATGCTGGGCGCGTCCCCGGTCGTCGGCGACTCCGGCCGCCGCACCCTGCGACCAGGGAAATCAGGCCGCCTGCGGCTCCTGCCCGGCCGAGGACCGAGCCGTGGGACCTGCCGGGAGTGTGCTCCTCCTGGCAGGTCCCACGGTTCATGGGGCATGGGGCATGGGGCATGGGGCATGGGATGCGCTTGGGGGTTATTCCGTGCGCAGGCCCGTCGGGCGCATCATGCGCAGCAGTGGCGGCAGGCTGAGCAGCGTGACCGCGCCGACCACGGCCGCGCCCACGCCGGTCATGGTGAGCACGCTCGCCCAGTCCATAGCCACCGCTGTACCGGCCATCTTCAGCAGCACCACGCCGAGGGTGACGCCCACCGTCGTGGCCAGTACGAGACCGAGTCCGACCGGGAGTGCCGTCTGCCACAGCACCGACAGGCTCAGTGTGCGGCGCCGGGTGCCGAAGGCGACCAGCGCGGAGAGCAGCTTCCGGCGCTCGCGCAGTTGCTCCAACTGCGAGACCAGCAGACTCGCGCCGATCAGCGCCAGTACGAAGGCGGAGCCGATGAACAGGCCGGTGCGGATGGAGGAATACTTGCTGTCCTCCTGGGTCGCCACCCAGCCGTAGGTCTGGGCCAGGGGGTCGATCCGGGCGACGGCGTTGCGTACGTAGTCCCGTGAGTCCGGCACCGACGGGTCAAGGCGCAGGTAGACCCCGTTCGAGTACTCCGCCTTGGCGGCCCCGGCGGGCAGGGCGCCGGGGGTGACCAGCACGCTGTTGTCGTTGTTCAGCGAGTCCTCGCGGGCGTCCACCGCCCGCACGTTCGCCGGCACGGTCCAAGGCAGTTCGAGCCCGTGGTCGGAGGAATAGAACGACGGGTCGATGTAGAGCCGTCGGCCTGGCTTCAGCAGGGCGATCTCGGCCGAGTTCTCGGGATTCTGGTAGCCGCTGCGCGTCCGGGTGACGAACACGTCGCCGTCCTCGCAGGAGGGCAGGGTGGCGAGTTCGCGCAGGGCGGCGCAGTTGGCCACGGTCATGCCGCCGCTCCTCTCCCCGGCAGTGCGGGAGTCCCCGTACGAGGAGCGGGCCAGCGCCACGGTGGCCCGGACACCCTTGGTGCCGGTGAACTCGCGCTCGATGCCGGGTGCAAGCTTGGGGCCGCTGAACTGGACCTGCATCTGGATCCGGCCGGGGTTGTGGCCGGTGCTCTTGGTGTACTGGCTCTGGGTGCCCGCGAAGAGCATCTGGAGCGCGATGGCCCCGGCCACCGCCACCGCGATGCCGTTGACCATGCGGGCGGCGGTGCCGCTGCTCAACTGAAGCCTTCGTACGGCCAGTTGCCAGGACAGTGGACCGCTGCCGAGCCGGCCGACGACCGCCTCCACCACCCAGGGCAGCAGGGCGGTGATGCCGAAGAGCAGCAGCACCACACCGCCGACGACCTGATACTGGTTGAACTCGCCGTTCTTGTGGCCCTGGCCGAGCATCGGGTAGAGCAGCCCGAGGCCGGCGAGCGGGGGCAGCAGCCGCCACCACAGCCGCCGGCGGCGCTGACCGGCCGCGCGCACGACACCGAGGGGTTCGACGACCACTCCGCGCATCGCGAGCAGCGTGACCAGCACCGCGGCGACCGGCACCGCCACCGCGACCAGCGCGGCGAGCACGGGGCTCGGGTCGAGATAGCTGGGCCAGACGCTGAAGCCCATCAACTCGCCGGCGCCCAGCCGCTGACGGCCGAGCAGGAAGAAGACCGTGCCCACGGCCAGGCCGAGCAGGGCCCCCGCCAGCGCCTCGCCCGCCGCGATCCGCCGGGTCATCGAGCGGTCGGAGCCGACCAGGCGCAGCGCGGCGAGGCGCCGGTCACGGCGTTCGCCGCCGAAGCGGACGGCGGCGGCGATGAACACGGCGACGGGCGTCAGCAGCACCACCAGCACGACCAGGACCATGAGCAGCAGCACCGGGTCGGTCTTCTCGGGCTCGACGTCCGGTTCGCCGAACTTGGCCAGCCGCGTCACCGGGGAGTAGACGGCGGGCTTCAGCCCCGAGGCGCCCGCGTAGTACATCAGTTCGTGCGAGCCTTTCAGCCCGCTCTCGCCGATCGTGCCGGTGATCCGGTACGGCAGGCGCTCCCGCAGCAGTTTCGCGTCGCCGGAGTCCAGCAGTTCCTTGAGCGCGGGGGAGACCACCATCTCGCCCTTGGCCGGGAAGCGGTCGAGCCCGGCGGGCAACGGCGCCCGCGCGCCCTCGGGTTCGACCAGCCGGCCCAGGACGTCGTCGTCGCGCCAGGTCGTGTCGGTGTTGCCGACCAGGAGCGTGTTGTCGGCCCTGGGCGGGAGCGTCTTGGCGTACATGTCGACGTGGCGGGCGTCCTCCGCCTCGCCACGGGCGGCGATCACATTGGGCATCGCGGTGCACAGCAGGAGCAGGGCCACGCCGAGTCCGACGCCGACCGACGTCAGTGTCATCCGCACCCAGCCCTCGCGCCCGCCGGTCACGGCGAACCGGGCTCCCAGGGCCAGGTCTCTGCCCCACTGACGGGCACTCATATCGCGCGCTCCATGTCCCGGGACCTGCCGTCGCGTACGACGATCTCGCGGTCGGAGTAGGAAGCCACCCGTGCCTCGTGCGTGACGAGGACGACGGCGGCGTTGGTGGAGCGGGCCGCGTCGGTGAACAGGTCCATCACGCGCTCACCGTTGAACGAGTCGAGCGCGCCGGTCGGTTCGTCGGCGAACAGCACCCGGGGACCGGTGACCAACGCCCGTGCGACCGCGACCCGTTGCCCCTGGCCGCCGGAGACCTCGCCGGGCCGCTTGCCTTTCAGGTCGTCGACCTCAAGCCGTTCCATCCAGCCGAGCGCCGCCCGCTCGGCCTCCTTGCGGGAGGTGCCGTTGAGCCGGAGCGGAAGCGCCACGTTCTCGACGCAGGTCAGCTCCGGCACGAGCTGCCCGAACTGGAACACGAAGCCGAACTCGGAGCGGCGCAGCGCGCTGCGCTCACCGTCGCTCATCGACGTCATCTCGCGCCCGTTGTACATGATCGACCCGGAGTCGGGCGGCAGGATGCCCGCGAGACAGTGCAGCAGCGTCGACTTGCCGGAGCCGGACGGACCCATGATGGCGACGACCTCGCCCGGGTGGATGGCGAACCCGGCGCCGTCGAGGGCGTGGGTGTGCCCGTAGGTCTTGCGCAGGTCCTGCGCGGTGAGCAGGGAACCGGTGGGAGGAGTCGTCATCGGGTCACGGCCTCACGGAGTCTGTCGAGTCGGGCGGCGGTCAGTTCCAGCCAGCGCAGATCGGCTTCGAGGTGGAAGAGGGCGTGGTCGCAGATGAGCTGGTCGGCGAGGTCCCCGTTGCGCTTGCGGTCGGTCAGGATGCGCATGCTGCGCAGATGTTCGGAGCGCTGGACGTCCAGGATGTCGCCGGCGTTCCGGTGGGTGAGGAGCGCGAGGACGACCTTCGTGTAGAGGGCCGACTGGAGGTATTCCTCCGGCTTCTGCGGGGTCGCGAGCCACCGCTCCACGTCGGTGACGCCGGCGTCGGTGATCGCGTACCGCTTGCGCTCCGGGCCGTCGCCGGCCTCGATCGCCTCGACCTCAACGAGGCCGTTCTTCAGCAGCCGGGACATCGTCGAGTAGACCTGCCCGTAGTGCAGGGGCCGGTCATGACCGAACTTCTCGTCGAAGGCCCGCTTCAGGTCGTAGCCGTGTCTCGGGCCCGACTCCAGTAGCCCCAGAAGGGTGTGACTGATGGACATGAGCGCCACTATACATAGCGTGTATACGTCGCGTGTATACACGGCGTGTAGAACTCATGTCGGCGACCGGTGGTCGATGACAGATGGCAGATGGCCGATGGCGCACATCCGGGACCCTTCACACCGGCGGGGCGGCCTTCGCGTCCCAGTCGATGTGGTGGTCGAACTGCCAGGCCATCTTCTCCGGGTCGATCAGCTTCACGGCCGCCGGCATCACGAGGTCACGCACGACACGGCCGACCGGGCCCGCCGCCTTGTCGCTGTTCGTACGGGCGGCGGCCTTGATGACGCGCTCGACGCGGGGCCGGCGCAGCCTTTCGTACTCCGCGAAGGCCTGGTCGTAGGGCAGGTCCCGCAGACAGCGGGCGAGTTCGACGGCGCTCTCGGCGGCGATCGAGGCACCCTGCCCGGAGCTGGACGAGGCTGCGTGGGCCGCGTCGCCGATCAGGGTCATCCGGCCGCGCGTCCAGTTCGGCACCCTCGGCATGTTCTCCATCGGGCCGGTGACGATGAGCCGGCCGGCCTCCGTACGGTTGATCATTTCGAGGGCGGGGACGCGGTCGTCGGCGAAGGCGGCGAGCAAAGTGCGCGTCCACTCCTCCGCGCCGACCGCCTGCGCCTCGGCGACGGTCATCGGGGCGCGGCGGGGCAGGTTCGCGAACCACATCGCCGTGGAGTCGCCGAAGACCTGGTAGCCGAAGAACGCGCGCTTGCCGAAGCACAGGTACATGACCCCGTCGGACGAGGGCAGCCCCGACCGCTCCAGCCGCGCCCCGAAGCCCATCAGACCGGCGTAGTGCGGCTGCGGTGCGGCGGAGTCGATCAGGGAGCGGACCGTGGAGCGGATGCCGTCGGCGCCGATCAGGATGTCGGCGCTCGCCCGCGTACCGTCCGCGAAGTGCGCGGTGACGCCGGAGCCGGTGTCCGTCGCGGTGACGAGCCGCTTGCCGTGGTGGATGGGGATCGAGCGGCGCTCCGCCTCGTCGTAGATCGCGCGGTAGAGATCGGCGCGCCAGACGAACCGCTGGGCCGGGAGGCGGTCGGGCGGGGCGAACCGCGCAAGGTTCTTGCCGGTCCAGCTGCGCAGCCCCATGGCGGTGACCGGGATGCCGATGGCGCGGACGAGGTCGCCCGCGCCGATCGCGTCGAGGGCGTCCTGGCCGTTCGGGGCGATGCTCATGCCACCGCCGACCTCGTCGGCCGTGTGGTCGTACGCCTCATGGACGGCGGCCTCAACGCCTGCCCGGCGGAGCGCCATCGCGGCGACCGGGCCGGCGATTCCGCCGCCGATGACGAGGGCGGTACGGGCTTTGGGTGTCGGGGACATCTCAATGGTTCCTCTCGGTGCGGTGCCGTGCGGTGCGGTGCGGTGCGGACGCATTCACAGATTCGATAGTTGCAATGAAACTAGTCTCATGTCAACTAGTCTCCTCGCGGCTAAAATCTGCCCATGACCGCATCCCGCCCGTATCCCCGCCCCCGCAGTTCCCCCCTCGCCCTGACCGTGCTGGCCCTGCTGCACTACCGGCCGCTGCATCCGTACGGGATCCAGCGGCTGGTCAAGGACTGGGGCAAGGAGCAGGTCGTCAACGTCCGACAGCGCGCGAGCCTCTACCGCACGATCGAGCGGCTCAGCGGCGACGGGCTGATCGCGGTCCGGGAGACCGGGCGCGATCAGCAGTACCCCGAGCGGACCGTGTACGAGGTCACCGACGAGGGGCGCGAGACCGCCCGCGCCTGGCTGGAGGAGATGCTCACCGCGCCGAAGGAGGAGTTCCCGGAGTTCCCGGCCGCCCTGTCGAACCTGCTGCTGCTCACGCCGGAGGAGATCGCGGACGTGCTGGAGCGGCGCGTCGACGCCCTCACGGAGAGGCTCGACGGGCTGGAGGCGGCCATGGCCACGGAGGCGGAGCGGGGCCTGCCGCGCATCACCCGCCTGGAGACCGAGTATCTGCGGGCCGTGACGGCGGCGGAGCGGGAGTGGGTGCGCGGGGTGGTCGAGGACCTGCGGTCAGGCAGGCTCGTGTGGTCCAGGGAGCAGTTGGACGCCCTGGCGGGCGGGCCGGAGGCGCCCTGAGGCAAACAGAGAGCGGGCGTCGCGGTCGCGCGACGCAAGCCCCCGGAACGTCAGCTCGCGACCTTCGTACGGAGGATGGCCCGGCCCTTTCCGTCCGCCACCAGGGACGCCTTGTCGCCGTCGAGCCCGGAGACGGTCACCGTGAGCCTGAGGGAGCCGGTGAGGCGTTCGGCGGTCAGTTGCCAGGACTGCGGAGAGCTGACGCCGAGAGTGGTCGTCGCCTCCCTCACCAGGGCCGGTACGCGCTCGTACGGCAGGGAGTCCGGGTCGAAGAGCGGGATCTGGGTGCCCGTGGGCGGAAACACCATGGCCAGCGTCTTGTCGTTGACCGTGACCGTGAGCGCCCGGCCCTTGTGTGCGTCGGGCGCGTTGTGCGTGCCCTTGGTCAGGGACTCGACGGCCTCGCGCAGCTCGCCCTCGTCCAGGAACGACTTGCCCACCCCCAGGACCACCGTGCCCGACGCCGACGACACCACGGTCGTGTTCGTCGAGGACGATGACGAGGACGATGTGGAGGTGGAGGTGGATGACGTCACCGAGGGGGTGGCCCCGTCGGACTCCGAGCCACCGAAGCTGTCCGCGAGGTCCGCGCAGAAGGCCCACGGCACCAGCGCGACGCCGACCAGGAAGCCGACGAGAAGGGCCATGCCGTACACCGTGCCCTGCGGCGGTTCCTTCACCACTGTCGCCCCGGGCGCCGAGTCGAGCTGGGCGTCGGCCGCCCGGCGCCGCCATTCCGGGGTCGGCTCCTTGACGAGCCGTATCTTCCACGGCCGGTCCGGCGGATACTCGACGACCAGGATGCCGCGCGGCTGGTATTTGGGGACGTCTACGAGGTTGATGTGGTCGCTCATCACGACCCGGAAGGCGGGCGCATCGTCGGGGACGACCGTGAGGTCGAAGTCGATCGGGACGTTGGCCGTCAGTTCGGACCCGGTGGCTTGCAGGCTCTCGATCATCGCGAGTGCCTGGACGGGTACGACCGCCGCCTGCCGAGCCCGTTTCGGCAGACCGACAAGCAGGTTGAGCAGCCCGTAAGCCACCGGGAGGACAAGGCTGCCGACGATCAGCGGCACGTTCTCCAGGACGCAGCCCACCGCGAACGCGGCAAGTGCGGCCCCGCACACGCCACTTGTCACGAACCCCCGGACGACGGCCACCGGCCCGTCGCGGGTGGGCCGCGGCTCGCTCGCGATGATCGTCATGTCGTGATTGTGACCCGCCCCCGGTGTCCACCGGAAGACAGGGGACGGTCACGGCGAATGACAGGGGTCATCGCCCGCTACCGCTCGTACAGCCCCTCCACCTCCGCAGCGAAGTCCCGCAGGATCTCGAACCGGCGCAGCTTCTGCGACGGGGTCAGATGACCGGCTTCCTCAGTGAAGTCGACTGGGAGGACGGTGAAGCGGCGGATCGACTCGGGGCGAGAGACGAGTTTGTTGGCCTCGTCCACCGCCCGCTGGAGCACCGCTCTCAACTCGTCGTCGTCCATGAGGAGTTCGACCGGAACCGGGTGCTTGCCCTGCATCTGGCGCCAGTGGGTGAGACCGGGCGGGTCGAGGGTGATCAGGGCCGAGATGTACGGGCGGCCGTCGCCCAGGACGATCGCCTGGGAGATCAGGGGGTGGGCCCGTAGCCAGTTCTCCAGGGGCGCCGGCGCCACGCTCTTGCCGCCGGCCGTGATCAGGATCTCCTTCTTGCGGCCGGTGATCGTCAGATACCCCTCGTCGTCCAGCGCCCCGATGTCACCGGTCGCGAGCCAGCCCTCCGGCGCCGCCGGGACGACACCGCCGGCGGCCGGATCCCAGTAGCCGCGCAGGAGTTGCTCGCCCGCGAGCAGCACCTCGCCGTCGGCGGCGATCCTCACCCGGGTGCCGGGCAGCGGCCAGCCCACCGTGCCCACACGGGGTTTGAGCGGGGGCGTGACCGTGGCCGCGCCAGTGCACTCGGTCAGGCCGTACCCCTCGTAGATCTCGATGCCCGCGCCTGCGAAGAACCCGGCGAGGGGGCGGCCGAGCGGTGAGCCGCCGCAGATCATGTAACGGACCCTGCCGCCCATGGCGTTGCGGATCCGGCGGTAGACCAGGGGGTCGTAGAAGGCGCGCGCGGTGCGCAGCGCGCGGCTGGGGCCGTGGCCGGTGCCGTGCCGCTCGGCCTCCACCGCCTCGCTGTAGCGGCGGGCCACGTCCACCGCGCGGTCGAAGGACGAGACCCGCTTGCCCGCCTCGGCCTTCGCGCGGGCGGTGTTGAAGACCTTCTCCAGCATGTAGGGGATGGCGAGCAGGCAGGTGGGCTGGAAGGCCGCCAAGTCCCCCAGCAGGTCTTCGGACTTGAGGCTCGGCGCGTGCCCGAGCCGCACCCCGGCCCGGAGGCAGGCGATGGCCACCATCCTTCCGAAGACATGCGACAGCGGCAGGAACAGCAGCACCGACGCCTCTTCCTTCGTCCGTTCCCGGAAGACGGGGTAGAGGAGTTCGATGGCGTTGTCGACCTCGGCGAAGAAGTTGCCATGGGTGAGCGCGCAGCCCTTCGGACGTCCGGTCGTGCCGGAGGTGTAGATGAGCGTGGCGAGGGTGTCGGGCCCCAACACCCCACGGCGTACGGCGACTTCCTGGTCCGGCACGTCCTTGCCCAGCTCCGCGAGCCGCTCGATGTGCCCCTTCTCGAAGACCCACATGTGCTTGAGGTCGGGGATGCGGTCGCGTTCCGGGCCGAGGGCGGCGGCCTGGGCGAAGGTCTCGGCGGCGAGGGCTACGGCGCCGGAGTCCTGAAGGATCCAGCGGGTCTGGAAGGCGGAGGACGTCGGGTAGACGGGCACGGTCACCAGGCCCGCCGCCCACGCGGCGAAGTCCATGAGCGTCCACTCGTACGACGTCCGCGCCATGATGGCCAGCCGGTCGCCCGGCAGCAGCCCCTCGGCGATCAGCCCCTTGGCCACCGCGAGGACCTGCCCGGCGAACTCGGCCGCCGTCACCTCCGCCCAACTCCCGTCCGGCATACGGCGGCTGAGGGCGACCGCCTCGGGGTCCCCGTTCGCGTTGTCGAAGGGGACGTCCGCGAGCGAGCCATGGGTGACGGGCGCGACGAACGCCGGTACGGCCACCTCCCGCACGACCCCGTCCAGCCGCCGGATCTCGGGCTCGACCAGGATCGGCTCACCGTCGTAACCGACGGCGGCCACGGTCTGCCGCGAGGCCGGGGACGACGGGGAGCCCGGGGCGGAGGGGCTGGACGGGAACGAGGACGACACGAGCGACTCCTGTGGCGTGCAGCGGCCTTCCGATGGACGTGCACCTCCGGTGGGTTCACCACAGATGTACGAATTCGGCGCCGCCGCTGTTCAGAAACCGGAATCGTACGGCTCGCACGTGTGGGGGTCGTGCGGGTTCGGGGGTGGTGGAGCGGCGGGGGTGTGCAAGCTCGGTCGTCACATGCGTGCCCTCAGGAGTGAGTGACTCACGACTCCTTCAGGAGTGACATGCAGCTTACCTCAGGTAACCTTACTCCAGAGTAAGTAACTGTCGAGCCACACAGGTTCCATCGGGTCCTATCGGGCCCTATCGGGCCCTATCGGGTCCTATCGGGTCCTATCGGGTTCCATCAGGTCCTATCGGGTTCTATCGGGTTCTATCGAGCCGGGAGTTGCATAGCCAGATGCCTGCCCACACCCTCGACCGGACGCCTTCCCTCGCTCCCCTGCTCGCCCGGGGCGCCCTGCTGTCCCCCTTCAAGAAGGCCGCCCTCAAGACAGCCTCCCCCGACAGGCCCCGCCCGGACGCCGCCCACCCGGACACCCGCCTCGTCCTGCCCGGCGTACGCGTGGACCTCGCCCGCCTCGCCGCCTACGAGCGGGTCTGCGGCTTCCCCGTCGGCGACGAGAGCCTCCCCATCACCTATCCGCACGTCCTCGGCTTCCCGCTGGCCATGCTCCTGATGACCGACCGGGACTTCCCGCTGCCGCTCCTCGGCCTGGTCCACACGTCGATGGAGATCGTCCGCTGGCGCCCGCCGTCCCCTGCCGGGACCTTCGAACTCTCGGTGTACGTCGACGAGTTGGCACCACATCGGCGTGGCACCGAAGCGGCTGTGCAGACGGAGCTGCGGGAGGGGGACGAGTTGGTGTGGGAGTCGCGGAGTACGTATCTGGCCCGGCACGGTTCCCTCGGGCCGGGCATCGGCACGCAGGACGCCGCCGCCTCCACCGCCGCCGCCGCCGAAGAGCCCGAGGCGCTGCCCGTCGTCGCCGAGTGGCGGCTCGGTGGGGATGTCGGCCGACGGTATGCCGCCGCCTCCGGTGACCGCAACCCCATCCACCTGCACGCGCTCACCGCACGCCTTTTCGGCTTCCGGCGCGCGATAGCCCACGGCATGTGGACCGTCGCGCGGTGCCTTGCCGCTCATGGCGCGCCTGAATCGGCCCTGGTACGGGCCGACTTCAGGGCGCCGGTGCTGCTGCCGGGGGTGGTGGAGTACAGGGCG
>NZ_LIQQ01000251.1 GCF_001418565.1 Streptomyces graminilatus | reverse complement strand
CTCGCCGCCCGGCTCGCCGACCAGCCCGGTGTCACCGGCGTCACCTCCTACTGGGGCACCGGCGCCAAGGCGCTGCGCTCCAAGGACGGCCGGGAAGCCCTGGTCGTGGCCCGGCTCACCGGCGACGAACTGGCCGCCGACCGCACCCTGAAGGACCGTATCGCCGGGAAGTTCGACGGGCGGCAGGGTGACCTCAGTGTCCGGCTCGGCGGCAGTGTCGCCGTCCAGAACGAGCAGCAGACCTTCATCAAGGAGGACCTGCTGCGCGCCGAGGCCATCGCGCTGCCGATCACCCTCCTCATCCTCATGCTGGTGTTCGGCAGCGCGGTCGCCGCACTGCTGCCCATCGGTATCGGCGTGATCGCGATCATCGGCACCAACGCGGTGCTGCGCGTCCTCACCTCCTTCACCGACGTCTCCGTCTTCGCCACCAACCTCACCACCGCCCTCGGTCTGGGCCTCGCCATCGACTACGCGCTGCTGATCGTGCGCCGCTACCGCGAGGAGCTGGCCGCCGGCCGGGACACGGCGGGCGCGCTCGCCGTCACCCTCAACACCGCCGGGCGGACCGTGCTGTTCTCGGCCGCGACGGTCGCCGTCTCGCTCGCCGCGATGCTCGTCTTCCCGCTGTACTTCCTGCGCTCCCTCGCCTACGCCGGGATCAGCGTCGTGGTCCTGGCCGCCGGCGCGGCCCTGGTGGTCCTCCCGGCGCTGCTCGCCGTACTGGGCCACCGGATCGACGCCTGGGACGTACGCAAGCTCGTCCGCCGCCGCCCCGGCGCGCAGCGGCAGCCCGCCGCGGCCGGCGCGGCCTGGGCCCGGCTGGCCCAGTCGGTCATGAAGCGCGCCCCGCTGGTGGCCACGGGCACCCTCGCCGTCCTGCTGCTGCTCGGCGCGCCCTTCCTGAACGTCGACTTCGGCACCGCCGACTACCGCCAGCTCCCCTCCTCTGCCGACTCCCGCGTGGTGCAGGAGCAGATCCGGGACCAGTTCCAGGGCAGCCCCACCGGAGTCGTCGAGGTCGTCACCCGCAAGGCGCCCACCGGCCAACTGGGCTCGTACGCCGAGCAGTTGTCCAAGCTGCCCGGAGTGCTGCGGGTCGACGCGTCCACCGGCAGCTACACGCACGGCCAGGAGACCGGTCCCGGAGTGCCGGGCCGTACCGCCGGTGAGATCTCGTACCTCACCGTGGTGCCCGGCGTGGAGGCGGTCTCCGACGCGGGCAAGGACCTCGTACGGGACATCCGCGCCGTCGACGCGGACTTCCCCGCGTACGTCTCCGGTACGACCGCCGCGCTGATCGACAGCCAGTCGGCCATCGGACGCGGTCTGCCGTGGGCGGTCGGCATCATCGTGCTCGCCACGCTGATCCTGGTGTTCCTGCTCACCGGCAGCGTGCTGGTGCCGATCCAGGCCGTCCTGCTCAACGCGCTCAGCCTGACCGCGATGCTCGGCGCCGTGGTGTGGGTCTTCCAGGACGGGCATCTGTCGGGGCTGCTGGGCTTCACCCCGACCGGGAGCATCGAGACGGCCCTGCCGGTGCTGATGTTCTGCCTCGCCTTCGGACTCTCCATGGACTACGGCGTCTTCCTGCTCTCCCGGATCAAGGAGGAACGGGAGCGCACGGGCGACGACAAGGCCGCTGTGGTGGAGGGGATCCGGGGTACCGGCGGTGTCATCACCGCCGCCGCGCTGGTCCTCTCGGTGGTCATGGTGGCCATCGGCACCTCCCGCATCACCAACACGAAGATGCTCGGCCTGGGCGTCGCGCTGGCCATCCTCATGGACGCCATGGTGATCCGCACGCTCCTCGTCCCGGCCGTCCTCTCCCTCACCGGCCGCGCGGCCTGGTGGGCACCCGGTCCGCTACGACGGCTGCACGCGCGGTTCGGCATCAGCGAGGGCGGCCCGGTGACCGCCGTACCGGCGGCGGCTCCAGCCGATCCGGTGGACACTCCGGTCGCGTCGGCGCCGAAAGGGCAGCCGAAAGGGCAGGCGAAAGGGAAGGCCAAAGAGAAAGAACCGGCCGGCGCGGTGACCGGAAAGGCGTCCGACTGACGGCACGTCGTCACCCATGTAAAGCCAAGTGAGCCCCGAGTGCGGGAGGACCTCCACAGGTCCTCCCGCACTTTCTTTGGCTGAATGAGCTCCCTTTGGCCGGGCGCAAGCGGTCCCCGTTAGCGTCCGGGCTACCGCTCCGGCGGACGCCAGAGCAGCCTCGGGCGGACCGCCCGGCCATGGGCCGACGGCATCGCCGACACCGGCCCACCGATTACCGGAACGGCCCACGCGACCGGATCGCCGGATCAGCCCCATCAAGCCCCATCAGCCACACCCCACCCATCAGCCACACCCCACCCATCAGCACCCGCACCCGCACGCCCGGTTCCGGACCGAGCAGACCGGCCGGACCGAACCAGTTCGACCCACCAGTTCGACCCAGACCAAGGGGGGAAAGCCCGATGACATCCACACCACAGGCCGAGCCAGGTGAGCGGTCCGTACGCCGTGTCGCAGGCGGCGCGGGGAGCGCGGCGGCCGTCGACACGATCGTCGTCGACTACGGAGGTGTACTGACCAACCCGCTCGTCGAGACCTTCGTCGCCTTCGCCGAGCTGGCCGGGATCGACGCCGGCGACCTGGCCCAGGCGTTCCTGGCCGCGACGGAACGCCACGGGGACACCCCGATGGCCGCCCTGGAGACCGGCGAGATCACCGAGCGGCAGATGGTGGACCGGATCCTGGCCGAGCTGCCCGAGGGCGCGGGCCGGATCCTCGCGGACGGACACGGCTTCGGTGAGCTGTGGTTCCGGGGCCGGACCCCCAACGAGCCGTTCGTGTCGTTCCTGCGCGCCCTGCGCCGCGACGGGTACCGGCTCGCCCTGCTCACCAACAACGTCCGCGAGTGGGAACCGCTGTGGCGCGCCCAGCTCCCCGTCGACGAACTCTTCGACGTGGTCGTCGACTCGCACAAGGAGGGCGTCCGCAAGCCGGACCCCGCCATCTACCGGATCCTGTTCGACCGGCTCGGCACCACCCCGCAGCGGTGCCTGTTCGTCGACGACACCGAGGAGAACTGCCTGGCGGCGGCCGAGTTCGGCATGCGGTCCGTGCGGTTCGCCGACACCGACAGCGCCGTCCGCGAGATCTCGGCCCTGCTGCACCGCCCGGTGGCCGTGACCGCGGGAGCGGGTACGACCGGGGGTGCGCTGTGACGACGACACCCGTACTGATCGTCGGCGCCGGGCCCACCGGCCTCACCGCCGCCTGTGTGCTGTGGGACCTCGGAGTGCCCTGCCGGATCGTCGACCGGCGCTCCGGCCCCGGTATCGCCCCGAAGGGGCTGGTGCTGTGGAGCGGCGCGCTCGAATGCCTGGACCGTGTGGGTGTCGCCGCCCGGCTCGCCGAGACGGCGCTGCCGCTGGCCGGTGGGTCGTACTGGTCGAAGGGCAAGCGCATCGCCGGTGTGCGGTTCGGCGGCCTCACGGGCACCGCGTTCCCCGGTCCCCTCTGTGTCCCGCAGCCGGTGACCGAACGCGCGCTGCACGCCCGGCTGGAGGAGCTGGGCGGCACCGTCGAGTGGGAGACCGAGGTCACGGCGGTGACCGTGAACCGGGGCGGCCCCGAGGAGTCGGCGACCGTCACCATGAAGGCGGCCGGTGGCGAGGAGACGCTCACGGTGCCCTGGCTCGTGGCCGCCGACGGCGCCCGCAGCCTGGTGCGCGACACCGTCAACATCCCGTTCGAGGGGCACACCTTCGACCGTACGTTCCTGATCGGGGACGGCCTGCTGGAGGGCGCGAGCCCCGAGGCCGAGGTCCAGCACCACATCACGCCGGACGGCGTGCTGGTGATCGTCCCGCAGCCCGACGGCCACCGGGTCTTCTTCGACATGGAGCCGGACGACTGGCTGGAGCCGCCGTCGGAGCAACTGCTCCAGCGGCTCCTCGACGAGCGGGGGCCGGGCGGGCTGCGGCTGCACGGCACCTGGTGGACCAGCCGCTTCCGGGTGCACGCCAAGGTCGCCCCACGATTCCGCGAGGGCCCGGTGCTGCTGGCGGGCGACGCGGTGCACGCCCACACCACCGCCGGTGGCCAGGGCCTCAACACCGGTGTCCAGGACGGCTACGACGTGGGCTGGAAGCTCGCGACCGTGGTGCGCGGCGGCGATCCGGCACTGCTCGACAGCTACGAGGCCGAGCGGCGCCCCGCGTCCGTCCGGGCCGTCGCCAACGGTGACCAGCAGACCCGGATGTGGCTGCTGCGCAATCCGGCGGCACGGCTGCTGCGCAACACGGTGATGCGGTTCCTGTCCGTCACCGGCCTGCTGGAGAAGAAGGCGCTCCCGCTGCTCGCCCAGCTCGACCTCGACCACTCCGGGAGCCCGGCGGTGGCCGCGACCGACGCCGGCGCGGGAGTGCCCCGCGTGCTGCGGCCCGGCCGGCGCGCCCCCGACGCGGCGCTGACCCCCCTGCACGGCACGGTGGCGGAGTCGCTGCACGCCCATCTGGCGGCCGGCCGGCACACGTTGCTCGTGTACGGCGCCCAGGCCGCCGGTGAGTCGGCCGTGCGGGTCGCCCAGACCGTACGGGACCGGGGCATGGCGGACATGGCCCGCGTGCTGTGGATCCGCCCGGCGGACATGACCGCGGGACACCTCCCGAACTCTCCGCAACTCCCGCAGGACGGCGGCACGTTGGCCGTCGTCCGGGCGCAGGACGACACGCTCGGCGGATCCGGCGCCCAGTGGTGCGCGTATGTGCGGCCCGACGGTGTCGTCGCGGCCTGCTCCGGCCCGGACAGCCTCGACACGCTCCTCACCCGGCTGCCGTCCCGCCCGGCCCGCCCGGCGCCGGTACCGGCCGTACGCCCCTGACCCGGCTCAGCAATCCGATCGCGCCCATCCGATCGCGACACCGAGACTTCCCTGGAAGGACCAACCCGAACATGAGCATGTCCATGACCGCGCCCACGTCCGTGCCCACGTCCGCACCCGAGTCCGTACCCGCGTCGGAGCAGGCTTCGCTGCGCTCACAGGCTGCCGAGGTCGAGCTGAGCTACGACGCGACCGTGCCCCGCGCCCTGGTCCACCGGGCCTCCATCGCCGAGGTCTTCGTCACCGACTCGGCCGAGACCGGCGAGGAGGCCTTCGCCGTCGCCGCACAGCTGCCGCGCGGCCACCTGATCGGGGAGGACTCCCCGTCGTACGACTTCACCCTGCTGGTGGAGGTCGTACGCCAGGCCGGGGTGCTGGTCGCCCACCGTCATCTGGGGGTGGACCACGACGCGGCGTTCATCTTCCGGGACCTCAGTCTGCGGGTCACCGCGTTCGAACCGCTGCGCATCGGCCGGCGGCCGGCGGATCTGCGGCTCGACGTGGCCGTGCGGACCAAGCGCAACAGGGCGGGCCGAATACAGGGGTTCACCTTCATCGGGGAGGTCGAGGTCGACGGACGGCCCGCGATGCGCGGCGAGGGCGGACTGCTGATCCTGTCCAAGAGCGCCTACCGCGCGATGCGGAGCAGGCGCCCGATGCCGGACAACCCCGGCTTCCTGCTGCCCCGCTTCACGGCGGCCGAGCCGAGTGCCGTGGGGCGGCGCGACGCCAGGAACGTGTTCGTGACACAGCCCGTCGCGGACGGCGAAGCGGGCGGTTTCTCCTCCCAGCTGGTGGTGGACACCAGCCACCCGCACGTCTTCGACCACCCGCTCGACCATGTGCCGGGCCACCTCCAGATGGAGGCGGCACGGCAGTTGGCGGTGGCCTCCGTCGCCCGGCTGCACGGCCTCGACCCGCACAGCCTGTCGGTCGCCTCCATCGGCACCGACTTCACCAACTACGCCGAACTGGACCGGATCACCAGCCTGCGCGCCACGGTCGGCGGATTCCGTTCGGACGAGGAACTGGGCACGTTCACCGTCCCGGTCGAGGTGCAGGCGGTGCAGGAGAACACGGTCACCACCGCCATGCGGCTCGAAGTGGCCCAGTGGCACAGTGGAGTTGAAAGTTAAAGGAGAAACAGCGCCAGACTTCCGTACGTCCTCTCTGTCAAGTAATGTCCTCGTCAAACGGGCTGGTCTGACCGTCCCAGCCACACGGGGAGACCACTTTGATACGAATCCTGCTCGCCGAGGACATGCATATGGTCCGCGGGGCGCTGGTGGCCTTGTTGACCCTGGAGGATGACCTCCAGGTGGTCGCCGAGGTCGAGCGGGGGGACCGGATCGTCCCCACGGCACTGGAGTTCGAGCCCGATGTCGCCGTCATCGACGTCGACCTTCCCGGCCTCGACGGGCTGTCCGCCGCCGCCCAGCTGGCCCAGCAGCTGCCTTCCTGCCGGACGTTGATCCTGACCAGCCTCGGCCGGCCGGGAACGCTCCGCAAGGCGCTCGCGGCCCAGGTGGGCGGTTTCCTCCTGAAGGACGCACCGCCGGACCGCCTCGCGGACGCGGTGCGGGAGGTGGCGGCGGGCAAGCGGGTGATCGACCCCCAGTTGGCCCTGGCGGCCTTCGACAACGGCGACAACCCGCTGACCCCGCGCGAGACCGAGGTGCTGCGGATGGCCGCCGACGGAGCGGAGGCGGCGGACATCGCGCGCCGCCTGTTCCTCTCGGTGGGCACAGTGCGGAACTATCTGACCACCGTCGTGACCAAACTCAACGCGCGTAACCGCGTGGACGCGATCAGGGTGGCCAGGGACAGCGGCTGGCTGTGAACTGACGTACAGCCCGCCGTGAACCGACGTACAAACCGCTGTGAATCGACGCGCGAACCGGGACGGGCCGGGGCGATTCCGGTGCCAGGATCCACCGTGGCACCCGCCCCGCTCGTCCCGTTCGTCCTGGCCGGCCGGCAACTGGGCCGACGTGGCCGGGTGGCCCGCCCGCCGGGGGCCGGCGGGTGCTCAGTCGGCGCCCGGCTGGCGCATCGGCGCCGTGGCCCGGAGGACGAACCAGCCCGCCTCGTCCAGCCCGGACACCAGTTCGCCCCCGATCGAGGTCAGCCGGAACTGCAGGTTGCCCAGGCCGCTGCCGTCCGAGGTGGCCGACTGGTTCCCGGCGCCCAGGACGGCCTGCACACCGTCGTTGGCGATGGTGAGGGACAGTTCGCCCGCGTCCGTCGTCCAGCTCTCGATACGGCAGTTCTCGGCCTTGCTGTGGCGCAGCAGATTGGTGATGGCCTCCCGGAGCACGGTGGCCATGATGGTGCTCACGTCCCCGTCCGGGGGATCCACGCTGCAGTTCACCTCGGCCTGGATGCCGGCCGCCGCGAGGACCGCCTGTGCGGACACCGCCTCCGTGGACAGCGACATGTCCCGGTATCCCCGGGCGACCGTGCGGACGTCGGAGAGCGCCTGCCGGGAGATCTCCAGGATGCTCCGCAGCTCGTCCAGGGCGCGTTCGGGGTCCGTGGGGACGAGGCGGCACGCCAGTTCGCTCTTGAGCGTGACGGCGGACAGGCTGTAGCCGAGCAGATCGTGCAGGTCCCGGGCGAAGCGGAGCCGTTCCTGGGTGACGGCCAGCCGGGCCAGGTCCGTCTGGGCCGCCTGGACCTCGACGACCAACTGGGCGAGCCGGTTGAGGCCGTACACGATCAGCCCGGTCAGCACGGTGGACACGGCGATGTACATCGAGCTGAGCGGGTTCATGCCGAGCAGTGGTCCGGTCGCCCACGCCGCCGCCGCGACCAGCCCGAAGAGCGGCCAGGCCACCACGGGCCGGAGCACGAGCAGCAGGGAGGCTCCCAGGAAACCGGCCATCCCGCCCCAGCCGAACCCCAGGGCGAACAGCGGCAGATAGGTCAGCAGGGCCTGGAACGAGAGCGTCCACCGGTACCAGCGGTCCCGGAACCGCTGCAACCGCTGGGTGGTGTGCACCAGTTGGAGCAGGAAGACCAGGCTGAAGCCGATGGCCGCGGCGCCGAGAGCCAGCGGCCCCGGCTTCGCGTCCAGGATGTTCAGAAAGCCGATCAGTACGAAACCGCACTCGACGATCAGTACGACACTCCGGGCCAGCCGGGGCGGCGGGGCATTGAGCCCCAAGCCGCGCACCGTTCCGGACAGAGCGGAGTTGTTGCCGGCGCCGCCAGTGGTGGCGGATTCCCCTACGGGTGTGCCGGCGCGTTGTTCCGCGCGCGGTGCGGCTACCTCCATGAACGCCCCCTCACGCAGACGGGATCAAGGAGCACTCAGTGTAGGCGGGCGGGTTGAATTTCAAATATTATATGTACGACTCACGGACAAACTGCTTTTCCTACGAATGTTTCGTAGAGGTCCGGGAAGGTGCCCCCAGGGCGAATCCTCCGACACTCGGCTCGGTGAGCCAGTCGGTGCCGGTGGCGCGCGCGGCCAGTTCCACGTCGCCGCTGCCCAGCGCGCAGGAGGCCAGCCCCATCGCCGTACCGATCAGATACAGGTTCTGGATCACCGCGCCTACGTGCTTGAGCGTCAGCGCGTACGGCAGGCCGCTGTACTTCCACGACAGACGGTGGATGCGCGAGGTGATGGTGATGACCACGGCGGGCGGGTCGGGCAGCCCGGCGGTGATCTGTGCCTCCGCGAGCAGGTCCTCCGTCGCCGAGTCCGTGTCGCCGTGGCCGAGTTGCACCAGGCAGTGCTCCAGCGGGGCGTAGTAGTGGATGCCGGACGGGATGCCCGCGCAGTCCCGGACGGTGAGGTAGAACTCGAGCTCGTAGGCGCGGCCACCGCTGGGATAGGGGCGGTCGGTGTACCCCTCGTGCTGCCCGCTGTCACCCGTCGGCTCGTGCAGGCCGCGGACCCGCAGCGCCCGGTAGAGGAACTCGCCCAGCGTGGCGGCGGTCAGCCGCTCCGGGCCGTACGACCGGATGCTGTGCCGCTCCTCCACCACGGTGGTGAGCGGCGGGTCCGCCGCCGCCACCTCGGTCAGGGAGGGCCGGGCGAGGGCGAGACGTGGTCCGTCCGGCAGCGGCTTGACGGCCGGGGCGGGCGGCAGGATGTCGGCGAGCGGATAGGTGGCGCCGAAGTCCGCGTCGTGCCTGCCGAGCGTGGAGCGGCTGTGGAAGAGCAGATCGACGGCGGACCACGACCGCAGCGCCGGGTCCCGGTCCTCGGCGAAGGACGGGGCCGCGTCGCGGTTGTCCGTGCCGTTGTCGCGCGTACCCGCCCGGACGTGGTCGCCGGAGCCCGGCGGCGGCTGCTCGGCGGAGTGCACCATGCCGGTCCCCACCAGATGGGCGACGATCTCCGCGATCGCCGGGCCGGGCAGCGGCACGGCGGCGGCGATCTCGTCGACGGTGACCGGGCGGTTCAGCATGCTGATCACCCAGGAGGCCTCCGGACCGTGCAGGACGATCCGGTACAGCGACACGGGGGACTCCAGGACGAAGTCCTCGCCCTCCCTGCGCAGAAACGCGAAGCGGGACAGCCGCACCGGACTGCGCAGGGCGGCGAGGTCCTGCTGGTAGCGGGCCGACTGCGCGATCGGGACCACCGACAGCAGCAGTTGGTCGGCGCCCTCCAGCATCAGCGAACGCACCACCAGGTGCGGCAGCCGGTGCAGCACCCGCAGGATCTCGGCGGACGCGTCGGCGGCGGGCCCGTCGGCCGAGTGCCCCCCGGTGGCGGCCGGCCGTACGGCGCTCTCGGCGGCCATCTCGGCCATGACGTTGGCCAGTGAGATCGGGCCGAGGCTCATCCGCCGCAGTGCCTCGCGGACCATCGGGCGCGCCCGGCGCAGCCGGACCTCCCCCCACCGGCCGGAGAGCGACACGGACCCGTCCGGGCAGCCCGTGTCCACCAGGACGTCCTCACGGAGCGACCACAAGGAGAGACAACGCCTCTCGTTCTGCGCGGTCATGGTGGTGCTCAACAGCCTCTCGGCGGACACGGGAACTCCCGGGTGTACATGAGGGGGGACGGCACTGTGGGGGGCCGCGCGATTCATACGGACAGCGGACGTACGGGGGACCGCGGAAGTGCGGGGGACATCAGACGAACAGTGGTACGGGGTTGAGGTCTTCGTACGCCGTCGGCTCGGACAGCCGGCCGAGCCGGACGGGTACGTCGAACAACCGGCCCGGAGCGTACCGGGCCCAGAAGTGCCGCAGTCCCGGTACCACCACTTTCATCACCGGGAGCCCGATGTCGGGCCTGGTCTGGTCGAGCACCAGCAGGTCCATGCCGTGCCCGCGCAGCAGTTCGACGACGGAGTCGACGTCGTCCCGCAGGTCCGGACGGTTCCGGAAGCCGAAGTCGGCCGTACCGCGCGCCGGTTGAGCGGGGTCGGGCAGCAGATAGGGCTGGGTGCGCACGGTCGCCCCCCACCACCAGCCGAGCGCCTCGGGGGCGGTCGAGCCGTAACCCGTGCCGTCGGGGCGGGCGTCGGTCACGGCGGGCAGCAACTGGTTCAGCTCGGTCAGCGCGCGGCGCAGCGCGATCGCCGGGTCGAAGTGCGCGCCGAACCCGAACATGATGTCCTCGGCCGGTTTGTCGACGCGCCGCGAGAGGGCCGCGAAGACCGGGATGCCGAGGTCGGAGGTGAGGTCCAGGGCCCACACCTCACGGTTCAGATGCCGGTACACGTCGACCAGTTCCGCCGTCCAGCCGTCACCGAAGCCACCGGGCCCCTCCAGCCGTACCCCGGGCTGGCGGGTGCGGTTGTACCACCACAGGGCCACCGCGTCCCGCTCGACGAGTTCCAGGAAGCCGTGCAGGATCGCGTCCTCCGGGCTGCTGCCGGCGGCGTTGCCGTTGGAGTCGGCGCGCAGTGAGCGGCGGCCGGCCACCGGCGGGGACGCCACGTCGAGGGAGCTCTGGAAGTACAGCATGCCGGTCGGCAGCAGCCGCTGGCGTTCCTCGGTGAGCGACCAGACGGGGGTCCAGTCGACGGGGGCCCGGTCGTCGAAGGGTTCGGGAACGTACTGGAACGCGTCGTGCAGGGCGTTCCACCGGTCGCGGTCGCGGAACTGCCGGGCGGCGAACAACTGGCAGGTGTCCGGGGAGACGGCGTCGTCGCCCAGACCGCGCATACTGTCCCGGGTTCGCGGCTCGTCGCCCTGGAGGGTTCCGCTGTACCGCTCCAGCGCCTCGCACATCGCGCTGACCTCCGCGTCCAGCGCGGTGGCGCCCTTGCCGCCGCTGAGCTGGCGCAGACCGGCCCGCAGCCGGGCCAGATCGGTCCCGCCCAGCGCGGCGTTGCGCCCGGCCAGATAGCAGTGGGTGCCCGCCGGTGCCTTGGGGTCCCGGCGGATCTCCTCGATCACCCCGGTCACCGGGCTGACCAGCGGCAGATACCGGTCGTGGATCTCCTGGGCGGAACGGGCCCGCTGGCCGCCGCC
Source organism: Streptomyces graminilatus (assembly GCF_001418565.1). Lineage (GTDB taxonomy): Bacteria > Actinomycetota > Actinomycetes > Streptomycetales > Streptomycetaceae > Streptomyces > Streptomyces graminilatus. The sequence continues at coordinate 7,691 of NZ_LIQQ01000251.1, read as the reverse complement.
CGCCTTGGGCCGGGAGGAGATCGTCACCGGCTGCCGTACCTGCCGGGCGACGAGAGAGGGGTCGCCGCAGTCCGGGCACTGGGGGCGCTGCCCGAGCTCGTGGTGACGGGTCTTCAGGGACAGGGTGTCCAGGGTCAGGACAGCGGACTGGCCCGGATGCCGGTAGCCGGCCAGCCACTTCGCCGCTTCAAGCGCGGTGAGCTGGGCAGCGGCGGCGGCGGACGGCGCCACCTGGGCGGTGGGCCGGGGCACCGGCCCGGTCAGGCCTAGCGCCCGGCGCACCGGGGCCTCGGACTGCCGGTGGCCGCGCAGCCGGTGGGCCAGACAGGACCAGCAGGGGCCGGCGCCCGGCCGGAACACCGGCCCGATCCACGCGGTGGACCCGCCGGGCCTGGCCAGCAGCCAGGGCCGGCCGGTGGCCCGGTGCAGGGCGTCGATCTCGCGCAGCTCGGGGTTCAGATAGTCGTCACAGACGACGAGGGACAGCCCGGCGGCGTCCGGACGGACGGCGGTACCCGGGCGGACTGCGGCGTCCGGGCGGACTGCGGGGCCCTCCCCGACCACGCAGTCCGCACCACCGTGAACGCCGCTGCCGTGAACGTCGCTGCCATGAACGTCGCTGCCCTGAACGCTGTTGTGGTGTACGTCGCCGCCGTGAACGCTGTTGTCGTGGGTGCCCACGCCCTGGGCGGCCCCGCCGTGGGTGCCGCCGTGGGTGCCGCCGTGGGTGAAGTCGGGCCCGGCGACCGCCAGTCCGGCCCCCCGGCACGCCTCCACCACTCCCTCGGTGCCCGCACCGCCCACCGCCAGGATCTCCAGCGGGGCGGCGGCCACCTGCCGCAGTGCCGACGTACCGTCGAGTCCGGCCAGCTCCCAGTACGCGAGAGCGGCGTTGGGGGCCGGGCCGTCGGCGGCCGGGACCGGTGCCGAGTAGCCCACGAGGCCGGCCTTCGCGAGCTTCCCGATGAGCCGGCTCACCTGCTCCGGCGGGATCCCGGGCGCCGCGTCCCGCAGGACGGCCGGCAGGTCCCGGGTGCCGTCGAGCAGGGGCACCAGCGCCTCGATGTGATCGCCCTGGAGCGCGGTCACGTCCCGGTCGGAGAGGAGATAGGCCGCGTCGTCGGCGACGACCTCGGCCCTCAGATGGCTGCGGAACCCCAGGAGCCGTCTGTCCTGTCTCTCGTGCGTGCTCGGCACCTGTTGCGCGGGACGCTCGCCGAAGACGGCGGTCACCGAAGGACCGCGCGGGGGCCGGGGTTCAGGGGCAGCTCGTCCGACAGGCAGAAGCAGAGCTGCGCGTGGGCGGTCGTCGGCCGGGTGAGCTCCTCGATGGTCAGTTCGCACATCGGGTCCTCGGGCAGAGCCGGCGGCTGCTGGCCGTGGGCCAGCGTGACGCCGAACTCACTGAGCACCGTCATCGCGTCCGCCCGGTAGCGCCGGAAGAGCTCCGGTTCGAGCCACGCGTTCGCGACCAGTTCCGAGAAGCGCAGTTCCTGATCGAGGCGCTCGGCCTCGGCCGTGCCGCACGTACCGCTGACTGTGGGAATGACGCCTTCGTGCACGTTACCCTCCGCGTTCAACCTGTGTGTGGATCGGGAGCCGTCGTGACCGGACCGGCACAAAGGATTCTTCGGGCAGCGGGCCCGCTACCGACAGTGTTCTGTTCATGCCTCACCTGTGAATTCGTCATGGCCCACCGCCTAGGAAATTCATATGCGGGCGGTGAAGGGCTCACTGGGGGCACAGGGGTCCGCCGTGCCACTGTGGAGGGCCCCGAACGAAAGCCAAGCGGTTTGGCCGGAGGGAGAACCACATGGAGGTCCGGGTCCTGGGGCCGTTCGTCGCCCAGCTCGACCACACGTCCGTAGTGCCCAGCGCGGCCAAGCCCCGTCAGGTGCTCGCGCTGCTGGCACTGCACGCCGGTCAGGTCGTGACGGTGTCCACCCTGCTCGACGAACTCTGGGGAGACGCACCGCCGCGCACCGCTCCCGCGACCCTGCAGACGTACATCACACAGCTCCGCCGCAGGCTGGCCACCGCGCTCGGCCCGACCGCCGTACGCGGCCCCAAGGACGTACTGTGCACCCGCTACGGGGGTTACGCCCTGGACGTGGCGGGAGCCGACGACGCGACGGAGTTCCACCGGCTGTCCACGGCCGGGCAGGCGGCGCTGCGCCGGGGAGCCGACCGGGAGGCGTCGGTGCTGCTGCACCAGGCGCTGGCGCTGTGGCGCGGGCCGGCCCTGGCCGACGTACAGATCGGCCGGGCGCTCCAGGTCGAGACGGTACGTCTGGAGGAGACCAGGCTCGGTGCCCTCGACGCCAGGATCGAGGCCGACATACGGCTCGGCCGGCACGCCGCGCTGCTCGGCGAGCTGACGGCCCTGGCGGCCCAGCACCCCCTGCACGAAACGGTCCACGCCCAGTTGATGCTGGCGCTGTACCGCTGCGGCCGTCCTTCCCACGCCCTGGGCGCCTACCAGCGGCTGCGCCAGTGCCTGGTCAGGGAACTCGGCCTGGAACCGTCGACCCGCCTGCGCCGCCTCCACCAGGCGATCCTGCGGGCGGACCCGGTCCTGGAATCACCGGACCCGACGACGGCGGACGGCGCGGAACTGCGCATGACGCCGCTGACACCGGCGGCGGTCTGACCGCCGGCCGCGGGCGTGACCGCCGGGGGCCGCTTCTGCGGTCGGCGGTCGGCGGTCGGCGGTCGGTGGTCGGCGGTCTGTGGTCTGTGGTCTGTGGTCGGCCGTCGGCCGGGAGTGTGGAGTGTCGGCCGCTCGCGGCTGCTGCTCTCCTGGGCTCCTGCTCTCCTGCTCTCCTGCTCTCCTGCTCTCCTGCTCTCCTGGACTCCTGGGCTCCTGGGCTCCTGGGCCGATTTCGCGCCGGTTCCGGGCGGACCCGTTCCCGGTGTCCGGGTGGCCCACCGGGGTCTCCCCGGGCGACCGGCCCGGTCGCGGAGCCCGGCGGTACGGCCGGCCCGCGCCGCCGTACCGTCCAGGCCGCCCCAGTCGCCCAAGTCACCTGGGCTGCGGTGCCGTTGACGTTCGGCCAGGTGGCGCGCGTCAGCGGTCATGGCACGAGTCACGCCCCGCAACTCCCGTACCACTACGCGCCCCGCGCGTTCGCCTCGTCCCGGTCGACGCCGTTCGGGGGTGTTTGGCCGTACTTAAGCGCCGCTCCCGACTCTGAGGACAACGCGGGTTCTGGCCACCCGGTGGCCATCGCGTACCGAGAGGAGCTCCGGGCACAATGACGCGATATCTGAGACGCGGTGACACGCGCCAAGACGGTCGCCTGCGCATGTTCTGCTTCCCCTACGCGGGCGGCGGCGCCTCCGCCTACGCGGGGTGGCAGCGCTGGCTGGGAGACGGGGTCGAGGTGCTGCCCGTACAACTGCCCGGCCGCGAGGGCCGGATGGCGGAGCCGCGCTTCACCGATCTCCCCACGCTCGTGGCGGACCTGGACCGGGAACTCGGCGAGGCGCTCGACGGCCCCCATGTGCTTTACGGCCACAGCATGGGTGCCCTCGTCGCCTTCGCCCTGGCCCAGTACCGCCGGGCCCGGGGGGAACGGCTGCCCCTCGCGCTTCTCCTCGGGGCTCATCGTGCCCCGCACCTGCCCGCCCCGCCGATCACCCACGGCTATGTGGCCGACGACATGGAACTCGTGCGCGGACTGGCCGCGTTGGGCGGTCTGCCCCGGGTACTGCTGGACCGCCCGGAGTGGCTGGCGGCGCTGCTGCCCGTCGTCAGGGGCGACCTGATGCTGTGCGACGGTGCCGGGAGCGTGGACCGTACGCCGCTGCCCGTTCCGCTGCACACCTTCGCCGGGGCCGACGACCGGCTGGTGACCGTCCCGGAGATACGGGAGTGGTCCCTCTATTCGGAGGAGGCCTGCGAGACCACGGTGGTGCCGGGCGGCCACTTCTTCATCAGGGACAAGGAGAGCGTCTTCCTCGACCGGCTCGCACAGGTACTGAGCCGCTACACCGACATCGCCGACCTGCTGGGCATGGACCTGGTGGGGGCACCGAGCGACTGACCACCGGCCTCCGGCACGGGGGGTGCCCGGCAGCCTGGGGAATCATGCCCGACCCAGGCGCCCCGGGCACGACCCGCCGGACAGCCCCCGACAGGCCGCCTCTCCGCGAACTCACACCGGGGAGGCGGCCGTTCGTCCGTCCGCCCAGGAGGATCCGGTGTGACCGGCGTGACCGGCCTCGCGGATTCGCTCCGCGCGGGGCTCGCGCCGTCGGTCCGGCAAGCGTGGGCGGCGCTCTCAGCAACTCTCAGCTCTCGGTCACGGCTTCTGCGGCACGTCGTAGTCACGACCTGCCGCAGAGACGTCGAGCGCGGTGGCGAACCCGTGAGCGGTAGGCGTGTGCCCGGAAGGGACCTGGGGTGCCGGGGCCCCGGCACCCACGGGGTCCAGGGCGAACCCGGCCTTCACAGCGCCGAGCCCGCCAGTGGGGACACCGAGCCCGTAAGTGGGGACACCGCTCACGCCGGCGGGGACACCGCTCCTGCCTTGGGTACCGGTTCCGCTTCGGGCACGGTTCCGCCAGGACCGTCGGGCGTGGCCCGCGTGTTGGGCGTACCCGCCGTACCCGATGCACCCGCCGTACCCGATGCACCCGGCGTACCCGAAGCACCCGGCGTATCCGGCGTACCCGCGCGGCCCGGCATCAGCAGTGCGGCGACCACCGCGCCGCCCGCGACCACGGCCGCCGCCGCCGTCAGGCCGACGCCGGCGGCGTGGTCGAAGGCGGCCCGCGCGGTCGCGGCGAGGGCCTGGCCGGCGTCGCCCCCGGTGCGCTGGGCGAGTTCCAGGGCGCCGTCCAGGGTGTGCCTCGCCGCCCGCGGCCCGCCGGAACGGGACATCTCACTCGTGTAGCTGTGGGCGAGCACGCTGCCGACCACGGCGACGCCGAGCGCGTTGCCGAACTCCTGCATCGTCATGTCCAGCGAACCGGTCGCCCCGGACCTCTCCGGCGGCACCAGGGACATCACCACGTCGGTGGTGGGCCCCATGGCGAGCCCGAAGCCGATCCCCGCCAGGACCAGCCCGGCGAGCACGGGCGGATACCCCTCGCCCAGCCTGCCGAGGACCAGCACACCCGTCGCCCCGACCCCCAGGCCGACGGCCACGCTCCCGCCGGGACCGACCCGGCGGACCAGCGCGGGGCACACCAGCGTGCCGAGCAGTACGGCGAACGCCACGGGCATCACCGCGAGCCCGGCCCGCAGCGACCCGTAGCCGAAGGCGAACTGGAGCCGCTGGGTGAGTACGAAGAGCGTGCCCGCCAGGCCGAACATCAGCAGCATGATGCTCACGCTCGCCCCGATGAACGGCGCCCGGCGCAGCAGGGCGAAGTCCACCATGGGGTACGGGTGCCGACGCTCCCACAGTACGAAGCCGACGCCCGCGACCGCGGCCACCGTGAAGCCGGTGACCGGCCCCTGGCCGGTCCAGCCGTGTTTCGCCGCCTGGATCGTCCCGAAGACCAGCCCCACCATGACGCCCGTGCCGAGCAGCGCGCCGAGCGGGTCGGGGCGGCGCGGCGAGGGATCCGCGGACTCGGGCAGCAGCAGTGCTCCGGCGATGACCACCACGGCGACCGGCAGCAGGTTCACCACGAAGATCGACCCCCACCAGAAGTGGCCGACCAGGGCGCCGCCGACCACCGGCCCGGCCGCGACCCCCAGCGCGGAGGAGCCGCTCCACACGCCGATCGCCCGCGCCCGCTCGGCCGGGGGGAACACATCGACGAGGACGGCGAGTGTGCCCGGCATGATGCACGCCGCGCCCAGCCCCATCAGCACTCGCGCGCCGATGAGCTGGCCGGTCCCGTCCGCCGTCATGCCGACCACCGAACCCACGCCGAAGACGGTGGTCCCGAGCAGGACCGCGCGCTTGTGGCCGAAGCGGTCGGAGAGCGTCCCGGCGGTGAGCAGCGCCCCGGCGAGGGCCAGGGCGTAGCCGTCCACGATGAACTGGATCTGGCCGACGTCGGCGTCGAGGCTCCGCATCATCTGGGGGATGGCCACGTTGAGTAGGCCGTTGTTGAGCACGATCGAGAAAAGGGCGAGAGAGAGCACACCGAGGATCCACCAGCGGCGGGGATCCGCGGTCTCGGTGCTGGTCATCTGTGGGGCCTCCGTCAGGGGTGGGCACAGTGGTCGGCGCCACCCTCACCGGACCCGCTGAAGAGAGCCTTGCGGCGGGCATCGCGGCACGACCGGTCCACGCGCCCTCGCCCGCCATCTCGCCGACGTCCGCTCAAGCGGTACTACAGCGCCGCTCCATACGGTCGCGGCCGGTGCTGCCCACGGCTGAGTGGCGGCGATCACTGAAGGAGGTGCCATGGAGATCCCGGTACGGCTACGGCAGACCCGCTCCGCACTACTGCTGACCTTTCTCGTCCACGGCGCGATCTTCGCGCTGCTGGTCACCCGTATCCCGGCGATCCAGGACCGGTACGGGCTCAGCGACGCCCAGTTGCCGCTCTTCCTCGCGGCGGTGCCCATCCTGGCCGGTACCGGCAGTGTCACCGTCTCGCGGGTGGTGCGCCGGGTGCCCGCGCCCGCCGTGGTGCGGGTCGTCCAGCCGGTGCTCTGTGTGGGGCTGGTGGGGGTCGGGGCGGGCGACGCCCTCTGGCAGCTCATGATCTGCCTCGGGCTCTTCGGGCTGCTGGTGGGCGTCATGGAGGCGAGCCTGAACATGACGGCCCTCGGGGTCCAGCGTGCCTACGGGCGCAGCATCATGATGGGCTTCCACGGCGCCGCGAGCCTCGGCGGCATCCTCGGCGCGCTCCTCGCCTGGGCCGGGGCGCACTGGGGGTTCTCCCTGTCCACCCTGTTCGCCGGCGCGGTCGTCCTGCTGCTGCCGGCCGCGCTGGCGGCGGGCCCCCGCCTCACCCGGAGGTCCGCCGAACCGCTCGCGGCCGCCGAGCCGACCGCGGAGGTCTCCGCGCCGAAGTCCGGCGGACGACGCGGCATCCCCTGGAAGCCGCTGCTGCCGCTCTGCATGATCATGACCGTGGCCGTCGTCGCCGACTCCACCGTCACCAACTGGAGCGCCAAGTTCCTTGAGGACACCCTGCACAGCTCGGAGGCGATGGCGACCGTGCCGTACGCCCTCTACATGGCGGCCACGCTGCTGGGCCGTCTGCTCGGCGACAACTGGGTGCAGCGGTGGGGAGCGGTGGCGGTGGTACGGGCGGGCGCGCTGCTCGCCGCCGTCGGGTTCGCCGTCGTCGCCGCCTCGCCGGAGCCGCTGACCGGCATCCTCGGCTTCGCCGTCCTCGGCGCGGGCCTGTCCGTGATCGCCCCGCAGATCTTCGTGGTCGGCTCGCAGCGGCTCCCGGACGCACCGGACACGGCCGTGGCCCGCGTCAACCTCTTCAATTACGTGGGCTTCCTGATCGGCCCGCCGCTGGTCGGCGCGGTCGGCGCGGCTGCCTCGTACCGCGCGGCGATGGGCGTACCGCTCGTACTGCTCCTGGGCGTACTCCTGATCGCCCGCTCCCTGGCCACCCCGCCCGCGACCGACTCCGCCACGCGCGCCCCGCACCCGAAGCCCACAACGACCACAGTCGGCTGACGGTTCGCCCGCCCCCGCGAACCGCCAGCACGGCCCGTACCCCGGCTGCCAGACAGGCACCCGGGGCACGGCCGTATCCAATGC
>NZ_LIQQ01000250.1 GCF_001418565.1 Streptomyces graminilatus | reverse complement strand
ACCAGCCGGGCCCGGGCCCGGTCCGCCTCGGCGTCCTCGCCCACCCGGGCGATCATCGCCGTACGAACGCCTCCGGAGGCCGCCGCGGCCGCCTGGTTGGCGCCCTTGCCACCGAGGGTGACGTACGCGGTACGGCCGAGGAGGGTCTCGCCGGGGGAGGGGAAGGCGTCGGCGACGACGACGTGGTCGATGTTCACCGAGCCGATCACCACGACCTGGGGTGACGTGCCCGGCACGGCCTCAGACATGCGTGTCCCCTTGTACGGCCCCGGTGATCAGGCCGACCAACTCGTCACCCGTCGTGGCGGAGACGGCCCGCCGCGCGGCGGTCGTGCCTCGGCGCAGTACGTACGCGGTGTCGGCGACCCGGAGCACCTGCGCCATGTCGTGGCTGATCAGCAGTACGGTCACCGACGCCTCGCGGAGCCGGGCGATGAGCTCCTCCACGGCCGCCGTCTCCCGGACGCCCAGCGCCGCGGTCGGCTCGTCCATGATGACCAGGGTGCGGCCCCAGTTGGCCGCGCGGGCGATGGCGATGCACTGCCGCTGACCGCCCGACATCCGCCGCACGGTGGCCCGTACGTTCGGCACGTTCACGTCCAGCCGGGACAGGATGTCGCTGCTCCGGTCGATCATGGACTTCTTGTCCAGTACCCGGAACGGGCCGAAGCCGCTGGTCAGCTCGTGGTTGAGGTAGAGGTTCTGCCAGACCGGGAGGTCCTCGATGAGGCCGAGGGTCTGGTACACCGTCTCGATGCCCAACTGCCGGGCGTCGTCGGGTGAGTGGAACCGGACCTGCTCGCCCCGGAAGCGGATCTCGCCCGCGTCGTGCGGGTGCACACCGGTCAGACAGCGCACCAGCGTGGACTTGCCCGCGCCGTTGTCGCCGAGGAGTGCGGTGACCTCGCCGGGGGCCAGCTTCAGGTCCACGCCCTGGAGCGCGTGGACCGCGCCGAAGGACTTGCGCAGCCCGGTGATCTCCACCAGGGGGGAAACGACTTCACTGGTCTGGGCGGAGGCGGATGTGCCCGTCACACGGGCCGGAGTGTCCGTCATGGCTGGCTTCCCCTACTTCTGGAACCGGGAGATGAAGGCCGCGCCGAGTACGACGATGCCGACCGCGATGGGCTGGTAGTACTGCGAGATGCCGAGCAGGGTGAACCCGTTGATGAGGCTCTGGAGCAGCAACGCGCCGGCCACCGTGCCGAACACGGAGGCCTTCCCGCCGAACAGGCTGGACCCGCCGAGGACCACCGCCGCGATGGAGCTGAGCAGCAGGTCGGTCTGGAGGCTGGGGTCGGAGCCGCCCGTGCGGGCCACGAACAGCACGGCCGCGACCCCGCAGGCCAGCCCGGAACTCGCGTACGCGATCAGCCGGATCCGGTTGACGTGGATGCCCACACCCCGCGCGGCCTCGATGTTGCCGCCGGTCGACAGCAGATAGGTGCCGGTACGGGTGCGGTAGAGAAGGAAGCCCACCAGCGCGGCCACCACGAAGGCCAGCACCCAGAACCAGCGCAGCGGGCCGAGGCCGTTGATCGCCAGACCGCGCAGGAAGTCCGAGTTCACGGGGACGGTGTTGCCGCTGGTCAGCAGCAGGGTGAGACCGCTGACCACGGAGAGCGAGCCCAGGGTGACGATGAAGTCGGTCATGTTCAGCCGGGCCACCAGCAGACCGTTCACCACGCCCACCGCCAGCCCGGCCAGCAGGGCCAGGCCGATGGAGACGGTCAGTCCCCAGCCACTGGTGTAGGCGTACCCGAGGACCGCCGCCGACCAGGGCAGGTTGGAGCCCACCGAGAGGTCGATACCGGCGACGGTGACCACCAGCTGCTGGCCCATGGCGAGGACCAGCAGGATCGAGGCCGACACCAGCAGGTCGCTGATGTTGGCCGTGGTGAGGAAGTCGGGCGTGGCGATGAAGAAGACGAGGAACACCACGCCCAGCCCGATCGGGGCGGCGTAGCGTGCCGCCGCCTCGACCGAGAAGTCCAGGCCGAGCCGGCCCGGCGCCTGAGTGTCAGCCATGATCAGATCACTTCCCGGCCGAGGAGAGCGGGTTCTCGAACGGGACGAACGGCTGCGGGGCGGAGCTGGTCGCCTTGTCCACGTTGCTCGCGTCGATCAGGGCGATCGGGGCGACGATCCGGCTGGGCACCTTCTTCTTGGCGACCAGGTCGATGCAGGCCTGCACGGCCAACTGGCCCTCGGCGTACGGGTACTGGGAGATCGTGCCGCTGAGGGTGCCCGCCTTGACCGCCTCCAGCGCGGCGGCGATGCCGTCCACCGAGATGATGGAGACCTTGCCGGTCAGACCGGCGTTGCGGACCGCCTGCGCGGCGCCCAGACCCATGGTGTCGTTGGCGGCGAAGATACCGGTGATCTTCGGGTGGGCCTTGAGGATGGCCTCGGTGACCGTCTGCCCCTTGGCCTGGTCGTAGTCGGCGGGCTGGGTGGCGACGATGTCCAGCTTGCCCGCGACCTTGTCCGTGAAGCCCTTCTGGCGGTTGATGCCGTTCTGCTCACCGGCGATGCCCTGGAGGATGGCCACCTCGCCCTTGCCGCCCATGAGCTTCAGCAGACCCTCGCCCGCCTGCTCACCCGCCGACAGGTTGTCCGAGCCGATGAACGAGGCGTACGACACCCCGGCCTGCTTCGAGGCGTTCGCGTCGATCTGGGTGTCCAGGTTGAGGATCGGGATCTTCTTCTGGGCGACCGGGACGAGCGGGGTGATCACGTTGGTGGCGTTGACCGGTACGACGCCGAAGCAGTTGAAGCCCTGGCCCGCGAGGGTGGAGATCTTGGCGTTCTCACCCGTGCTGTCGGTCTCCGACGCGCCCGCCTGGACCTCCACCTTGACGCCCTGCTTCTTGCCCTCGGCTATCGCGCCGTCGCGCAGCGCCGCCCAGTACGGGTTGGTGAAGTTCCGGGTGACGATGGCGATCTTCGCCTCGCCCGACTTGCTGCCGCTGCCGGAGCTGTCCCCACCCCGGCCGCAACCGGCCACCACCAGCAGCATCGTCGCGGCGGCGGCGACAGCGGTGGCGGAACGGACTCTGCGTGCGGTGCGGTTGGCGGTGGCGGTGGCGGTGGCCTTGGTGTTCATGGGTGTGCCTTTCGTCGCGTCATTGCGTCAAAGCAGGGTGAGGTGAGGCGGGGTGAGGC
>NZ_LIQQ01000025.1 GCF_001418565.1 Streptomyces graminilatus | reverse complement strand
CCTTCGGGAACAGGACTTCGGCCTGGAGCGCGAACGTCACCGTCTCGTTGGTGTCCGCCCGGCGTTCCTCGCCGCCCCTGTCCTCGACGAACGACTTGATGTCGACCACTTTGGCCGGGGGGAGGGTGGCGCCGTCGGGGAGTTTCAGGCCGGGGCTGTTGGGGTCCACTTCGGGGGGTGGGGATGTGGTGAAACCGCCTGGGGGTGCGGTGGGGCCACCGTCGTCGGCCTGGGCGACGGGAGCGGCCAGCGTCAGGGCGGCCAGAACCGCCAAGGCCGTGACGGTAGTTGCCGCGGGGCGATGAGTGCGGGTCATCGTCACTCGCCCTCATTGATCTCGATGGACGCCGGAGGCATCGAGCCGACCTGGAAATCGACCTTGGTCGTGCTTTCGGGCGGGGCCGGGAACTGTGCGAACCAGTCCGCGGTGTCACCCGTTCCCACGCCTCCGGTGAACCTCGTGCACAGGCAGCGCCCTTCGGTGTCGCGCAGGACGAGGTACTTCTTCTTGCCAGTGGGGTCGACGAGACTCGCGCCCGCGATCGACCCGCCGTTCTTCTGGAGTTCGTTCTCGTCACCGCGCCAGTCCGCCCCGACCCACGGGACACCGGTGCCGTTGGTCACCTTGCCTTCGACGGTGACGAAGCCGCCTTCATCGCGGGAAGCCGAGGTGACCTGGAGCGTCAGGCCTCCTGCCTTCACCTCGGCCAGCACCGTGTCCGCAACGGGGGCTTGCGGCTCCTTCTTGTCGGCGTCCTTCTGGTTCTTGGTACTCGGAGTGGCCGAAGAACCCGCGTTCGACGACTTGCCGTCATCGCCTCCCCCACCGCAGCCGGCCACCGCGACAAGCAGCCCGGCCGTGATCGCCACCGCCGACAACGCCCTGCGGCTCTTCTTGGTACGCCGGAAATCCATTGGTACGGCTTCCTCTCACTCGGCCAGATGCACAGAGAACAGCACGGACGCGTCGGGGAAGTCGTCCGGATCGAAATCTACGGGGTCGATGTCCACGATCTGGCCGTCGCAGTCCAGTGTGACCGGCTTCGTGGGATCCGCGGCGGGGTCGAAATCACAGCGCGGCTCGATGACGGCGACGGCGTGGGCGTGGGCGCGCATGCCCTCCGTGCCCGGAATGATCGACGCGCCCACCGAGTTGACGGTCTCCACGGAGACCCGGAATCCGGGATATCCGTCCATCACGACGGGTTCGGCGCCGCCTTGGACCGTCGAGCCGTTCTCGGCTGCCAGCGTCTGCGCGGCTGCGGTGGCCCCGGCCGCCGGCGGATTCTGGCCGTTCAGCCAGTCGAGCCAGTCGTCACCGTGCCCGATCGCGCCCGTCAGGGTGTCCATCAACTCGTCCCGGGCGTCCTGTGCCGCAGCCAACGCGGCAGCGTCCGCCGCGGATTGGGCTCCATTACGGACGGACGCTGCGCGAGCGAAGACGAAGAACGCGAGGGCGGCGAAGAGCAGAATCGCCGTCAGCCAGATGTAGATGGGGAGGGTCTGACCACGGTCCCCCCGTACACCGGTAAGTCCTAGCCCCCGATGACGTCGTTCACGGCTCGCAGGATCGCCCCCGAGATCAGCCCGTCCAGCCCCAACCCGTCGATCAGCGTGAAGATCCCCGCAATGATGATCATGAGGCCCGCGTACTCCACGAACCCCGCCCCCGCGTCCCGTCCCTTCCCCCGCATCCGGGAGACAACGGTCCGCGCCCACCTGTTGGCCTTCAGCATGGCTTGCGCCTTCCCGCCCGACACCACTAACGACCTCAGCACAGTAGGTGAGAACTCGCCTACACCGCGTGGGCCCCTGGGCCCAACTTCCCCCCACGGAACGCTCCATCACTCCCACCCCTCCCGGGCCGTACCCAGCCACCGGGCGATCGCTTCGCTCCGTGTCGTACTGTGCAGCTTTGCGAAGATGCGGTTGATGTGGTTCTTGACGGTCTTCTCGCTGATGAAGCAGGTGGCGGCGATCTGCTGGTTGTTCACGCCCGCCGCGATGAGATCCATGACCTCCACCTCCCTTGAGCTCAGGCCGAAGTCCGGTCGGTTGCGCTGACGGTCGCGGTCGCGGTCAGGTGCGGCAAGTGTCGCCATCTGGTCGAGCCGAGGGCTTGGAGTCTGCCGCAAGAGTGCCATAACTGGTTGCAGGTGCGAAGAGCTTTCGTTCGGTTCGTAGGAAACACCGAGCGAATCCGCGACATCCTGAGCCCCCCGGCCCACCGCCATCACCGCCTCCGTCAACTCCTCCGTCGTGAAGTCTCCGTGGACCAGGTAGCCCGACGCGCCCCTGCTCAGCGCCTCACTCACCACCTCCGGCTCGCTGCTGTACGTCAGCATCATCACCGGGGCCAGCAGAGCCAGTTGGGGGAGGGCTGTCAGGCCGTCCGTGCCTGGCATGCGTACGTCCAGGAGGACCACGTCAGGGCGCGATCGCTCAGCCGCCGACACCGCTTCGGTGCCGTTCGACGCCTCCGCGACCACCTCCATGTCCGGGTGGCCGCCCAGCAGCGCCGCGAGTCCCGCCCGGACCACCGGGTTGTCGTCCGCCACCAGCACCCTCAGCAGGTCCGGCCGCCGTTCATCTGCGGACATTCGGGGCGGCCTCCCTCTGTGGGTGTGCATGGGGTCTCCGCCCGGGCATGGGGATGTGGTCGAGTCCCGGTGGCAGCAGGTCCACGCGGATCTCCGTGCCGCCTTCCTCACCTCGGTCCACCTGCATCACCGCCCCCAGTGAACTCGCCCGCTCCATCATGCCCAGCATGCCGAAGTGGCCTGATCTGGCCTTCTCTTCGAGGTCCAGGGGGCCCGGGAGTCCCACACCGTCGTCCCGGATGCGGAGCATCGTGCCGTCCGCCGATGTCTTCGCCTCCAGTGTCACCCGCGTCGCGCTCGCGTGCCTGCGCGTGTTCTCCAGGGCCTCCGACACGATCGCCAGGAGGTGGTGTGCCGTCCGGTGCGGGAGGGGGGCGATCGGTGCGGTGCTCGTCTCCAGGGTGGTGCGGATGCCCGTGTCCCGCTCGAACTCCGCCGCCCGCCGCACCAGTTCCGCGATCAGGTCCACGTCGGGAGACGTCAGGTCCGTGTGGTGGCGCAGGTCTGTCAGGAGGTCGCGGGACTCCGCCGCCGCTCGGCGGGCCGCCGAGGCCACCAGGGCCGCGTTGCGTCCCACTGTCTGCGGGTGCGTGCCGTCTTCCTTCGACATCGCCGATGCAGATGCCGATGCCGATGCCGCCAGGGCCTCCGCCGCCAGGGCCAGGCCGTGCAGGGTCTTCGTGACCGAGTCGTGCATCTCCCTTGCCAGCCGCGCCCGTTCCGACTCCACCGCCTCGGCCACCGCCAGCCGGGAGTTCGCCTCCGCCAGTGCCTCGCTCGCCGTGCCGAAGCGGAACATCAGGTTGCGCAGGGTGACGCCGATGATGCCGGCGCCGACACAGAAGCCCGCTATGAGGAGCGTGCTCGTGCCTGTGCCGGGGCGGTGTTCCCAGGCCCGGAAGACCATGAGGAGGACCACCAGTTGCAGGCCCGTGAAGATGCCCGACCCGCGCCAGCCGTAGAGGAGGCCCGCGAGGAGAGGGGTGCACACGGCGGCGTAGGCGAGCGGGGAGGCCGGGGACGCGGTGAGGAGGAGTACCGCCGCGAACGTCAGGTCGGCCGCCATGAGAGTGGGGTGGGCCAGGAGACGCGGGGCCAGGCGGTCCCAGTCGCGGTACATGGCGTACGAGGCGGTGATGCCCAGGACCGCCGCCGCCAGGACCGCGTAACGCGGGGGCCCCTGAGCCGTGTTGGTCATCGCGAAGGGGGTGCCGAGGGCCAGCATCGTCATGCGTACCGCGAACGCCTGACGGCACAGGGCCTGGAGCGCGTTCAGTTGGAGGCGGAGGGTGGCGGGGGCCGGGGCGTCGTCGGCCAGATAGCCCCCCGCGCTCGTCGCTGTCGTAGTCGGCCGCATCGCACTCAACGTCCCAGGATGGAGCCGAAGTTCGTACCCGAGCCGAGGAACATGCCCGTGGCGATGAGGATCATCGTGGCCGGGAGCATGAACACCAGGGTGACGAGGGTGGCCTTGGGGATCGTCTTCGCGGCGCGGCGGCGGGATTCCTGGGCGTCGGTGCGGCGCATGTCGGCGGCGATCTGGATCAGGGTCTCGGCGATCGGGGAACCGAGTTCCTCGCCCTGCTGGAGCGCCGAGACGAACTGGGCGACCTGCTCACTGGAGTTGCGCTTGCGGAGCTGGTCGAAGGCCTGGCGGCGGCTGACGCCCATGTCCATCTGGCGGAGTGTGATGCGGAGTTCGTCCGCCCAGGGACCCTCGTACTTCTCCGCCACCCGGTCCAGGGCCTGGCGGAAGCCCAGGCCGGCCGAGACCACGACCGCGAGGACGTCGAGGAAGTCGGGGAGGGTGCGGTCGATGACGTCCTTGCGTTCCCGTACCGCCTGCCAGATCCCCGCGTCGGCGGCCGTCAGGCCGAACGCGAACGTGATGACCGCGAGGACCAGTTGGCCGTTGCTGAGGAAGATCAGGCCGAGGAGGACACCGAAGGTGAGGTAGACCGCCCGGCGGGCCGCGTAGCGGGTGATGGTCAGGCCGCCGGGGTTGCCCGCCATGTCGATGCGCAGGCGTTTCGCGTCGACCCGGCGGGGGCCCATCAGGCGCAGGACGAGGGGCGCGAAGCGCATGCCCATGCGGTCGACCGCCGAGTCGGCCTTCGAGACCCGGGTGCCGCCCACCTCCAGGGCGAGGAGCAGGTCGGAGGGGAGTTTGGCCTCGGCTCGGATCATGCGGATGCCCAGCAGGGCGCCCGCGACGGCGAGCGCCATCAACACGGCAAGCAGCAGCGGCAGCATCCGGTCACTCACTCCCCTCAGACTTCGATCTTGCCGAGGCGGCGGATGACGAAGAAACCGACCGTGTACAGGCCCAGGGAGAGGAGGATCAGGCCCTGGCCGAGGCCGGAGCCGGTCACCTTCTCCAACGCGCCCTCGTTCGAAGAGTTGATGAGGAGGAGCGAGCCGAGGCCGAGGCAGGGGACCGTGAAGGCCGTCGCGTTGACCTCCGACAGCATCGTGCGGACCTCGCGGCGCGTCTCCTTGCGGTCCTCAAGGGTCTGGGTGAGGTTGCGGAGCGAGCTGACCACCGAGCCGCCCGCCTTGTTGGCCAGCACCAGCGTGGTGACGAGTACGACCAGTTCGCGGGACGGGAGCCGTTCCGCCAGTTCTCCCAGGGCGTCGTCGATCGTCCGGCCCAGGGTCAACTGGTCGGCCACCCGGGCCAGTTCCTCGCCCGCCGGGGCCTCCAGCTCCTCCGCCGCCATCGCCAGCGCCGTACGCAGGGCGAGTCCGGCCGCCGTGGCGTTGGCCAGCAGGCGTGCCACGTCCGGGAGTTGGTTGATGAACGCCTCGATGCGTTTCTGGAGCTGCCAGTTGAGGAAGATCGCCGCGCCCCAGATCGTCACCAGCGCGGCGATCGGGCCGAAGAAGGGGGCCAGTGTGGTGGCGGCCAGCAGCCACAGGGCGACGCCGACACCGGTGACGTACATGAAGAACTCGCCGGCCGTCAGGTCAAGGCCGGTCGCCGAGAGGCGGAGGTGGATCGTGCGGCCGAGGCGGGTGCGGCGCAGACGGCGGTCGACGGCCGAGAAGTGGCGTACGCGGCCGGTCGCCGTGCGCAGCGCGCCTCCGCTGCCGGAGAGGCGGTCTTCGAGTGCCAGGCGCTGGGCGCGGCCGGTGGCGTACATGTGCGCGCCCGCGACGGCGAGCGTGCAGCACAGCGTCGTGGCGCCCAAGGCCAGCGGAACCGAGTTGTTCATGGCTGCTCGCTCCGCACAGTCGTCGTCCGCACAGTTGTCGTTCGCACGGTCGTCCTCGTCGTCGTACGCGCAGTTGTCGTCGCCTTCGACGTACGCACAGTGGTCCGGGTGTTCATCCGGGTCGTCATCCGATCGCCTGCCTTGTGTCCAGTACGTCGAGCACCTCGGCGACTCCGAACGCCGGGGGCAGCGACTCGTTCGCCAGGTACAGCTTCTCCGCGACCGGGCGGGGCACCGGGAGGTGTTCGAAGTAGCCCTGGGCGACGCCGTCGGGGCCGGTCGGGCGGGAGACGTAGCGGGAGACCGTCGCGATGCGGAACTGCTCGCGGCCGTGGGACACCAGCAGGGCGATCTCGGCGATCCGGCGGGAGCCGTCCACATGGCGGGCGAGTTGGACGACGACGTCGACCGCCGAGTTGATCTGGTCCTTCAACGCCTCGAAGGGGATCATGACTTCGGACATCGAGCCCAGGGTCTGGAGCCGCATCAGCGCGTCCTCCGCCGAGTTGGCGTGGACGGTGGCCAGGGAGCCGTCGTGGCCGGTGGACATCGCCTGGAGCATGTCGAGGGTCTCGCCGCCCCGGACCTCACCGACGATGATGCGGTCGGGGCGCATGCGCAGGGAGTTGCGGACCAGGTCGCGGATGGTGATCTGGCCCTTGCCCTCCACGTTCGGCGGGCGGGATTCGAGGCGGATCACATGCTCCTGCTGGAGCTGGAGTTCGGCGGAGTCCTCGATGGTGATGATGCGTTCGTGGGAGGGGACCAGGCCGGAGAGCGCGTTGAGGAGCGTCGTCTTGCCGGTGCCCGTGCCGCCGCTGACGATGACGTTGAAGCGGGCCCGGACGAACGCGGACAGCAGCATCAGCATCTGCTCGTCCAGCGAGCCGAGGCCGATGAGTTCCGGGAGTGTGTAGGCGCGGGGGAAGCGGCGGATCGTGAGCGTCGGGCCGGTGAGGGCGAGCGGCGGGATGATGACGTTGACGCGTTCGCCGGTGGGCAGGCGGGCGTCGACCATCGGATTCGACTCGTCCACACGCCTGTTGACCGTGGAGACGATCCGCTCGATGGTCTGCATCAACTGCTCGCTCGACGCGAAGCGCATGGGGAGCTGTTCGACGCGGCCGGCTCGTTCCACGAATATCGAGTCCGGGCCGTTGACCATGATCTCGGTGATCGACGCGTCGGCGAGGAGCGGTTCGAGGACGCCCAGGCCGAGGGCTTCGTCGACCACCCGCCGGATGAGCTGGGAGCGTTCGGCGGAGGAGAGGACGGGGCCCTCTCGGCTGATGATGTGGCCGAGGACGCGTTCCAGCCGGACGCGGCGTTCGGCCGCCGCGAGGCTGGACATCTCCGCGAGGTCGATCTCTTCGAGGAGTTTGGCACGGTAGACGGCGACGAGGTGGCCGTCCTCGCGTGGGGTTCCGCCGCCGTTGTCGTCTGCGGCGGCGGCCATACGGGAGCGCAGGCTCATGGTCTCGGTCTCAACTCCTCTCCACTCTCCACTGAACTCTCCACTGATTGCCGGTTCATGGTCGGTCGTCCTGGTCGTTGGGCATGGTGGCTCGGCGGGTCACCGGCCAGGAGTCGAAGATCGGGATGATCGCGGGGACGGTGACGGTCACGGTCGCGGTGGTCGTGTCCCCGGCACCCGGCGGCGCGTCCACCTGCGGATCGAGCCAGGCGCTGACGGAGGCGGTGCCCGCCGCGTCCCCGTCGCCGCCGAGCGAGCTGGCCCGGGCCGCCGCGCGGGCCCCCGTACCGGCCTGGTTGATGCCGTAGCCGATCAGGCCGAGCTGGATACAGGCCAGGCCGACGAGAATGAGGATCGGGAGGAAACCGGCGAACTCCAGGATGGAGGAACCCCGGTCCCTCTCCTCCCGGATGCGCCTCGCGATACGGTCCCGGAGGCTCCCAGGACCCCGAAGGCTCCCAGGGCCCCGAGGGCTCCTCGTCCTCATCTGCCCTCGTCCCCCTCCAGCGCCGCGCCCGCCTCGCCTTCGACCCGCCAGTTGACGTCGAACCCCGGGAAGAACAGCGGTACTTGGGCCCTGACGGTGGCCTTCATGACCTCGCCCTCGGGACCGCAGCTGATCGCGGCGCCGCTCCAGGCTCCGGGGAGGTGTTCGGCGCCCGCGCTCTGGCAGGCGCCCCCGTAGGCTCCGGGGTCCATGGCGTACGCCGCTGTGGCCGCGCGGGCCGCCTCGTCCGCCGCGTTGCCGGCCAGCGAGTACGTGTACCCGTACAGCACGCACTGCCACAGGATGCTCATCACGACGAGCAACAGCGGGAACATGCCCGCGAATTCGAGAGTGATGGCCCCTCGGTCGCCGCCCTTGTCCAGGCGCCGCCGCAGGGCGAGCGCGCCCCGGTCCGACGACGACGATGACTTGCGCCGTTTGCCGCCGCCCCCTTCCTGGGCGACGACCAGCCCCAACTCCCCCGCCAGCGCCCACAGTGCCTGCTTGACGGTCGACCGGGCGTCCAGGTCCTGGAGGCGCCCCGCGTCCACGACGCCCTGAAGTTCCTTGAAGGCGGCGGGAATCGTGGACCGGGCGACCTTGGTGCCGGTGACCTTCTCGACCAGCGAGGGCTGGATCTCCGTACCCTTCGACTGCCGGTTGACGACGGTCAGGGTCTCCTCGGCCTTGCGGATCTGGAGGCGGTCCCAGAGGCGGACCATGCGTTTGGCTGCGCGTACGGCGACGACGTCCGGGGTGACGAGGAGCAGGGCGTGGTCGGCCATCTCGACGGCGGCGGCCGTGGCCGAGTCCATCCGGGCGCCGCAGTCGACGACCACGATCTCGTGCCGCGAGCGCAGAGTGGCGATGACCTGGCGGGTCACCCTGTCGGTGACCTCCTCGCCGCGTTCGCCCTCGGCGGGGGCGAGGAGCAGGCCGATGCCGGTGTCGTGGGTGAAGACGGCGTCCTGGAGGACACGCGGGTTGATGTCGTTGATGGCGGCGAGGTCGGCGATCGACCTGCGGAACTGGACGTCCAGGTAGGAGGCCACGTCCCCCGACTGGAGGTCCAGGTCGAGCAGGGCGACGGTGTGGCCCGACGCCCTTGCGGCGAGGGCGAGTTGGACGGCCGTGACGGTGGCGCCGACGCCGCCCTTGGCGCCGGTCACGGTGACGACCGTACCGCCCGGCCCGGCGTACAACTCCGGTGCGGTGCTGCCGAGATGGCGCCGCATGCCCGACGACCAGGCCGCCGCCGCCTGCACGCGCTCGGCCAGGGCCTCGTACCCGAGGGGCAGTTGGACGATGCCACGGGCGCCGGAGTCCATGGCGGCGGTGAGGACGCTGGTGCTGGGGTCGGCGGTGATGAGGACGACGCCGACGGCCGGGAAGCGCAGTACGAGGTCGCGTACGAGGTCGAGGGCCGGGACGGGCCCTATCCGCTCGTGCACGAGGACGACTTCGGGCAGCTCGTCGAGGGACTCGGCGGCCAGCGCGGCCAGGGTGTCGAGCAGCGCGGTCGAGTCGGCGACGGGCGGGGCCGGTTCGGCGTCGGGGAGCCGGCTGAGGAGGGTACTCAGGGCGCGGGCGGACTCGATGTCGGCGGTGGCGGGGAGGATGCGGATGGTCATCGGCGCACCCTCGCCAGGCATGCCTGCGGCTGGGACCGGAAGTGTCCCCCGGGCCGCGGCTTCGTACGTACGGACCTCATTTCCCCGCCTCCTACTTGTCCTTGTTGAGGGTGTACGTACGGTCGGCGGCGCCGGGGACGGCCGTCAGTTCGCCGCCCGCGACCAGGGACAGGCGGACGTGTTCGGCGAACGACTCGGCGTACGCGACGCGTTGGGCGTCCGAGGTCTTGAGCGCGAAGGTGATCGGCACGGCCTCCGTCGCCGTACGCCGGCGCTCGTTGCTCGACTGCCCCGGTTCGAGGGCGGTGAGCTTGCCGACGTCGATGACGCGCGCGTTCGTGACGAGCAGCTTGGCCTCGTCGACGCCCTTCTCGCTGTCCTTGGCCTCGAAGGTGGCGTAGATGTTGACGAGCGACCCCGGGTTGATCTTTCCGGCCACACCGGTCGACGCGTCGATCATGATCGCGATCTCCTGCTCACCGGCGGCCAGTTCGGGCCGGTCGACGATCATGTCCGTCTGGAGCAGCGAGCCCTTCTCCAGCCGGGTCACCGCGATCTTGCCTCGGATCTGGGAGACGCGGGTGACGGCGGTCTCCGACAGCCACCGCTTCGGCATGGAGATCTTCTCGAACTGGTCGGCCGTGAGCACCTTGTAGGGCGCGATGTCGCTCCTGAGGCGGTACGCCGTCACCTCCGGGCCGACCTTGGAGTTCACGTCGCGGATCACCGAGAGCACTCCGACGAAGGCGCCGATGGCGCACAGGGTCGAGAGGACCAGCAGGATGACGCCGCGGCGCTGGCGTGAGTTCATGACGCGGACAACCTCGATCGGGGGTGGGGACGGACACGTCTTCTATGTCTGGTGCGTCTTCTGGGCCTGGTGTGTCTGGTGTGCCTGGTGCGTCTCTTTACATGTCTTACGTCGCGCCTCGGGGCAGTGCTCGTACTGATGTTCCCGATGCTGCTGCTGGGGTTCCTGCCCGCCCGAGGGCCACGGGAAGCTCAGAAGGCGGGGCGAGTGGTGCGGCGCAGAATCCGCAGCGGTCGCCGATGAGTTCGAGGCCGCACCAGCCGCACTCCTCACGGCGTACGGAGGAGACCAGTTGGTAGAGCACGGAGACGTCGTGCAGCCCGGCCGCGAACTCGACGATCTTCCCGGTTCCCCACCAGCGCGCCGACTCCGCCGGGAGCGGCACCGGGGCGACTCCCTGCACGCGCCAGGCTGGCGCGAGGGTCGTGGTGACCCAGTCGGACGGCGCCTGCCCCTGCGCGACGAGCAGTCGCGTCCCGAACTCGGGCCCGGCCAGCTCCTCCTGGCCGACCCGCACGAGCTGGGCTCGCGGATTGGCCAGTACGGCGAACTGCGCGCCCGGCACCCAGGACTTGGCGTGCGACTTGAGGGAGACGGGCACCCGGTCGAGCTTGGCGACGGAGCCGAGGTGGGCGCCGGCGTAGATGTAGTGGGCGAGCAGCCGGGCGGCGGAGGCGAGCACTCCCGGACTGAAGTCGCACACGGAGAGCTGCCTCAACTGCTGGGCGAGCAGGGCGAGTCCGAGAGGCGGCAGATCGACGGCGAGCAGGGCGATCCGGTCGCTCTCCAGGACGGAACGCACGGTGTGCAGCCGCCGGGTGACGGCCGGGTCCGTGGACGCCGGGTAGAGGGCGATGACGTAACCGTGCTGCTCGACGAGCGTGTGCAGCCCCATGAGGGCGCCGTCGAGGGTGTCGAGGGACGGGACGGCGGCGGGCGGGGTCTGCCGGTCATGCGGTGGGAGCACCAGGTCGGAACTGGTGACGGCTATCGCGGTCGGCACGCTGCACACCACCCCGTTCACTGCGGCGGGGTGGTCGGCCACCGCCTCAGATCGCCTCTGTGACGCCTCTTGAACCAGCACCTTATCCACGGCATGGCCCGATCAACACTGAATCTTCGAGAACATCTAACGGATGGTGGAGCTTGATCGACGGAGAGTACCGGGAGAGTAAGGCGAATATGCCACAAGTCGGGTGCGGGGGAGGGTAGTTGAAGGGGTACTCCCATCGGGGCCGATGCACCCTTCACCGACAGGTCTGCCAGATTTCTTCACACCTTCGACAACTTCCCGCGTAAACCTCACCCTTGGAATTGTGGCCTCCGTCACAGCGCGAGCGGTTGGCTCCTGATCCACTGCCCGAATGCTGATCAACGTGATACTCCGCCTCCTTCCCTGGTGGCTCCGCGAACCCATCGTCATGGCCATCTGCCTCGCCCTCGGCGGCTCGTGCCTCTACAGGACCATCACGGACGGAGGCTGGGCCGTTTTCGGCTTTGCCGTCTTCTTCCTCGCCGTCGCAGTCCTTCGGGCGTTCGTCCTCAGAGGGGAGTTGAGAAAGTGGCAGGCCGGTAGAGGCGGCGGCGCGAAGAGCGCGGGTGCGCCTGCGGGTTCTCCGGCCTCCCCGGCGGCCGACGGCGGCTGAACCGAGTCCGTGTCCGACAGCGATGGCCGGCGACCGCGTTGCGGTGACCGGCCTTTGCCGTTGCCAGAGCGCAACTTCCCTGCCTGGCGCGAGCACCGGCCGCACCGATAGCGTCGTGGCTTCACCAGCACATCTGTCGCACGGGGAGTCCACTGTGAAGCGCCGCTCTTTGCCCGTTGCTGCCGCGCTCGTCGCGTCCGCCGCCTTGCTGTTGACCGCCTGTGGCGGCGACGACAGCGGCGGCGGCTCGAAGGCCAACGACAAGATCGCCGGGGCGAACACCGGGAACGGGGCCTCGGCGTCCCCGACGGCGTCCGCGTCCGCGCCGGCTGCTTCCGCCGACCGACCGAAGATCGAGCTGCCGTCCGACGTCACGGACACGTTCGAGAGCTGGAAGACAGGCGACGCGGCCAAGGACGCTGTCCTCGCGGATACCGCCGGGCGTATCGACGCGACGAACGACGCCATCCTGCGCGGCGACACGGGTGCGCCGGGCCTTTCCTTCTACTACCGGGACAAGGCGCTGAGCGACGCGGTCGCATGGGTGCAGGCGTACGTCAACGCCAACATGACTTTCACCGGGACAACTCGGTACTACGCACCGCAGGTCACCTTGTCGGGCAAGACGGAGGCGTCCGTCGTCTACTGCGCCGATGAGAGCAAGGGGTTCAACAAGAACCGGAAGACCAACAAGGTCGACCGGACGCCTTCGGGCGAGAGCCCGTACGTGCTGTACAACACCCGCCTGGAGAAGAGCGCGCGGGGCGTGTGGCAGTCGATCAACCTGGTCTCGAAGCGAGGGGACGAGACGTGCACGGCGTGACCAAGTGGAGCAGGGTCGTGGCACTGGGCGCGACCGCGGTCGTGTGCGCCGCAGGACTGTCGGGCACGGCGGTGGCGTACGGCCCCGGTGACGGGCAGGGTTCCACCACGGGCCCCTCCGGCAATACGGACGGCAAGGGCACGCTCTCCGCGACCGCCGGGGTCGTCGTCTTCAACCGCGACAACAACGGCTCCGGCCGGTCGACCGGCCGTGTCACTTCGGCGTCGACCTGGACTCCGCCTGCCTGTTACTACGCACCTATGTACACCCCGGAGCAGTTGCAGAAGGCCAGGGAGCCGGTCTGGAACGCCGATTCGACCGGCCCCGAATGGGACGCCACGCAGCGGGACCGGTTCGTCAACGGCAAGCCCTACAAGGACTTCAACAAGGACAAGGCCGGCAAGGGCTACTTCTGGGGCTCTTACGTCAGTGAAGGCCGCGCGGGGGACCCCGGTGCGCTCGACTGCACCGAGGATTACTTCTGGGTCGACACCGGCGACGCCCCTCCGGCCGACATCCCCGAAGCGATCACACCGAAGATGCTCGCCGCCCTCGCCTACGCCGAGATCCGCGTCCCCTCCACCAAAGTGACCCTCGCCCCCGCGGGCCCCACCAAGGTGAACCTTCCCACCTGGGCCTGGCTGGACGCGGCGCAGTTCAAGCCCGTCTCCGTGACCGCGTCCGTGCCGGTGCTCGGGATCCAGGCCACCACCGTCGCCGAGCCCGTCTCGCTGAGGATCGAACCCGGTACCGCCGACGCGCAGGTCTACCCCGCGTCCGGTGTGTGCGCGTTCGTCGGCGGGCGTATCGGGGAGCCGTACGCCACCGGGAAGGCGGGCCGGACGCCGCCCTGCGGAGTGCGGTACCTGCGCTCCTCCGGTGACGGGTCCTACCCGCTCCGCGCCACGATCACCTGGAAGATCCACTGGACCGGTACCGGCGTCAACAACCCGCAGGCGCTGCCCGACGGTGAGTTCGGGGCCGAGCAGGCCGTCGTCGTCCAGGAGATCCAGTCGCTCAATCACTGAAACATTTCCCCCTGTTCACCGCGTCAAGGAGGTGAAGGCAGACCACGCGCCCACGACCTGAGCGCGACGCGGGCAACAGGGGGACGTATGAGAAAGGTTCGCGCGGACGAGTACGCGGAGTTCGCGGTGGCCCGTGCCGGGCATCTGTACCGCTCCGCGTGTCTGCTCACCGCCGGGGACACGTATCTCGCCGAGGACCTCGTGCAGGAGACGCTCGGGCGGCTGTACGTCAACTGGGGCCGCGTCTCCCGGGCCAGCAACCCCGTGGGGTACGCGCAGACCGTGCTGACCCGCGTCTTCCTCACGCATCAGCGGCGCCGCAGCAGCAGCGAGCGGGCCACCGACGTACTGCCCGACATGGCCGCCCCCGCCGCCGGATCCGACGTGACCATACGGCTCACCCTCGTCGAGGCACTCGCCCAACTCCCGCCCAAGGACCGGGCGGTGGTCGTCCTGCGCTACTGGGAGGACCGTTCCATCGAGGAGACGGCGGGCGCGATGAACGTCAGCTCGGCCGCCGTACGCACCCGTTGCGTCCGCGCACTCGCCCGGCTGCGCACCCTCCTCGGCGAGGAACTCGGCGAGTACGCCCTCCACTGACGCCCGCCTCCCTCCTCATGCCTCCCGGTACACAATTCCCGTACACAGCAGAAGTGGTGGTTGCCCATGTCCGTTGACCATCGAGACGACCAGTTCGAGGACCGGCTCGGCGCCGCCCTGCGCGACGCGGGTGGTGCCTTCGACGCCGATCGTGCCGCCCTCGTCGCCGGGGGCGAGAGCCGGGGGCGCCGGCTCCGCATGCGCCGCCGAACCGCTGTCGTGAGCGGCGCCGCCGCCATCGCGCTGGTGGGGGTGGGCGGCGCGCTCGTCGTGCCCTGGGGCGGCGACGGCTCCGGACAGCGGGCCGTGGCCGGCGGGACCACGGTCGGGCCCGGCGATGCCACCGGCACCGCCACCTCGACCACGGGCACCGCCACCCCCCTCTCCGGTCCCCAAATGCTCGGCATCCTCAAGGCGTTGCTCCCCGAGGGGAAGCTCAGCGAGGAGTCGGCGCGGGGCACGGACTCGAAGCTGGGTCCGCACGCGTATGCCGTGTTCGACGACGGGAAGGGCGCCGCTGCCCTCTCCGTCGGCCTCGGCCGGGTCGAGCCGGGAAGCGGGCCGCTCCGGGAGGAGACCTCGTGCCCGGACCGCGCGTTCGTCCCGTACGACGACTGCACGAGGAGCAAGCTGCCCGGCGGCGCGGTGCTCAGGATCGTCAAGGGGTACGAGTACGCGAACCGCGCCATCGACACGAAGCTGTGGACGGCGGACCTCGTCACACCCGGCGGGGAGCATGTGTCGGTGAGCGAGTGGAATGCCGCCGCCGAGAAGGGCGCGCCCGTCAGCCGCCCCGAACCGCCGCTGTCCGGAAGCCAGTTGAGGGCCTTCGTCACCGACCCGGCGTGGCTGAGGGCTGCCAAGGCCATTCCCGCGGCCACCGCGACGGGCACCCCACCAACCCCATCGGCCCCATCGACCTCGTCACCCACATTTGTCCCTTCGGCCCCGTCGACCCCGTCGACCCCAGCAGCGTCTTCCACGCCTCCGGCGTCGAACGGCAACCCGGCGGCCGATGGCGGCGCCATCGTGACGGCGCTCTCCGGTCTCCTCCCGAAGGGCCTCACCGTGGTCGGCAAGAGCGACGGCGACGGGACCGAGTACGGCTATGTCGTCGTCGACGACGGCAAGGGCAAGAGCTTCGTCCAGATCAATGTGCAGCCCGATATGGGTGACGTCGAGGAGGAGTTGTTCGGTGCGGGCTCCGGCGCCGTGACCATGCCCGACGGCGTCAAGGTCGTCGTCCGGCAGGGGCCCGGCGACGACAAGGGCCTGGGGCTCGTCATGCGCACCGCCGACGTCTACTGGCCCGACGGTCTGCGGGTGGTCGTCAGTGCCTTCAACTCCGCCAGCCAGATCACCGGCCCGACCCGGAAGAATCCCGCGCTGACCCTCGACCAGCTCAAGAAGATCGCCACCGACTCGAAGTGGCAGCAGCTCCAGCCGCCCCCCAACTGAGGCTCACTGTCGCCCGGTTCACGCCAACGGCCTTTATGCGGTCTTGACCTGCCCATGTCAGAGCAGCACCATGGCGCCACACCCGCACCAGTACGTCGCACCGAAGAACCACCCCCACGCTCCACTCCCCAGCTTCCGGAGAACCCGGAACTCCCGGAGAAATCAGGAGACTTCATGCGACTTCGCACACGCGGCTCAGGCGCTCGCGGCGCCAGACGGTCCGCCGCCGTCGGTCTGCTGTCACTCGCTCTCGCCGTCGGTGTCACCTCCACGGCACCCGGCACCACCGCGACCGCCACCAGCGCCAAGCGCCCGGCGGCCTCGGCGGACGACATCCACCAGTACGAGATCGACTTCGCGAACTCCACGTCCGCCGTCCGCACCGACATCATGGCGTCGGGCGTGACCGTGGACGAGGCCGACGAGGAGCACGTCGTGGTCTCGGGCCGCGCCGACCAGGCCAGAAGACTGGCCCGGCGCGGCTATCAGATCACCCTGCTGGGCTCGGCCCCGAACCGCTCCAACGGCCCCGGCGACGTACGGCCGTTCGACTTCCCCTCGGCCGACTCCCGCTATCACAACTACGCGGAGATGACGGCGGAGATCAACTCCATCGTCGCGGCGAACCCCTCCATCGCCAGCCAGCAGGTCATCGGTACCTCGTACTCGGGCCGGAACATCGTCGCCATCAAGCTCAGCGACAACGTCGGCACCGACGAGGCCGAGCCCGAGGTGCTGTTCACCCACCACCAGCACGCCCGGGAGCACCTCACCGTAGAGATGGCGCTCTACCTGCTGCGCAATCTGACGTCCACCTACGCCACCGACCCCCGGGTCAAGGCGATGATCGACTCCCGCGAGATCTGGATCATCCCGGACCTCAACCCGGACGGCGGCGAGTACGACATCGCGACCGGCTCGTACCGGTCATGGCGCAAGAACCGCCAGCCCAACAGCGGTTCGTCGAACGTCGGTACGGACCTCAACCGCAACTGGAACTACCGCTTCGGCTGCTGCGGCGGCTCCTCCGGCTCGACCGGGTCGGAGACGTACCGAGGCAAGTCGGCCGAGTCCGCGCCCGAGGTCAAGGTGGTCGCCGACTTCGTACGCAGCCGGGTCGTCGGCGGGGTCCAGCAGATCAAGACCGGCATCGACTTCCACACGTACAGCGAGCTGGTGCTGTGGCCCTTCGGGTACACGACCGCCGACACCGCGTCGGGCATGACCCAGGACGACCGGGACGCCTTCGCCACGGTCGGCGGGAAGATGGCCGCCAGCAACGGCTACACGCCCGAGCAGTCCAGCGACCTGTACATCACGGACGGCTCGATCGACGACTACCTCTGGGGCACGCAGAAGATCTTCTCGTACACCTTCGAGATGTATCCGGAGTCCGGCGGTGGCGGCTTCTACCCGCCCGACGAGGTGATCGACCGCGAGACCGCGCGCAACCGGGACGCGGTGTTGCAGTTGCTGGAGAACTCCGACTGCATGTACCGGTCCATCGGGAAGCAGGCGCAGTACTGCTCCTGAGAGGACCTGCCGGTCTGAGGTGGTGAGTGGGGAACTGCGGGCCGTTGTGGCCGGTCGCGCAGTTCCCCGCGCCCCTTAAGAGGCACTCTCCGCGGCCTTGACCTCGGATTCGTCCTCGTCCTCGACCTCGCCCTCAGCCGCGGCCCCGGATTCGTCCTCGCTCGCGTCCGCGTCCTCGAAGTAGGCGTCCAGGACCGCGTCCAGTTCCGTTTCCCACTCCTGGAACTGGGACTTCGCCTTCGCCTCGATCTCGACCGGGTACCAGCGGCGGTCCGGGGTGTGGACCGTCACCGTGAACCGCTTGCCGAAGCGTGCCGTCTCCGTCTCCACGGCCCCGATCTCGTCCCAGCGGAACTCGCACTCCTGGTCGTCCAGGAAGAGCCGTACGCCACGGTGGTCGGCGATGATCTTCGCCCGGCGGTCGGAAGCCTCGAAGACGGGCCCGTCCGGGGCGGCTGCCTCCGGGGCTGCCGCCTCCGGGGCTGCCGCCTCCGCGTCCGTGGCCGCCTCCGCGACCACCTTCGCGTCCGAACCGGTGTCCGAATCCGTGTCTGAGTCCGCCTCCGTGGTGATCTCCTCCGGTGCGGCTTCCTCCACCGGGTCCGGAATCCCGTCCTCCGGCTCGGCCGGCACGGGTGAAGTGAGCCCGGGGATGGCCGCAGGGTCGATCGCGGCGGTTTCCAGGGGCTTGCTGCTCGAACCTATGCGCTGCTCCACAGGCGGAAGTATGGCGGACATTGCTGTGTCATGGGACAGCAGGGGCCAGAGAGATCCGGAGAGCGGGCAGAGGACAGGCGGAGGACGGGCGGAGAGATCCCTAGTTGTCCAGTACCGCCAGCGCGTCGATCTCGATCAGCAGGCCTGCCGGGAGGCCCACGTACACCGTGGTGCGGGCGGCGGGGGGCGCGGTCAGGGCCTGTTCCTCGAAGTACGCGTTGTAGATCGCGTTCATCTCGGCGAAGTGGTCCACGTCCGTCAGATAGACGCGGATCATCATCACGTCGTCCCAGCTCGCGCCGCCCTCCTCCAGGATGGACTTGACGTTGGCGAGCGTCTGGAGGGTCTGCTCGGCGAGGGTCGGGCCGGCGGGTGTCGGGGGCTGCCCCTCGACAGCGGGCAGGAAGCCGACCTGCCCGGCGACCTGGAGGATGTTCCCCTTGCGCACGCCGTGCGAGAACCTGGCGGGCGGGGTGGTGTGGGTCTTGGGAACGAGAGCGATCTTCTCGGACTTCTCCGACATCTCTGACTTCTCTGTCATGAACCGTTGTCCTTTGCGGGCGTGGTGGCCCTGCCGGAGTACTCGCCGCTGATGGCGTCGGCCGTACGCCGCAGCAGCGGGAGCAGGGCGAGGAGTTGTTCGGCGGTGACGACGACGTTGGGGGCGGAGACGGACATGGCGGCGACCACGCGTCCGTCGGTACCGCTGATGGGGGCGGCGACGCAGTTGATGGACTCTTCGTGACCGCCGAGGTCGGCGGCCCAGCCCTGCTCGCGCGCCTTCTCCAACTCCCGTAGGAAAGCGGGCGCGTTGGGGGTGGAGCGGGAGGTGTACAGGGGGTAGTCGAGCTTGTCGGCGACGGCACGCCGCTCGGGCTCCGGCAGATCGGCGAGGAGCAGCTTGGCGACGGCGGCGACGGTGATGGCGACGGGTTTGCCGATCCGCGAGTACATGCGCACCGGGTAGCGGCTCTCGACCTTGTCGATGTAGAGGACCTCGCCCTCGGCGTACACGGCGAGGTGGACGGTGTGCCCGCAGTGCTCGTTGAGGCGTACGAGGTGGGGGTGCGCGATCTCGCGGATGTCGAGGTTCTCGACGGCTTCCTGGGCGAGCGCGAAGAGACGGGCGCCGAGCCGGTAGCGCTGGTCGGACTGGCGGTAGACAAGTCCGTGTTCGTGCAGGGTACGCAGCAGCCGTAGCGCGGTGGACTTGTGGACGCCGAGCCGGTCGGCGACCTGGCCGAGGTCGGCGGGGCCCTCGGCGAGCAGCGGCAGGATGCTCAGCGCGCGGTCGACGGTCTGGCTCACTCGGTGCCTGCCCCCTTGGGGGCCTGCGCCTCTTCCGTCCAGCCGGGGCCGAGCCGGAGCGTCTCCCACACCTTGTCGTCGAGAGCCACCAGCCGGTCGGCGTGGTCGCGGGCGGGCGGTGCGGCCAGGTCGCCGGGGGAGGTGAGGGCGGCGGCGGCCATGAGGTGGCCGTGCCGGATGCGGTCCCGTACGGGGAGGTCGCGAAGGGTGGCGGAGAGGAACCCGGCGGCGAAGGCGTCCCCGGCGCCCACCGCCGCGACGACGTCGACGCGGGGCGCCGGCACGCGGACGGCATCGGTGTCCTTGCCGAAGGCGACGGTCACGCCCTCGCCCTGCTTGACGACCACGAGACCGGGCTCGGGCAGCGCGTCCGCGATGGCACGCTCCCCTTCCAGCCCCCAGGCGTCCTCCGCCTCGTCGGCCCCGACGAAGACGATGTCGGCCCGTCGCGCCAGCTCCAGCAGAACCTTGGGGCTGTCGCCGTCGGCCCACAGCCTGGGCCGGAAGTTGATGTCGAACGAGACGACCGGCCGGTCCGCCCCGGGCTCGGTCAGCTCCCACAGCAGGTCGAGACAGTCACCGGACAGGGCCGCGGTTATCCCGGACAGGTGCAGCACCCGCCCCGCCCGCACGGCCGCCAGATCCAGGTTCTGCGTCGACATCGCCGAGGCCGCCGACCCCGCCCGGTAGTACGCCACCTCGTGGGCGTCGGTCGCCCGGTCCCCGGCGGTACGGAAGTACACGCCCGTCGGACGTGCCGGATCACGGCGTACGGACGCCACGTCGACCCCGTACGACCCGATCGCCTCGACCAGGTGGTCGCCGAAGCCGTCGGCGCCGACGCGGCTGATCCAGCGGGTGGAGTGGCCGGCGGCGGCGAGGGCGCAGGCCAGGTTGGACTCGGCGCCGCCGATGCCCCGCGCGAAGGACGGTACGTCGGCGAGGCGGCCCGGCCGGGAGGGCAGGAAGGTGACCATGGACTCGCCGAGCGCGACGACGTCCACGACGTCAGGGGCGTTGTCGGCTCCGTTGCCGGTTCCGTTACCGGTTCCGTTGCTGGTCACGATCGTCGTAGCTCCTCGGTGAGGCGGGAGAGGCGGTGGAGAGGCCGTGGAGAGGCGGTAGCTCCGTTGACCCCGCGTTGGCGAGATGTTAGACAGCGGTGAGCGATATACGCAATGGCCATTGCAGATGACGCAACGCATCCGACCAGGGAGGCCCCATGGGAACCGAGAGCAGTGAGACCACCGGGACACTCACCGCACTCACCTCGCTCGCCGGGCTGGCGGCCGAGCGCGTGGACGCCCGTTTCAAGGGCCTCCCGCCGGACGCGGACGGGCTGACCGTCGGCGAGCTGGCCGCTCAGCGCCGCAACCTCTTCACCGGCGGCTTCAGCACCCCCGTACTGACCCTCTCCGCCGAGCGCCTCACCCACAACCTGGAGCTGATGGAGACGTACGCGGCCCGGCACGGCCTCGCGTTCGCCCCGCACGGCAAGACCTCCATGGCCCCCCAGCTCTTCCACCGCCAGATCGAGCACGGCGCCTGGGGCATCACCCTCGCGGTCCCCCACCAGGTACGCGTGGCCCGCGCCTTCGGCGTCCAACGAGTGGTCCTGGCGAACGAGTTGGTGGACCCGGCGGCCCTGCGCTGGATCGCCGCCGAACTGGCCGCCGACCCCGGCTTCCACTTCGTCTGTTACGTCGACTCCGTGCGCGGGGTGGAACTGATGGACGCGGCTCTGACGGAGGCGATGGCCGGGGCGGGTGCGGGCGGCCGTCCGCTGGACGTGGTCGTCGAACTCGGCGCCGGGGAGGGCGCCCGGACGGGCGTGCGCACGGAGGCGGAGTGCGCGGCGGTCGCGGACGCGGTGGCCGCCGTACCGACGCTGCGGCTGGTCGGGGTCGCGGGGTACGAGGGCGAGGTGCCGCAGGCGGACCCCGAGCGGGTACGGGCGTGGCTGCGGCGGCTGGTGGCACTGGCGGCGGAGTTCGACAAGGCGGGGCGGTTCGAGGTGGGGGCCGGGGAGATCATCGTGAGCGCGGGCGGCAGCGCCTGGTTCGACGCGGTCGCCGACGTCTTCACGGAGATCCCCGAACTGTCGCTCCCCGTACTGAAGTTGCTGCGCTCGGGGGCGTACGTCTCGCACGACGACGGCCGCTATCGCGAGGTCACCCCCTTCAACCGGGTGCCCGAGGAGGGCGCTCTGGAGCCCGCCTTCCGCCTGTGGACGCAGGTCGTCTCCCGCCCCACCCCCGAGCAGGCCTTCGTGAACGCGGGCAAGCGGGACGCGGCGTACGACCTGGACCTGCCGGTCCCCCAGGTCGTACGGAGGGAGGGCGCCGGGGAGCGGCCCGCCATCGGCATCTCGGTCACCGGGCTGTCCGACCAGCACGCCTGGCTGAGTACTGCCCCGGAAGCGGACCTGGAGGTCGGCGACTGGGTGGGCCTGGGCCTGTCCCACCCCTGCACGTCCTTCGACAAGTGGCCGCTGATCCCGGTCGCGGAGGCGGACGGGACGGTCGTCGACTACATCCGTACGTTCTTCTAGGCACGCTTCTAGACACGCTTCCAGGCAAGTTTCTAGGCACAGGAGGCCCGGGGTGGAAGACCTGGTCATTCGGGACGCGGACGTCGTGGACGGCTCCGGCGGCCCGTCCTACCGCGCGGATGTGGTGATCGACGCCGGCCGGATCGTCGGGATCGTCCAGGAGGCGGCGGCTGCGGGCTGTCAACGCCCCAGGGCGCGAAGGGAGTTGGACGCGGAGGGCCTGACCCTCTCCCCCGGCTTCATCGACATGCACGCCCACAGCGACCTGGCCCTGCTCCGGGACCCCGACCACAGCGCCAAGGCGGCGCAGGGAGTGACCCTCGAAGTCCTGGGCCAGGACGGGCTGTCGTACGCCCCGGTCGACGACCGGACCCTCGCCGAGGTCCGCCGCGCGATCACCGGCTGGAACGGCCACGGCGACGGCATCGACTTCGACTGGCGTTCCGTGGGCGAGTACTTGGACCGCCTGGACCACGGTTTCGACGGCGAGGGCATCGCCGTCAACGCGGCCTATCTGATCCCGCAGGGCACGGTACGGATGCTCGCGGTCGGCTGGGAGGACCGGGAGGCGAAACCCCAGGAGCTGGACCGGATGCGGCAGTTGGTCGCGGAGGGGATGGAGCAGGGCGCGGTGGGCATGTCGTCGGGGCTCACGTACACGCCCGGCATGTACGCCAAGGACGCCGAACTGACCGAACTCTGCCGGGTGGTGGCGTCGTACGGCGGCTACTACTGCCCGCACCACCGCTCGTACGGGGCGGGGGCACTGGAGGCGTACGCGGAGATGGTGGAGCTGACCCGCGAGGCGGGCTGCGCGCTCCATCTGGCCCACGCCACCATGAACTTCGGCGTGAACGAGGGCAGGGCACCGGAACTGCTGGCGCTGCTCGACGAGGCGCTGGCGGCCGGCGCGGACCTGACCCTGGACACGTACCCTTACACTCCCGGCTCCACAACCCTCATGGCGCTGCTGCCGAGTTGGGCGAGCGAGGGCGGCCCGGAGGAGATCCTGCGCCGCCTGACGGACGCCGACACGGCCGAGCGAATCCGCCACGACCTGGAGATCGTCGGCGCGGACGGCTGCCACGGGGTGCCGGTCGACTGGAACACGGTCGAGATCTCGGGGGTGACGGACCCGGCGCTGGGCGACTTCGTCGGCCGTACGGTCCTGGAGTCGGCGGACGCGAGAGCGGAAACCCCCTGGACGACGGCCCGCCATCTCCTCCTGGCCGACCGCCTGGGCACGACGATCCTCCAGCACGTGGGCCACGAGGAGAACGTCCGCGCGATCATGCGCCACCGCGCCCACACGGGCGGCTCGGACGGCATCCTCCAGGGCACGAAACCGCACCCGCGCGCCTACGGCACGTTCCCGGAGTATCTGGGCCGCTACGTACGGGAGTTGGGCGTCCTCTCCATGGAGGAATGCGTGGCCCACCTGACATCCCGCCCGGCGGCAAGGCTACGGCTCCCGGACAGGGGCCTGATCCGCGAGGGCTACCGGGCGGACCTGGTCCTGTTCGACGCGACGACGGTGGCGGCGGGGTCAACGTACGAGAACCCGCGCACACCGCCGACAGGCATCCCGTACGTCCTGATCGACGGCCGGTTCGTGATGGAGAACGGCCGCAGGACGGACGTACTGGCGGGGCGGGCGATCCGCCGGAATCCCAGGTAACGAACGCCCACCCCAACCCCCTGGGGGCGCGGGGAACTGCGCGACCAGCCACAACGAAGCAGCAGGTCGCGCAACGACAGATCCACCCCCCACAGAGCGCTACGGCTTCAGCAAGGTGCAACCATCAGCACCGAGGTCCAGCTTGTTGCCCACACCGAAGCAGGCCGGTATCTGGTACGTCTCCTGGGCATAGTTGATGCCCTCGCGCACGGTCACCGTGCCGTCGGCGTCGACCTCGCACGGGTTGTTGTCCGTGCACCGCGCCCCGTCCTCGTTGCCGGTGTTGTTGACGGCGACGACATTGCCGGTGGCGTTGTCGACGACCGGCGAGCCCGAGGTACCGCCGATGGTCTTGCAGGCGGGGGTGTAGCGGACCGAGTCCTTCCAGGTCCACTCGCCTTCCTTGAGGCGGTAGGCGAAGCCGTCGACGTTGCAGGCGTACGTCCGCTTCCAGTAGCCGGAGACGACGGTGATCGGGGTGCCGACGACCGGGTGGGTGTCGTTGACCGTGAGCGGGCTGATGTTGTACGAGCTCTTGATCGCCGCGTAGGTGGTCGTGAGCTGGTAGATCGACACGTCCGTGTCGGTCATCGTCGCGTACGCGATCTTGCTGGCGCGCAGGGTGGCGACACGGGTGGCCGAGGCGTTGAGCAGCCCGAAGGTACGGGTGGACCGCTGGTCGACGATGACCTCACCGGCCGCCGGGAAGCCCGTCTCCAGGCAGTGCCCGTTGGACATGACCAGTGCCGGGTCGTTGGCCGCGGAGTTCGGGAAGCGGATGAGGGAGCCGGAACAGTTGGAGAGCGAGACGGTACCGGCGAAGTTCACGGCACGGACGGCCGGCGCGGCCTTGGTGGCCGGAGCCGCCTTGGTGGCGGTGGCGGCGCTCTGCGCGGCGGGCGCGGACGGTTCGGCCTGCGCGGCGAGCGCGGGTGCCGCTCCGGCCCCGGTGATCACCAGGGCTGCGAGCGCGGCAAGGAGAGGCTTGCTCATGTGGGGGTCCCCTCGTACGAAGAAGCGACCGGAGGTTTTCCGGCCGCTCATTTCCTGTTCGCGTTTTGTCATGCGCATTGTGATGCTGGAGGGGCTGCTGGGGCAAGGAACCATTTCCGGCCGGGAGTTGGCGGGATTGTGCGCATGGGGTGGTCGTGAGAGGGGTGTGAGGGGGTGTTGGGGCGTGTTCTACGACGGGGTCGAGGAGCCGACGGGCGTCTCGCTCGACGGAACGCGTGCGGGCTCCGACCCATGACCCTCCGGCTCCGCCCCATGCCCCTCCGGGGCGCCGAACCAAGCCACCGCCACCGCGCCCGTGACCGCCAGCACGAAGCCGAGGACGGCCAGCCAGGCGAAGCCCGGGCGGGAGGCGTCGCCCAGCCACCACACGCCGATCATCCCCGGCACCACGGTCTCGCCGACCACGAGCGCCGCCGTCGCGCCGTTCACCGAGCCGAGCTGAAGTGCGACCGTGTGCAGGTACATGCCGCCGACGCCGGCCACGAGGACCGCGTACAGGGCCGGGTCCGTCAGGAGCGCGCCAAGGTCGAAGGGGTCGATGCCGTTCAGGATCCGCACCCCGATCCCGAGCGCGCCGAAGCCGAGGCCCGACAGGAGGCCCGCGAGGATCGCCGCCCGGGCACCGAGCACCCGTACGAGGACCGTGCCGCCGAGCATCAGCAGCACCGAGACCGCGAGCAGCCACCAGTGCGTCGCGATCGGGGTGCGCCCGCTGCCCTCCGGGCCCGCCGCGCTCGCCAGCAGCACCAGGGCCGAGCAGACCACACCGATCGAGGTCCACTCCGCGCGGGTCAGCCGGATGCCGAGCAGCCGCACGCTGAGGACGGCCGTGATGACCAGGTTGGCGCTGATCACGGTCTGGGAGAGGAACAGCGGGAGCAGGCGGGCGGCGAGCGCGCCGAGGCCGAAGCCGACGAAGTCCAGGATCGTGCCGACGATGAACTCCCAGGTCATCGCGGCGTTCGCGGTCGACGCCAGGCTCGGCCCGCCGTGCTGGGTGGTCTGCCCCGCCGTGGCCGCCTCGCGCCGGGCGGACTTTCGGGAGCCCACGGCCTGCAGTACGGATCCCGTGCCGTAACAGATCGAGGCGGCGACGGCGGTCAGCAGTCCTATGAGCACCAGCGGGCTCCCTTCACAGAGTGGGGGATGGTCCGCCCAGTTTGTTCTCCGCTTGGCAGACGTCGGATCGGGCGCCCGCGTTGCCTCCGGCCTCCGACCTCAGGCCTCCCACCTCA
This sequence comes from Streptomyces graminilatus, assembly GCF_001418565.1. Taxonomy (GTDB): domain Bacteria; phylum Actinomycetota; class Actinomycetes; order Streptomycetales; family Streptomycetaceae; genus Streptomyces; species Streptomyces graminilatus. The sequence goes on along the minus strand of NZ_LIQQ01000025.1, from coordinate 42,574 downwards.
GGTGAAGGGGCGCCCCTACGGGTGCGGCTTCTCCCCGGCCGCCAGCATCGCCACGAACTTCTCGATCCGGCGCGCCCTCGTCTCGGCCCGTTTCGGCTCCTGGACGCGGTGGAGGATCGAGTAGCGGTTCGCCCCGTTCAGGGTTTCGAAGAACGCCGCCGCGGCCGGGTTCGCGGCCAGGGCCGCCGCGAGGTCGTCGGGCACCGTGGCGTTCTTCGGGCTGTCGTACGCCGCATCCCAGCGGCCGTCCGCCTTGGCCCGGTCGATCTCCGCCTGCCCCGCCGGACGCATCCGGCCCTGTTCGATCAAGGCGGCCACCTTGTCCCGGTTGACCTTGGACCACCGGCTGCGCGCCCTGCGCGGCGTGAACCGCTGCAACCACCACTGATCGTCGAACGCGGCCTTCTGACCGTCGATCCAGCCGTAGCAGAGCGCCACGTCGAGCGCCTGGGCGTAGTCCAGGGCCACGATTCCGGGGCCCTTCTTGCGCAGCTTGAGCCAGATGCCGGGCGAGTCTGCGTGGTTCGCACCGAGCCACGCCTCGAACGCCTCGGCGGATTCGAATTCGACGGTCTCCCGGCCCTGATCCCGGTCCTGGTCCTGAGTCATGTCGGCAGCGAACCACATGCCACTGACATCCAGGCCGAATCCGCGTCGCGAACGGCCGCTCAGGGGCGCGGACAGGGACAGCCCCGACCCCCGTCGGCGGGGGCCAAAGGCAGGAACAGCACAGGCCGGGCGGACCACTCGACACGCGTGTCCCCCGAGGACGCGACGAACGCGTACGGTTCACCGGCCCTGAGCCGCATGACCGCCTCCCACTGACCGTGGTCGAACCACCGGTACGCCCGCTCGGCGTCCTCGGGGTCGAAGGCCGAGAGCAGTGGGCGCACAGCGAGGCGCATCCACACCAGCGCCCGTTGCGGAGTATCGACCGCGTGCGCCCGGAGTCTCGCCCCGGCTTCACGGCCGTCCGCCATCGAGTACGCGCTGAACTCGCACCACCAGCCCTGCCGAAGGCCGGACGCGGGGCGGTGCATCAGGCTGCGGCGCATGTCGCCTCCCGGGCGGCGTCGTGGCATACGAGGACAACGGGGGCGGCGGCGAGTACGTACCGCACGTCGCCGTCGTGGATCGTGTAGGCGTACGTCTCCTGCCGTCCGAGCCGCAGCAGGGCTCGGGCGTGCTCCTGGCCGTCGGACGTCCACGCCCGCACCGGAGCGTCGGCGGGCGGGTCGAGCTGGTCGGCGATGTCACCGGCCCGCCGCACCAGCCAAACCATGGCGAGCCAGGCGGAGTTGGCGCGGTGGCCGCCGAGTTCGTACAGCGAACGGCCAGGGACGCTGTACGCCACACAGCCGACGTCGAAGGCGACGGGCGGGGCGGGCCACGCGTTCAACACGCCACTCCCCCACGGTTGATGGCCAGGTGGGCCCAGACCGTCTTGCCGGACTCCCGGGGCCGCACGCCCCACTTGTCGGACAGCCCCTCGACGAGGACGAGCCCGCGCCCGCAGGTGTCGTCGGGATCCGCGTCGCCCCGTACCGGCATCCGCCACTGGAACGAGTCGGACACCTCGACGACCAGTACGCCGTCGCGGCGGCGCAGCCCCACCTCGAAGAACTCGCCGATCCCCTTGGCGTGCACGACGGCGTTGGCGGCCAGCTCGCCGACGATCGACTCGGCGTCGTCGGCGAGTTCGCCGAGCAGCCAGAGGGTGAGTATCGAGCGAACGTGCGCGCGGGCGACCGGCACCGAGCCCTTCCGCAAACGGAACCTTTTGCTGTGCGTGCGCCCGGACATGCGGCCTCCTGCGGGTTGCGGTTGCGGACACGCGGAACCAGTCACCCTCCGCACCGATTCAGGAACGGACGGTCACGCAATGAAGGTAGCGTGGGATAGTGGAGCCACGCAATGAATCACCACGCAAGCTTGCGCGAGAGTGGTGCATCAACACGCTGGCGACCACGCTGAGTCGCCAGGCAGACTGAGAACCTGCATCAAGAAAGGGGGCTGAATGTCATCAGACGGACGGCCTGCGATTCGCGGCCGACGGCTCGGAACCGCGCTGCGCAAGCACCGCGAGAGCCTTCGCTTCGACTTGAAGGACGCGGCCGAAGCGGTCGGTTGCTCCACGTCCAAGATCAGCCGACTGGAGTCGGGGCTGTCGCCCGCGCGCGTAGGGGACGTACGCATCCTGCTGGACCTCTATCAGATCCATGACGCGGAACAGCGCGTCCGGCTCGAGAGTCTGGCGCGCCAGAGCAACAAGCGCGGCTGGTGGGCGAATTACCAGACGACACTCAAGGACGGCTTCACCGACTTCGTGACGCTGGAGGCGGACGCGTCCTTCATCCGCACCTGGCAGACCATGTTCATCCCCGGAATCCTGCAGATCCCCGAGTACACGCGGGCGCTCTTCGAGGGCAATCCCATGGCGATGCCGGAGGAGATGATCAAAGAGGCTCTCAAGATCCGTCAGGAGCGACGCCGGACCGTCGAGGAGGCGGGCACGCGCATCGCCGCCGTCATCTGGGAGCCCGCGCTCACTTCCCCGATGCCGGGTTCGGATCACCGTAAGCAGATCGAGTACATCGTCAAGATCGCGCGCCGGAAGAGCACGACGGTCCAGATCCTGCCGCAGAGCCAGTGGGCAGCGGCGAGGGTCGTCGGCCCCTTCGTCGCCTTCTCGTTCGACGAGGTGTGGGCTCCCGAGGCCATCGCTCTCGACGCGTTGGGAGGCATGTTGATCGTCGACGACGACGAAGAGCTGGCGCGCTATGGGCATGCCTTCGACGCGCTGCGGTCCGCAGCGCTGAGTCCCGATGAAAGCCTCGCGTTCCTCCGGCAGACCGCAGACGGCATCTCCCAGGAAGAAGCGGCAAGTGAGTAGGAACCGGAACATCGTCACGGCCTTCAGGAAGTCTTCGGCTTCCGGGATGGGTGCCAACGACGACTGCGTAGAGATAGCCCAAACCGCCGACGGCGGCCGCGCGATACGCGACAGCAAGGCCCCCCACGGCCCTATCCTCTTCTTCACCCCCACGGAGTGGAACGCCTTCAACGTGGCCGTCAGTGATGGAGAGTTCGGCGGCTGAGGACTGAGCGACAGGGACAACAAGTGATTCGCGTGCTCTTGGCCGACGACGAGGCGTTGATCCGCGCCGGGATCCGCCTCGTGCTCGAACTCGCCGATGACATCGAGATCGTGGCCGAGGCGAACAACGGTGCCGACGCCGTCGAGCTCGCTCGCAGACACCTCATCGACGTGGCGCTGCTGGACATTCGTATGCCCGGCGTCGACGGGCTTGCCGCAGCCGTCGAGATGAGAAAGGTGGCACCGCGGACGAACGTGGTCATGCTGACCACGTTCGGCGAGGAGGAGTACGTCACCCGGGCGTTGCGCTGCGGCGCTGCGGGGTTTCTCCTCAAGGACACCCCGCCCGAAGACCTGATCAGGGCTGTCCAGGTGGCGGCGGCCGGTGAGCCCGTCCTGTCGCCCCGGGTCACCAGGCAGTTGATCGAACGTTACGTCAGCCGCGACCTGAGCCAGGCCGACGAGGCGCGGCGCCGTGTCGCGGCCCTGACCGACCGCGAGCGCGACGTGCTGTTCCTGCTCCGCGAGGGCTGCTCGAACGGTGAGATCGCCAAGGCGCTGCTGGTCAGCGAAGGCACCGCCAAGTCCCTCGTCAGTCGCATCCTCTCCGCACTTGACTGCACCAACCGGGTCCAGGCGGCCATCCTGGCGCACGACGCCGGAATCCTTCCGCCGGACAGCCGTTCCTGATCCGCATCCCCATCCGCCTCGTCCTAAGGCGTCCGAATCTCGCGCTTCTGTGTGAGCTTGGCGTCCTTGAAGCAGAACCGGAACACGCTCTCGAAGCCCTCGGCCGACGCGTACCAGCACGTGGTGCCGGCCGGCGCCGCCGGCTGCTCAGCCCGGTCCGCTGCGCGGGCGATCATGCTGTCGCCGCCGGTCAGCTCGCGCACCCTGTCCCGGGTGTCGCCGATCTTGATCTGCTGGTAGGTCTGTGGCGAGACGGCAGACCCGGAGTAGTAGGCGCGGAAACCGAGGCCGCCGCAGACCAGGACGGCGACGGCGGCGAGGGCGAGGAAGGCCGTCTTGGTCTTCCTCCGGGATGCGTCGTGGAAGGGCACGTCCCCGGCCCCGGCACGGGACGGGAGCATCTGCCGGTCGGCCGGAGCGGATCGATCGATGGCCGGGCTCCTTGTGCCCGGGCTTCCGAGGCGCAGGGGAAGCTCGGCGGTGACCGTGTGGTCGCCGGTGATCGGGTCCGCGCCGGCGGTGAACTCACCGCCGGCCAGGCGGACGCGTTCGCGAAGGCCGACCAGCCCCAGGCCGCTGCTGGGCGGCGGAACGGCGGGCGGGCGGGCGGCGTTGCGTACGTCGATGGTGAGTTTTTCGGTGTCGACGGTGACGGTCAGCCGCGTTGGTGCGCCCGGGGCGTGCTTGTGCACGTTGGTGAGGGCTTCGCGCACGATGCGGTTCACCGCTCGGCGGATGCCGACGTCGGCGTCGGTGAGGTCGTCGCCCCGCCAGGACAGCGTGATGGGCAGGGCCGCATGCTGTGCCTCGGCGACCAGGTTGCTGACATCCTCGCGAGTGCCGACCACCGATTCGGCGCCGTCCGGTCGTTCGGCGCCGTCGATGCGCAGGATGCCCAGCACGGTGCGAAGCTCGTCGAGTGCGGTCCGGGAGGTGGTCCGTAGCAGGTCGGCCTGCTCGTTGATCTCCGGGGCCGCGGTGCGGGTGCGCATCTCCAGGGCCCCGGCGTACAGGACGATCAGGCTCAGCCGATGCCCGAGCAGATCGTGCATCTCGCCGGCGATGCGCGCCCTCTCCTGCATCCGGGCCTGCGACTCGCCGAGCTGGTTGGCGCGTTCCAGCAGTACGTTGCTCTCATGCAGAGCGTCCATGGCCCGGGCTCGCTCCCCCTGCATCAGGCCGATGGCGCCCGGCAGCACCACCAACAGCACAGTGACGACAACGATCGGGCCGGCATCCTCCAGACCGACCTCCGGTGCTGCGAGAAGTTCGACAAGGTTGGCCGCGGATTGCACGCCGGTGGCGAGCGCCAAAGCGGCCACGGCGCGGCGAATGTCCGGCACCTGGCGGCCCACCGCATAGGTGAGCATCACGCTCACCGGCCACAGAAGGGCCGACAGGGTCACACTCGGCCAGATCAACGCCATCACGGTGACGACGAACCCGACCAGCAGCGAGGGGATCGGCCGGGTGAATCGGCAGAGCAGGGCGACCGAGGCGGCAAGCAGGCCGATCGCCGTGGCGGGCCGCCCAGGCACGTTGACGACGCCGATGACGATCGCCGTGACGGGCAGGAACAACGACCACGCCAGCAGCAACCTGCCCTGCCGTGCCAGGTACTGCCAGGTCGTCACCGCCTCTGCGATGACGACCTCGGCGAGTCTCGCCCAACCAGCCACGGCACCTCCACGACGACGGTGACCGGCGAGCCGGGCGGTCACCCGACCGATGAGCGCAGCCGCGTCCGGGCCGCACAGGCCGGGATCAGCAGCCACGGCGGTGCGGTGGTGCTGACCGGTAGCCCGTGACCGGCGCCGACCGTACCCGAGGACAGGGGCCGTGGTCATCGTATCCGGGCTCGGCCAGGGCCGGCCTCTTGCGAGTGAAGGGCGAGCGCCCCCTTGACACACCGCGTCTCACCGGACGAACTTGGCCAGTTTGGTGGTGCTGTTGAGCAGGTATTCCAGCGGTCCGCGACGGAAGAAGCGCGACCAGACGGTGGCGAACAGGATCGCCCCGGCGATGAACCCGAACAGCGGCACAAAGGTTTTGGTGGCCCCGTCGGGCAGCATGGCGTAGGCCGCGACGTGGGCGACGTAGAGCGTCAGGGACATGGTGCCCACGGCAACCAGCGGGCTCACCAGCCGGCGCAGCCACGGCAGCCGGTCCATGGCCACGGTCGCGCAGACGAGCACGACGATCGCCACACCGAGGCTGCCGACGATGTCGAAGGTCGTACCGCTGTGCGAATCGGACCTCAGCAGGTCCAGGGCCGTGTTCGAGCTCGCGTCAAGCCTGTCCCGGATGGCGTTGAAGTTGGCCTGGATGGCCTCGAAGGCCGCCGATCCCGGTTTCAGGGAACTCGGATCCACGTTCGCGAAGAGGTCCTTCACACTGGCCTTCTCCGCCTCGCTCGGACCGGCCTGGTGTGCCTGAAGTGCCGGGAACAGCTTGGGCAGCAGCCAGGCGACACCGTATCCGAGCGCCATCAGCGCGGCGCCGAGCGCGACGAGCCGTCGTTGCACCACGCCGGCGGCCAGGTCGAGCCGGGCCAGCGCCATGCCCGCGATCACGTACGGCATCCAGGTGATCACCGGATAGGTACCGTTGAGCAGCAGACCGAGCAGACCGTCGCCTCCGAGCCGGGCTATCGGGTCGTACGAGTTGATGCTCTGCGTGAGCGACGCGCTCAGCAGTTGCTTGAGACCGAACGCCGCCTGCGGCGCGACGACGGCGAGTACGGCCGCGATGATCGCGAGGGTCCTGGCCCGCAGTCCGACCAGGGGCAGTGCCAGCAGGAAGTACACCCCGTAGAAGGCGAGGATCACCAGGATCCCGTTCTGGAGGATCGTCAGCGCGGTGCCCAGTACCAGCAGGACCAGGGCGCGGATCACGATCCGGGCCTTCGCCTGCCGGCCGGCCAGCCCGGCCTTCGGCTCCCGACGGCCCGCGATCAGCATCAGCGAGAACCCGGCGAGGGTGGCGAACAGGACCGACGACCTGCCGAAGGCCAGTTCCAGCAGCCGGCCGCTGAAGCCGCTCACATCCTCGGGCGCCGGGGCGACGTGTACCGCGAACATGCCGAACACCGCCAGCGCGCGGGCCAGGTCCACCCCGACCAACCGCCCCATCGACGGCCTCTGCTCGACCATGCCCGCGGGCTCAACCGGTGCCGCGTGCCGCGGCGGTGACGATTCGTGCGAGATCTCGATCTGGGTCATGTGCTCAAAGTCGCCGGTTCGGACGCCGTGCCGCGTCTGGCAACCTTCCGGACCACCCCCGCCGAGTGGCGGGGGGCCGCCGAGCCGATCGGCCATCACCTGGCCGGGGCGGTGTCCGGCCCGGTATGAATCCGCTGGGGTGGAGATCGGGAGATCGGACGAGTACTCGCGGTTCATCGCCATTCGTTCGCCCTTCCACGAATGTTTGAACGATCGCCGACTCGCCGATCTTGGGAATCGACAGGCCCCCGTCCCACGTGGCGGATAACACCACGCCCCGAGCGTTACCCCGCCGTAAACTCTCGCCATGCAGCTGATCCAGTCGACCAAGCTCGCCAACGTCTGTTACGAGATCCGGGGCCCGGTTCTCGAAGAGGCGATGCGGCTTGAGGCGGCGGGGCACCGGATCCTCAAGCTGAACACCGGGAACCCGGCGGCCTTCGGTTTCGAGGCGCCGCCCGAGATCCTGGAGGACATCCTCCGCAACGTGTCGTCGGCCCATGGGTACGGGGACGCGAAGGGGCTGCTGGCGGCGCGCCGGGCGGTCGTCATGCACAACCAGACCCTCGGCATCGAGACGGACGTCGAACACGTCTTCGTCGGCAACGGCGTCTCCGAGCTGATCGTGATGGCGATGCAGGCCCTGCTCGACGACGGCGACGAGGTCCTCGTACCCGCCCCGGACTACCCGCTGTGGACGGCGGCCGTCTCCCTCTCCGGCGGTACGGCGGTCCACTACCGCTGCGACGAGCAGGCCGACTGGATGCCGGACCTCGCGGACATCGAGCGCAAGGTCACCGACCGCACCAAGGCGATCGTCATCATCAACCCGAACAACCCGACGGGCGCGGTGTACGACGACGCCATGCTCCGGGGACTGACGGACATCGCCCGCCGCCACAACCTCCTCGTCTGCTCGGACGAGATCTACGACAAGATCCTGTACGACGGCACCACACACACCTCGACCGCGAAGATCGCCCCCGATCTCCTCACGCTCACCTTCAACGGCATGTCGAAGGCGTATCGCGTCGCCGGTTACCGGGTCGGCTGGATGTCGATCTCCGGGCCCCGCGCGCACGCCGACTCGTACATCGAGGGCCTGACGATCCTCGCGAACATGCGCCTGTGCGCGAACATGCCAGGTCAGCACGGTGTCGTCGCCGCGCTCAGCGGACGCCAGACCATCAACGACCTGGTGCTGCCGGGCGGGCGGCTCAAGGAGCAGATGGACGTCGCGTACGAGCTGCTCACCCAGATTCCGGGCGTCAGCTGCGTGAAGCCCAAGGGCGCTCTGTACCTCTTCCCGCGTCTCGACCCGAACGTCTTCAAGATCAAGGACGACCGGCGGATGGTCCTGGACCTGCTCCGCCGCGAGAAGATCATGGTCGTGCACGGTACGGGCTTCAACTGGCCCGAACAGGATCACTTCCGGGTCGTGACCCTGCCCACGGTCGGCGACCTGCGTGACGCGGTGACCCGGATCGGCACCTTCCTGGACGGCTACAGCCAGCCCTAAACCTCATCGGCACCACTTTTCACGAGCGCGCTCAACTTTAGACTGAATCCAAGCTAGGATGGTTTCCTGTCAGCGCACAGGAGGCCAGCTCCCATGTACGAACCGATCCGCACCCCGCCGGTGCACAGCGCCCGCACCGCCCGCAGCGCGCCGACCGGCATCGCCTCGGACTTCCCTCACAGGTCGCGCGAGGACGAGCTGGACATCCAGTTGGCCGTCCATCTCACCGCACTCCTGACGGCGACCGACGAGCTGCGCGCCCTGGCGCCCTCCGCCGACCTGGACACCGCCGCCGAGCGCCTCGCCGGGCAGGTGAGCCGGTTGCGCCGGGGCAGTACGCCGGTCCGTGCCTCGGCCCCCGCCCCGACCGCCTCCCCCGATCTCGCCGCCCTGCACCGGCGCGCCCACGCGCTCGCCGGGCGGGCCCTGGTCGTCGCGGCCTCCCGGGCCGACACGGCCGCCGCGATTCTGGCCGCCGAACGCATGGACGCGCATGCGGAGGCCAGCGGGGCGCGTGCGCTCGCGGCGCGCTGAGCCCTTCCTTTCTTCGCTGGGCTCCCTTGACGGCCCCGGTCCGCACGCTCCCGCAGCGACGTGCGGGCCGGGTGCCATGGCACTGCGTTGGCTTGGGCAGGGGCGCCTTTTCGCCGTGGGGGTTCGTGTTGTTCGGCGGGTGCGGGTGCGTTGTGGCTTGTCGCGCCCACGCGGCGGAGCCGCACATCGATACAGCCCCACGCCCCTTAGACCACGCGTCGTGGGCTTTCGCGCAGTTCCCAGCGCCCCTTAAAAAAATGGCCGGCGGTGGCTTTTAGAATTTGTGGCATGGCGACACGACTTGTGCAGATCAATATGAAGGCCCAGGACGACTCCGTGCTCGGCCGGTTCTGGGCGGAGGCACTCGGCTGGGGTGTCGACAGCGAGGGACCCGGTGTGACCAACCTCGAACCCATCGGGTTCGCCTACCCCGACCCCACGGCCGTCTGTATCGACATCATCGCCCGTCCGGAACCCAAAACGGTCAAGAACCGGGTGCACCTTGATCTGGCCACCACCTCGACCGCCCATCAGGCGGAGCTGGTCGCACGCCTGATGGATCTCGGCGCGACGCTCGCCGACGTGGGTCAGGGCGACGTCCCCTGGACGGTCATGGCCGACCCGGAGGGCAACGAGTTCTGCGTCCTGGAGCCCCGCCCGGTCTACCGGGACACCGGGCCGATCGCCGCGGTCGTCATCGACTGCGCCGACCCACGAGAGATGGCCCGGTTCTGGGACGAGGCGATGGACTGGACGCTGCACGAGGTCACCGATGACCACGCGACCATGCGCTCCGCCAAAGGCGTCGGCCCCTACCTGGAATTCCTCCGCAGCACCGACACCAAGAGCGGGTGGAACCGCGTCCACCTCGACGTCCGCCCCTACCCCGGTGACGACTTGGCAGCGGAGGCCGATCGACTGCGCGCCCTGGGAGCCACCGACCCCGGTATCGACCAGTCCGCCATCTCCTGGACGGTCCTGGCCGACCCGGAAGGCAACGAGTTCTGCCTCCTCACCCCGCGCTGACCCTTACCCGAGGGGCTCAAAGACGCGCTGACAGGGGCGCGTTGCGTACCGGGACCGGTGGTTCACCCTCCGTTCATTCGTTTTGTTGGGGAACGTTGGATTCCGGGAGCACGCTCCCGGCGTGAGACGAATCGCAGGGATTGTCCTCGCGGTCCTGCTGATCTGCGGCGTGGTGGCAGCCGTGTTGGCGGGCCGGGACAACGGGGACCAGGGCACGGCAACGAAGACCGTGCGTGGAGTTGTCGGGTCGGAGAAGGCCGAGTTCTTCGCCGATCCCGACGTGGTGAAGGCCCTGGCCACCAAGGGCTACACCGTGAAGACGGAGACCTCCGGGTCGTGGGCCATGGAGGGCCTCGACCTCAAGGGGTACGACTTCGCCTTCCCGTCCAGCAAGGCGCCCGCCGACGAACTGGCCGCCAAGTACAAGGCACGGCAGCCCTTGCCGCGCCCCTTCTACTCGCCGCTCGTCGTCGTGGCCCACCGCAACGCGGCCGAGGTGCTCGCCGCCAATGGGCTCGCCGTGCTCGACAAAGGGCAGCACCGGGGCACCCTCAAGATGGCCGCCTATCTCGCCGCCGCCGGCAAGGACCGGACCTGGCAGCAGCTCAAGGGGGCTGACAGGTATGGGGAGTTGACCGGAACCCTCTACATCGCCTCCACCGACCCCGAGAGTTCCAGCTCCGGTGCCCTCTACCTCGCCGCCACCAGCTATGTGGCCAACGGCGGCCGGGTGGTCGCGAGTGAGGCCGACGTCGACCGCACCGCGCCCCTCATGCACAAGCTGATCAGCGTGCAGGGTGCCCAACAGCCCAGCTCGGACGCGGCGTTCCGGGACTTCGTGAGCGGCGCCGGGAATCCGCTGGTCATGGTGTACGAGTCGCAGGTGGCCGCGTTGCTCGGTGATCGGCAGAGCGCCGGTGACCTCACCGTCCTCTACCCGGACACCACGGCCAACAGCGACCACACCGTCGTACCGCTGACCGAAGAGGGCCGCGCGCTCGGTGAACTCCTCAGCGACGACCCGGTGTTGCGCAAGCTCGCCGTCCGCCACGGGTTCCGGCCGCAGGGCGACGCCGCCGAGTTCGTCGCGGCCACCGCGGCCCACGCCGCCTACCTCAACCAGACACTGACCGGCGTCCGGCAGCCGCCCGTGCCCACCTCCAAGGTGCTGCACGAGATCGCGCTCCGGGCCCGGGGGCAGTCGTAACCAGGGGGATCACACATGAACTATCAGAAGCCGGGCGAATGGCCCGACCAGAACACGAGCCAGAACAGCAGCCAGAGCGGTGACGACGTCTTCACCCTCACCCCGCCCGAGCCCGTCTCCGCCGTCCCGCGCGAGAAGGCCGGCGGTCTCGTCCCCGTCGACGACAGTGTCCGTACGGACATGGCCCGCAAGGCCGCCGAGTACGTCGGACAACTCGCCGCCCTCGACGCCCGCTCGCCCGAGTTCGCGGGCCGGGTCGGGGAGATCACCGGCCTCGGCGCTGGGGAGATGCGGACCGCCGCCGCGCAGTCCAACCGCATGCTGGAGCGGGCCGTGCGCAGCCTGCCGAGCAACGGCGGCGACGCCCAGTCGCAGGTCGCGGGCTCCCTCGTCGAACTCCGGCGGGTCGTCGAGGACCTGGACCCGCGCGAGCTGCCCACCGGCAAGGGGCGGAAGTTCCTGTCCAGACTGCCCGGTGGCAACAAGCTGCGTGACCACGTCGCCAAGTACGCCTCCTCGCAGGCGACCCTGAACAAGATTGTCGGCTCGCTGCGCGGTGGGCAGGACGAACTGCGGCGGGACAGTGCCGCGTTGCAGACCGAGCGCGTCCGGCTCTGGGAGACCATGGGCAAGTTGCAGGAGTACGTCGTCCTGACGGAAGCCCTGGACTCCGCCGTCGAGCGGCACATCGGCGGCGTCGAGGCGGCCGACCCGGCGGGCGCCGACAACCTGCGCGCGGACGTGCTCTTCCCGGTCCGGCAGAAGCACCAGGACCTGCTGACCCAGCTGGCGGTGTGCGCACAGGGCTACCTCGCCATGGACGTCGTACGCCGCAACAACGACGAGCTGATCAAGGGGGTCGACCGCGCGGCCACCACGACCGTGTCGGCGCTGCGCATCTCCGTGATGCTGGCCTCCGCCCTCGACAACCAGAAGAAGGTCATCGAGCAGGTCAACGCGTTGCGCGGGACGACCGAGGACCTCATCCGGGGCAACGCCGAGATGCTCGCCACGCAGAGCGGGGAGATCCAGCGGATCGCCGCCGACCCGGCCGTCGGGGCGGAGACCCTCAAGAACGCCTTCCAGCAGATCTACCGCACCCTCGACACCATCGACACCTACAAGGTCCAGGCGACGGAGGCGATGGCGGCGACCGTGGAGTCCCTGACCTCCGAACTCCAGCACGCCAGCGCCTACTTGGAGCGCAGCCGGTCACGCGGCGCACTGGACGGAGGCCAGTTGTGAGCACCAGGCACACGAGACACGCGAGACACACGAGACACCGGCTCACCGCGGCCACCGCCGTTCTCGCGGTCGCCCTCCTGACGGCCACCGCCTCCGCCTGTACGTCGGCACAGAAGCCGTCCCAGGACCCGGCCACCGCACCCGAGCCCGGCACCCTCCGGGTCCTCGCCTCCAGCGAACTCTCCGACATGACGCCCGTACTCGCCAGGGTCGAGAAGGACACCGGCATCAAGGTCCGGCCCACCTACATGGGCACCCTGGACGCCGTGGACATGCTGGCGGGAGGGAAGACGGACGGGGTGTACGACGCCCTGTGGCTGTCCTCCAACGACTATCTGCGGCTGCGTCCCGACGCGGCGAAGAAGGTCGTCTCCGAGACGTCCGTCATGGCGAGCCCCGTCGCGATCGGCGTAAAGGCCGCCACCGTCGCCGAGTTGGGCTGGAAGCCCGAGCAGGTCACCTGGTCCCAGGTCGAGGAGGCGGTGCAGGACGGGAAGCTCACGTACGGGATGACCGACCCGGCGCGATCCAACTCCGGTTTCTCCACCCTCATTTCGGTCGCCTCGGGGTTGTCGGGGGCGCAGTCCGCCCTCACCGACGCCGACGTGACCAAGGCGACCCCGCGACTCAAGGAGTTCTTCAAGGGGCAGAAGCTGACGTCCGGTTCGTCGGGCTGGCTGGCCGACGCGTACGAGCGGCGCGGCACCGTGGACGCCCTGCTCAACTACGAGTCCGTCCTCAAGGGCATCCCCGGTCTCACGGTGATCCGCCCGCGCGACGGGGTCGTCACCGCCGACTACCCGGTCACCTCCCTCGCGTCGACCGACGCCACGACCCGGGAGGAGGTCCGGCGGCTCACGGAGGCCCTGCGCACCCCGGCGATCCAGCGCCGTATCACCGACGTCACCCACCGCCGCCCGGTCGTCGCCTCCGTACCGCCCGCCGCCGGTCTCGACACCTCCCGGCGCCGTGAACTCCCCTTCCCCGGCAGCCGGTCCGTCGCAGACGGCCTGCTCGACGCGTACGAGAACGAGCTGCGCCGCCCTTCACGGACGGTGTACGTCCTCGACACCTCGGGTTCGATGGGCGGTGAACGGCTGTCCGCGCTGAAGGCGGCGCTGCGCGGTCTCACCGGTGACTTCCGGCAGCGCGAGGAGGTCACCCTGATGCCCTTCGGGTCTGACGTGAAGAGCGTACGGACGCATGTGGTGAGCCCCGCCGACCCGAAGAGCGGGCTCGACGCGATCCGCCGGGACACCGACGCGCTCAACGCGGACGGGGACACCGCGATCTACACCTCGCTGGAGAAGGCGTACCGCCAACTGGGCGCCGACCGCGACACGTTCACGTCGATCGTGCTGATGACGGACGGCGAGAACACGGCGGGCGCGAAGGCGTCGGAGTTCGACGGTTTCTACCGGCGACTCCCGGCCGGGCAGCGGGATATACCCGTCTTCCCCATCCTCTTCGGCGACTCCGACCGCGCCGAGCTGGCGCACATCGCCGAGCTGACCGGCGGTCGTCTCTTCGACGCCCAACAGGGCTCGCTCGACGGCGCGTTCAAGGAGATCCGTGGCTACCAGTAGGTTCGCGGAATCCATGGGGTTGATGGGGTGATGGGAGTGATGGGGGTGATGGGGTTCCTGGAGTCCCGCAAGAACATCGCCGGGAGTGCGTGCGGGCTGGTGGGCCTGGGCCTGACCTTCACCGGGGTGGCGGGACCGTACTGGCCCGTCGTCGTCGCCGGACTGTACGGCGCGGGCGCGCTGATCGCCCCGCCGGAGCGGCAGCCGCTGCCCGACTTCCCGGACCCGTCCGCACAGCTTTCCGCCCAACTCGACGAGCTGCGGGGGGACTTCGAGCGGCTGGGTGCGTATCTGGGCCAGGTGGAGCTGCCGCCCGCCGCTGCCGGGCAGGTGACCGAACTGACCGGGCTCGTCGGCGCGTTGCTGGAACCCGGCTGGGTGGCGGAGGCGTTGGCCCAGGACGCGGAGGGCGTGCACGCGCTGTCGAGGCTCGTGCGGCAGGACGTGCCCGAGGCGGTCGACAGCTTCGTACGGACACGGTGGTGGACGCGGCTGACGCCGGGGCAGGAGCCGCCGGAGCGGCACCTCGAACGGCAGCTCGGGGTGTTGCGGAACGAGGCCGAGGCGCTGGCGGCGGGCCTCAGGGAGATCGAGGCCCGCCGCCAGGAGTCCCACACCCGCTATCTGGAGGGGCGGGGGCCCCGCAGCGGCGGGCTCGGCGACTGACGTACCGAACGTACTGACGTACGCCGTTGCTGACGCACAACTGGCCGATGTTCAGGGGCAGCTGATGCGGATGTCGCCCGGGTCGGTGGTGCAGGTGTCGAAGCCGATGCCGCCGTTGGCGGTGTCGTTGCCCGAGACGCCGTCGGAGGTGACGAGGCGGTCGTTGCCGGTGTTGCCGGTCAGGGTGTCGTTGCCCGGGCCGCCGTTGAGGGTGTCGTCGCCGGAGCCTCCGTCGATGTTGTCGTCGCCGTAGTTGCCGTGGACGGTGTCGTTGCCGGTTCCGGCGCGGATGATGTCGTTGCCGCCGAGCCCGCAGATCACGTCGTTGCCGCCGGTCCCGGTGAGGGTCTCGGAGGCGCTGGTGCCGGTGATCGTGCAGCCCCGGGCGTTGTTCACGGTGGTGGTCGCCGTGGCGGAGTTGTTGCCGGGGGCCGGGTCGGTCTGGGTGGCGGCGGCCGAGGCGGTGTTCCTGAGTGTGCCGGAGGCGCGGGGTTCCACGACGACCGTCACCGTGGCGCTCGCGCCGGGGGCGAGGATGCTCAGGGAGCAGTTCGCGCCGGTGGCGGTGGTGGTGCAGCTGCCCTGGCCGGTGGTGGCGGAGACGACCGAGGCGGCGGGCCCGCTGAGCGTGTCGGCGAGGGTGACGCCGGTCGCCGTGGCACCGCCGGGGGCGTTGGTGACTGTCAGGGTGTACGTGGCGCGGTCGCCGATGCTCACCGTGCCGGTGCCGGTCTTGGTGACCGACAGGTCCGCGGCCGTGGGAGGCGGAGGCGTTGTGCCGCCGCCCTGGAAGCGGGCCAGCGCGAAGTCGCCGTTCGGTCCGCCCGCGCCGGCGGTGACGATCCGGCCGGCGGAGTCGAGCTTCACGCCGTACGCCGTGTCCGTGCCGCCGAAGTCCGCGCTCGCCCGGCCTCCCGTACCGAAGGAGCTGTCCAGGCCGCCGCCGGTGGTGTACCGCAGGACCGAGAAGTCGCCGCCGCTGCCACCGGCGGCGACGATCCGCCCGTCCGGCTGGAGCGCCATGTCGGCGGCGCCCGCGGCGGGCGTGACGACCTGGCCGTCACCGTCGAAGCTGGTGTCCAGGCTGCCGTTGGTGTTGTAGCGGGCCAGCGCGGCCCGGTCGTCGCTGGAGCCGGCCGCGACGATCCTGCCGTCGGGCTGCACGGCCAGGGCCTCCACGGCCTCGTAGCCGCCGAAGTCGGTACGGACGATGCCGTCGCCGTCGAAGCTCGTGTCGACACTGCCGTTGGTGTTGAACCGCATCAGGGCGAAGTCGAAACGGGTCGTACCGACCTCACCGCCGACGACGATCTTCCCGTCGGCCTGCAACGCGAGCGCGCGGCCGTCGCCGCCTTCCTGGAGGCTCGGCCCCGCCGGATTGGCGGTGACCGTGCCGTCGCCGCCGAACGTGGTGTCCGGGGTGCCGTCGGCGGTGAGGCGGAGCACCGCCATCTCGCCGCCGGTGACGCCGGCCGCGACGATCCGGCCGCCGGCGTCGATCGCCACGTCACGGGCCTCGGTCGGGGCGTCGAAGTCGGCGAAGACCCTGCCGTCGCCGCTGAAGGTGTTGTCCAGGGTGCCGTCGGCGTTGTAGCGGGCCACGACGAACCAGCAGCAGTCCTCGTAGTCCCGCCAGCTCATGCCCACCACGACGATCTTGCCGTCGGCCTGGAGCGCCACGGCGTTGGCCTCGCTCCACTGGAGGCCCGGGTTCATGTTGTTGACGGCGGTCGTGACCGTGCCCGGCTGGTCGCCGTCGGCGCCGCCGAAGGCCGGGTCCGGGGTGCCGTCGGCGTTGTGGCGGGTCAGCGCGAAGCGGCCCTCCGTCACCGAGTTGTCGGCGGAGGCGCCGACGGAGACGATCTTCCCGTCGGGCTGTACCGCCACGTCACGGGCCTGGTCGTCGTCGGCGAGGCTGGTGAGCACCTTGCCGTCGCCGCTGAAGGTGGGATCCAGGTCACCGGGGGCGGCGAGCGCGGTGCCGGGCAGGACCAGGACGAGCGCGACGGCGAGGCCGGCGGCCGCCGCGACGGACGATGATCCGCGCCTGAGACGCGAGAGAAGCGATGTGGGCATGTCGGCAGCCTCGCGCCGGACACGCGGCGTTCCGCCCGCCGGAGGGCCGTATTGCGCCCTCTGGCGGCCGGAAATCCATCACCACGAGTGATCAATCGTACGAACGATCGACAACCCGGTCGTTCAATAGTTCGACTGCTCGGCGTCCGGCTGTGGTGAACCGCGGCCGGCCATGACGACATCGCAGGTCAGGGCAAGTCCGGCCGGCCGCGGAGCTTCGGTCACCCCTGGGGGTGCGGGCCTCAGCCCAGGCGCTGCACCAGCGACCGGTACTCGTCCCACAGTTCCTTCGGGGTGTGCTCGCCGAACGTGTTCAGGTGCTCGGGGACGAGAGCCGCCTCCTCCCGCCACACGTCCTTGTCGACCGTGAGCAGGAAGTCGAGGTCGGACTCGGAGAGTCCGAGACCGTCCGTGTCGAGCGCGCCCTTGGCGGGCAGCACACCGATCGGCGTCTCGACACCCTCGGCCTTCCCGTCCAGCCGGTCCACGATCCACTTCAGGACCCGGCTGTTCTCCCCGAACCCGGGCCACACGAACTTGCCCGCGTCGTCCTTCCGGAACCAGTTGACGTAGTAGATCTTCGGCAGCTTGGACTGGTCCTTGTCCTTCGCCACGTCGATCCAGTGCGCCATGTAGTCGCCCATGTTGTAGCCGCAGAACGGCAGCATGGCGAAGGGGTCGCGACGCAGCTCGCCGACCTTGCCCTCGGCGGCGGCCGTCTTCTCGGAGGCCACGTTGGCGCCCAGGAAGACACCGTGGTTCCAGTCGAAGGACTCCGTGACGAGGGGTACGGCGGTGGCGCGCCGCCCGCCGAACAGGATCGCCGAGATCGGCACGCCCCGGGGGTCCTCCCACTCGGGCGCGATGATCGGGCACTGGGCGGCCGGGGTGGTGAAGCGGGCGTTCGGATGGGCGGCCGGGACTCCCGACTCCGGCGTCCAGTCGTTGCCCTTCCAGTCGGTCAGGTGGGCCGGAGTGTCCTCCGTCATGCCCTCCCACCAGACGTCGCCGTCGTCGGTCAGCGCGACGTTGGTGAAGACCGAGTTGCCCCACAGCGTCTTCATCGCGTTGGCGTTGGTGTGCTCACCCGTGCCGGGCGCGACGCCGAAGAAACCGGCCTCCGGGTTGATGGCGTAGAGCCGGCCGTCCTCACCGAAGCGCATCCACGCGATGTCGTCGCCGATCGTCTCGACGGTCCAGCCACGGGTCGTCGGCTCCAGCATCGCGAGGTTCGTCTTGCCGCAGGCCGACGGGAAAGCGGCGGCGACGTACTTCGACTCACCCTGTGGGGGCGTGAGCTTCAGGATGAGCATGTGCTCGGCGAGCCAGCCCTCGTCGCGCGCCATGACGGACGCGATGCGCAGGGCGTAGCACTTCTTGCCGAGCAGCGCGTTGCCGCCGTACCCGGAGCCGTACGACCAGATCTCGCGGGACTCCGGGAAATGCGAGATGTACTTGGTGGAGTTGCACGGCCACGGAACGTCGGCCTCGCCCTCGGCCAGCGGCGCCCCGAGCGTGTGCACAGCACGCACGAAGAAACCGTCGGTACCGAGTTCGTCGAGGACCGGCTGTCCCATGCGCGTCATCGTGCGCATGGACACGGCGACGTACGCCGAGTCCGTTATCTCGACGCCGATCGCGGACAGGTCCGAGCCCAGCGGACCCATGCAGAACGGGACGACGTACATCGTCCGGCCCTTCATCGAGCCGCGGAAGACGCCCTTCTCCCCCGCGAAACTGTCTTCTTCCCGCGTAAAGATGGCCCGCATCTCGGCGGGGTCCTTCCAGTGGTTGGTCGGACCCGCGTCCTCCTCCTTCTCCGAGCAGATGAAGGTGCGGTCCTCGACGCGTGCGACATCGGTCGGGTCGGAGGCCGCGTAGTAGGAATTGGGGCGCTTGACCGGGTCCAGTTTCCTGAACGTGCCTTTTTGGACGAGCTCCTCGCACAGTCGCTCGTACTCGGCCTCTGATCCGTCACACCAGACCACGCTGTCCGGCTGTGTCAGTTCCGCGATCTCGTTGACCCACGAGACCAGTTTCTTGTGGTTGGTCGGGACGGTGTCCGAGAGGAAGGTGCCTGAGGGGACGGTGTCAGGGGAAACGGGAGCCGCGATGTCGCGCGCCACGATTGCTCCTTGAATGAGGGTTTTCTGTTGACTGCCCCTTGGGGGCCGCGACCCGGATGCTTCACGGTTTGCTTCACGCTGTTGATCATTGGCGCTCATCCGGTGCCGACCGCACTCATTTGATCATCCGACTGGAGCGCCCATCTGTCCAGAGGGCTGCACACCTGAGCGACGTGACCATCGCCACTCATTCGCCGCCCGCCCGGGCGTTTCCTCCGGGTCACCCCCCATTCACCTGGCAACCCCGAGGCCCAACGCACATGAGAGGCTGGCCACTTCCACCCCCTCCCGCCGCCGGACTGACGCGTAACTTACGGTTACGTAGGTACGATGCCCGTCATGACTGCGTCCGCCCCAGACGCGCCCCTGGACTCCCCGGCAGTCGGCCGCGGTCCCATGGCGCTCTCGCTGCCACATTCCGATGAGATCAAGCCCAAACTGCGCGGCTGGCTGCATCTGGGCATGTTTCCGGCCGTACTCATCTCCGGTCTGGTGCTCACCGCGCTCGCCAGTTCGAGCCGGGCGCGCATTGCTTGCGGAATCTTTACCCTCACCGCCTGCCTGCTGTTCGGCGTGAGCGCGCTGTACCACCGGGGCACCTGGAGCCCGCGCATGGACGGCGTCCTGCGCAGGCTGGATCACGCCAATATCTTCTTGATCATCGCGGGCACCTACACCCCGCTGACGATGCTGCTGCTCCCTGCGAGCAAGGGGCAGTGGCTCCTGTGGGGCATCTGGGGCGCGGCCGTGGCCGGCATCGCCTTCCGCGTCCTGTGGGTCGGCGCCCCGCGCTGGCTCTACACCCCGTGCTACATCGCGATGGGCTGGGCGGCCGTCTTCTTCCTGCCGGACTTCATGCGCGCGGGCGGCATCGCCGTCCTGGTACTGGTCATCGTCGGCGGGCTGCTCTACAGCGCGGGCGGCGTGATCTACGGACTCAAGCGCCCCAACCCGTCACCCCGCTGGTTCGGCTTCCACGAGGTGTTCCACTCCCTCACCCTCGCGGCCTTCGTCACGCACTACATCGGCATCTCGATGGTGGCGTACCAGCACGGGTAGCGCCTGAGCGGACTCCGCCCCCTCCTGAATGGCCATGGCTTTCGAGCCGTGGCCATTTTTTCGTATGCCTGCGTTTCGTGTGCCTGCGTTTCGTATGTCCGCGTTTTCGTATGCCCGCGCACTTATCCACAGCGGTTGGCAGTCGCTCCCTTTTGAGAGTTACTGTCGTTTCTGTGTCTCCAGGCGGTCCTGGTGGCAGTGAGGTGCTGGGCACGGGCGTACGGCTGCTGCCGCGGACGGCCTCCACGCCCTCCTGGCCCGGCGGTCACGGCAGAGGGCGCGCCCACCTGCGCGGGCGCGCCCTCCGGGAGCCGGGGCCTGGACCCCGTACCTCTCCGTACCTCTCCGTACCTCTACAGGTCCTGGTACCTCTACGTACCTCTACAGGTCCTGCCTGTCGCAGACCACCCCGTTGCGGTTCGGGTCGAGGCCAAGGGGGTCGTCCTTGCCGTTGACCTTCAGGCGGCCGTAGTCGTTGGCCTTGAGCCAGGCGCAGCGGGCGGCCGTCGTCTGCTCGACCTGCGGCGGGAACACCGTCGGGACGCAGACGTTGATCGAGCCGTAGTGACGGTCGCAGCCCGAGAGGGTCGGGCTGACCTTCTGCGAGGCGCGCTTCCTGCCGGGTCCGGTGACCTTGCCCGTCAGTCCGTCCGCGAAGGAGTGGACGTGGGCGGAGGGGGTCAGCGGGGAGGTGGAGTCCGCGGGCACGGGCCTGGACATGGCCATCGCCTTCGGCGCCAGTGCCGCCGGGCCCTGGAGGTGGACCCACTTCGCCACCGACGGGACGCCGCCCGCGTCGACCGCGAAGAGCATGTACCAGCCGGGCGGGGCCAGGTTGGGGTTGCTCGTCACATTGAGGTCGATGTTGTTGCCATTGACCGACAGGGGCAGGTCCACGAACCGCTGGTTCGGGTCCGAGGAGTGCGTGACCGCCGCCGGGCGGATCAACTCGGCCTTGGCGATGGGCCGGTTGACCGTGATGCGCTGTGTGTCGCCGTACTTCCACTCGCTGTCGATCACCGAAGTGATCGTCGGGCGGGCGCCCTTGAGGAGGTAGGGCGGGGTGTAGATCGACACGTTGTGGTTCCAGGTGCCGTTGCCCGGGTTGTCACCGGTCGACATCACCCGGCCGTCGGGCAGCAGGAACGACGAGGAGTGGTAGCCGCGCGCCTGTGGGTCGGCGGCCACCGGGTCGAAGGTGTTCGACGCCGGGTCGTAGATCGACGACTCGAAGACCGGGTTGGCCCGGTTGTGCAGCCCGCCGCCGGTCTCCAGGACCTTCCCGTCGGGCAGCAGTACGGCGGAGACGTACATCTTGCCCTGGTTGCCGGTCTCGGCCACCGGGCCGTTGCCGAGGTCGACCGTGCCCTGCGGCAGCGGCGGACCGGCCACGTACGCCGGGTTGGCCGCCTTGAGGTCGATGAGGTCGGTCAGCCGGTTGGCGTCCGGGTTGGAGTCGATGTTGCCGCCGCCGAGCGTCAGCACCCGCTGGTCCTGGGCGGGCGGCAGCAGCACGCTCGCCGACTGGTCACGCTCGTCCTTGTTCCGGAGCCCGGAGATCGCGGTCGTCGTGTTGGCCGCGTAGTCGTAGACCGCCGACCCGGTGCCGGGCGTGCCGTTGCCGAAGACATGGCTGCCCGTGTAGAAGAGGCGGCCGTCCTGCATGAGGATCATCGACGGGTACAGACCCCAGTACGACCAGGTCTGGTTGACCTTCCACAGCGGCTGCCACTGCTTCTCGGCGGCCGACCACAGCTCGGCCGTCACCGACCCGGTCGAGTCCTCGCGCAGCCCGCCGAAGGAGATCACGTCACCGTTGCCGAGGACGGTCGCCGACGGGTACCAGTGACCGTCGACCAGGTCGTTCGTCTTGCTGTACTTCTCGGTCACCGGGTCGAAGATGTACGAGTCCTTGAAGCCCTCGTAGCCGTGCCCGCCCACGACCGGGTACGCCTTGTTGCCGCTCATCACCAGCACGCGCCCGTCCTGGAGCTGGACGTGTCCGGAGCAGAACATGTCCTTCGGCGTGGGGATGACCTTGTACGTGCCGTTGGCCGGGTTGTACACCGCGCTGGTGAACGTGCCCGCGTTGAACTGTTCCTCGCTGTTGCCGGAGCCCGCGATCAGCAGCACCTTGCCGTTGTTGAGGACGACGGAGTGCATGGAGCGGACCGGGTTCTGCGTGGGCAGGACCGTCCACTTGCCGTTGGCGCACTGGTCGGGGGTGGAGGTGCAGTTGGCGGGCGGGACCGGGTCGGTGACCTGCTCCATCGTGAAGTCGTCGGTGGTCGCGGAGCCCGTGCCGTAGACCGAGACACCCCAGGTGATGCGGTCGGTGCCGGCCGGGACGGCCGGGGTGCGGACCGTGGCCTGGGTCCAACTCCCCTGCATCTCCAGGGTCTTGAGGTCGGCCCAGTACTGCCAGCCGAGCGTCGTGTCGTGCCGGAACAGGGTGATGCCCGCGTCCGGGGTGGTCGTCTTGTACCAGAGCCCGAGGTCGTACTGCTTGCCCGCCGACACCACGGGCGCACAGGTCGTGTCCTCGGTGATCAGCGCCTTGC
Organism: Streptomyces graminilatus; assembly: GCF_001418565.1. Classification (GTDB taxonomy): domain Bacteria; phylum Actinomycetota; class Actinomycetes; order Streptomycetales; family Streptomycetaceae; genus Streptomyces; species Streptomyces graminilatus. The sequence goes on along the minus strand of NZ_LIQQ01000025.1, from coordinate 19,961 downwards.
GGTCACCGCTCACCCGCCGGGTCAGCTCGACCTTCATGGCCTTCGAGCCCGAGTGCGCGCCGCCGACGGTGGAGAAGGTGAAGTCGTTGTCGCCCCAGCCGGACTGCTCCCAGCAGTACGGCATCCCGTCGGTGCCCGCCGTCTCGAAGCCCGGATTGACGACGAGGTTGGCGGCGGACGCGGACTGGGGGGAGACGAGGAGAAGACCGGCGGTCAGGGCGCCCACCCCGACAAGTGCCGTTCTCCGCCGGGAAACAGCTCTCCCCCGGGCTCTGGCTGACGATCGGCTGAACAGTGTCACGCGGCTCTCCTAGCTGTTTCGCTTTCGCGTACGGGGGCTCCCTGGTGACCCCGGCGCGGCAGATAGACCAGCGCTTCGGTTCCGACGAAGCGCAGGACGAAGGTCGTCACCAGTGCGAGCGCGGTGGCGGGCAGGGCTCCCATCCCCAACCGGTCCACGAACAGCGCGATCAGCGGCAGCCGCAGGACGAGGTCGAGGTTGGCGAGCAGCGCGAACCGGCCGGCGCGGTCCCACCAGTTCCGGTGCCGGCGGCGGTCGCGGAACAGCAGATGCTCGATGAGCAGGAAGTTCCAGGCGACGCCCAGCTGGTTGGCGATGATCTCGGCCGGTACGTAGTGCAGTCCGGCCGCGGTGAGCCCGTACAGCCCGAGCAGGTTGGGCAGGAAGCCGGTGGCGCCGATCAGGCCGAAGCCGATCATGCGGGCGGCGGGTGAGGCGGCGCGCAGGCCGACCAGGTGGCGCAGGAAGCGCAGGCCTTCCTGGGCGGTGGACTTGGACTCGCCGGCGTAGCGGTCCTGGAAGACGAAGGGGACCTCGGTGACCTGGCGGGGGCGGCTGCGGACGGCCAGTTCGAGGAGGATCTTGTAGCCGAGCGGCTGGAGGATCTCGGCGGTGACCGCGCTGCGGCGGATCGCGAAGAACCCGCTCATCGGGTCGCTGATGCCGTGCAGCCTGCGCGGGAAGAGGGACTTGGTCAGCCAGGTCGCGCAACGGGACACGGCCACGCGGTAGTTGCCCGCGAGCCCGGCCCGGCTGCCGCCCTTGATGTACCGGGAGGCGACCACGAGCCCGGCGCCCGCGCGTTCACCGGTGGCCACCAACTCCGGTACGAGGGACGGCGGATGCTGGCAGTCGCCGTCCATGACGACGATCCAGTCCGAGGTCGCCGCCTTGATGCCCTCGACGACCGCGCCGCCGAGCCCGCCCACGGCTTCCTCGCGGTGGATGACGGTGACCGGGAACGGGCAGTCCTGCGCGGCCTCGGCTATCACCTCGGGGGTGTCGTCCGTGGAGTCGTCGACGAAGAGGACCTCACAGGGCAGCCGCGACGGCACCGACTCGGTGATCCGGTGCAGCAACTCCCCGATGTTCGCGGACTCGTTGAAGGTCGGTACGACGATCGTGACCGCCCCCGGCTCGGCGACTTCAGCGGCACGTACGGCCGGATCGCCCAGTTCGCCGGGGACTGTGAACTCGAAGCTGCTCATCGGGCGCCTCCCGAGGCGTCGATACTGCGGATCTCGATCCGGCCGTCGCCGGTGCCGAAGGTGGCCACCGGGCTCGAATGCTTCATCGCTGCCCTGACGTTGGGCAGATTGACAGCGTCGCGCCGTACGGTCGGAGAGGCGACGACGTAGTCCAGGTCCTTCCAGCCCCTGGGCATCGTCTTCGTCACGGCCGGGTCGAGGTCGGCCTTGTAGAACCAGATGACGCCGTGCCCGGGCTCGTACCCGGCGTGCACGAGGTCGAGCCAGAGCGCGTCGTCGACGAGCACCCGGGTTCTCGCGGGGTCGGCGACCTCGGTCGCGAGCCACTTCGAGGCGGCCCGGTAGGGGGCGTTGGCCCTGGCGGTGACGGCGGTACGGTCGCCGTCGTACCAGCGAGGTACGACGTACGCGGCTGAGACGCCGAGGAGGACCGCCGCGACCACGTACCGCGCCCAGGTGAACGGCCGCCTCTCCCCTTCGGCGCGCCGTCGGCGCAGTACCGCGTGGGCGACGCTCGCGACGCCTCCGGCGAGGACCAGGGAGAGGAAGGGCAGCGCCTGGATGACGTACATCGCCGGCAGATAGCCGTTCGGGCGCATCGCGACCAGGGCGAGGATGCCGATGGTGAGGGCTGGTCCTGCCAGTGCGCGGGCGGTGACCGACCAGCGCCAGGACACGATGAGGAGCAGGGCGCCGGCGAGGCCGCCGAGGGGCAGGACACGGTCGTAGTAGAGCCAGGACTGCACGACGCCGTACGAGCCGGAGCCCGGGTCGAGGATGAAACCCGAACCCGGCCTGGTCATCTGGTACTTGAGCCCGTCGAAGAGTGAGACATGCCCGCCGCCCGGGAACAACTCGCCCTTCAGCAGGGCGAACAGGGGGTAGGCGAAGCCGATCAGGGCGCAGGCGGTGATGGCTCCGGTGAGCGCGAACTTGCGGGTGTCGCGGTGGCCGTGGCGCCACATGGTGACCAGCAGGGCGGGCAGGATGACGAGCATCGTCTCCTTGGTGAGCACCGCCGCCGCGGCCGCGAGGCCGGCGGCGAAGTGGTGCCACAGGTGGCGGCTCGGGGAGGCGGCGAGGGTGAAGGCGACCAGCACCCACATCACCGCGATGTTGTCGAGGAAGATCTCGCGCTGGAGCACGACCGACAGCGGCGAGAGTCCGAACAGCGCCATGGCCAGGCCCGCGGCCCAGCGGGGCAGCGAGAGCCGGCGCCCGAGGACGTAGACGAGGACCGCGCTGACGGCGCTGACCAGCAGCATCACGGCGCGCATCGAGCCGACGGTCATCGAGTCGGGGCTGAGCAGCGACGGTATCCAGGTCAGGGCGGCTATCTGGATCCAGCCGAGGGGTGGATGGTCGTACCAGTAGGTGTAGTGCGCGAGGCCCCTGCCCTGCTGCACGGCCCACGCCTGCGAGAGATAGGTGCCCTCGTCGTCGCTGAGGGTCGGATAGTCGGCGATGTTCCAGCCCTGCACGACCATGATGGCCACGAGCAGAAGACCGCAGGTCAGCAGGTCGGGGCGGGCGGATCGGAGGCGGCTTGCGCGGCTCGGCGGCAAAGGCGGGCGAGGGGCCGGGGCCGTTTTGGACGCAGGCTGCCGCTGCGTGGGGACCTTGACGGTCACCACGGGAAGGGTGGAAGTCACGCGTGAACGTCCTCTCGGGACTCACTGGAGTTGAGGTGGGCGCCGACGTGACTGGTCAACTCCCAGTCGTTTCTGCCGCGTTGCTCACGCCAGACGGCGCGAACGGCGGCCCCGGCGAGGAGCAGCTGGTAGAAGGGGCCGCCCACGACGAGCTTGAGATAGTGGACGGGCCTGACCCGCAGCCCGTACTGCTTGCCGAAGTCGTGCAGTCCGACGAGCTCGAAGACGAAGGTGACGAGCGCGGTGACGGCAGGCAGGAAGGTGATGAAGGCGACCCCGACGGGCACGTCGAGGAAGAGCGCGACAGCCACGTTGAGCGGGATCACCACCCCGGTGACCGCCTGGAGATACGGCGTCATCAGGGTGTAGCGGGCGAGCAACCGCTGCCCGAACGAAGGGAGTTGCTTCCAGTCGCGCTTCCGGTACACCTGGAGGAAGCCCTGGTTCCAGCGGGTGCGCTGCTTGAGCAGCGACATCAGCGAACCCGGGGTCTCCTCCTTGGTCACCATGTCGGAGTCGTAGGCGACGACGACCTTCTTGCCGACGCTGGACAGCCGCACGCCGAGATCGCAGTCCTCGGCGAGGCACTCGGGGTCCCAGCCGCCCGCGTCCCGCAGCACGTCGGTCCGTACGAAGACGGTGTTGCCGCCGAGCGGGATGAAACCTTTCTGCGCGTGCAGATGGAGCCGCGAGCGGAACCAGAAGAAGTACTCCAGGCAGTTGCGCAGGCTGTACCAGCTGGAGTGGAAGTTGATGAGCTGGACACCGCCCTGGACGACGTCCGCTCCCGTGGTCCGGAAGGCGTGGTCGACGTGCGAGAGCAGCTCCGGGTGGACCTGGTCCTCGGCGTCGAAGACTCCGACGATGTCGCCACGGCAGTGCGGCAGGGCCGTGTTCATGGCCTTCGGCTTGTTCTTCTTCTCGTGGGTGTCCACGACGACCCGGACGCGCGCGTCACGTTCGGCGGCCCGCTCGGCCACCGCCGCGGTCTCGGGGTCGTCGTGTCCGACGATGACGATGATCTCGAAGTCGGTGTGGCTCGACTCGAGGAGCCGCTGGATCGTGTGATCCAGGACGGCCTGTTCGTGCCGGGCCGGCAGCAGGAGCGAGAACGACTGCCCCTCACCGCCGTCCGGTCTGCTGAATCGGGTGGAGGCGAGCACTTCCGGCGTACGCCAGGCGTGCATCTGCCACCACAAGGTGAAGGCCGCCATCCAGAACAAGGCCAGTGAAACGGCGGCGATGAAGACAGACGTAAGCAACAGATCCCCCCAGATCCCCAAAGCCCCTGTCGCGACAGCGTGTTACATCTATCGCGTCCCCGGAGAGGACATTAGGGGGGAAGTGTGAAGCGCGAGGGTTGTTCAGATAAAAAGATTGTTTCAGAACGGCACGCCACCTAGGCGGGTATATCCGAACATGCGACCAAATCGGGCCATACGAACGGGAGTTGGATGTTGACGGCCCGTCGTTTTCCGTCGTTGGATCCCGGTTCATCCACCCAACGAGAGGCGCAGCCGCTCCGGATCGGTCGTCGGCACATCACAGGTGAAGTTACGGCAGACGTAAGCGGTGGGTTCACCGCCGACGAGAGTCCGTCCGGCGAGCAGCGGCAACTCCTCACTGTCCGCAGTCCCCACGGCGACCACGGCACCCGGAGCGGTGGCCAGAAGTGCCGTACGGTGCAAGGCAGTTGTGGCCGGATCATCGATCGCCGGCCCGACCACGGCAACCTCCCGGGGCCCGTCGAGCAACGCCTCCGCGACAGCGAGCCCCCACCCGATGAACCGCGGCACACGCGGCCCGAGCGACTTCACCACCCCCAACGCCCGCTCGGCGGCGGCCCGGTGAGGCTCGGCCCCGGTCTGAGCGGCATACGAGAGCAACGCCCCCGCGGCTGCGGTCCACCCCGAGGGCACCGCGTTGTCGGTGGGATCCTGAGGCCGCCGGATGAGCCGCTCGGCATCGCTGGCGGTGTCGTACAACGCCCCCGACTCCGCGTCGGCGAACCGCGCGAGCACATGGTCGAGCAGCAGCCCGGCGAACTCCAGCCACACCCCCTCCCCCGTCACGGAGGCAAGGGCGAGGAACCCCTCGGCGACATCGGCGTAGTCCTCCAACACCCCCGCGTTCGCCCCGACTTGCCCGTCCTTGCTGGTCCGGGCGAGGTGGGCCCGGTCGTCCAGATGAACCCGTACGAGGAGATCGGCGGCGGCCAGCGCGGCGTCCACGAGGTCGGGCCGCTCGAAGTAGGCGCCGGTCTCGGCGAGCGCGGCGATCGCGAGCCCGTTCCAGGCGGCGACCACCTTGTCGTCCCGCCCGGGAGCGGGCCGCGCGGCCCGGGCGTCGAACAGCCGCCGCTTCACGGAGTCGACCTTCTCGGCGTCGAACACACCCTCGTGCTGCGGAAGTTGAAGAACCGAGGCACCCTCCTCGAAGGTCCCCTCCACGGTGACCCCGAAGTAGTGCGCGGCAAGCTCGGCGTCCTCGGCGCCGAGCACCTCGGCGAGCTGGGCCGGAGTCCACACGTAGAAGGCACCCTCGACGTGCTTACCGGTCCCGGTCCCGTCATCACTGTCGGCATCGAGCGCGGACGCGAAACCCCCTTCGTTCGTGCGGAGTTCACGCACCATGAAGTCCGCGGTCTCCAGGGCCACACGCCGGGCCGGCTCGGAACCGGTGGCACGCCAGAGGTGGGCGTACACGCGGCACAGCAGCGCGTTGTCGTACAGCATCTTCTCGAAGTGGGGCACGACCCACTCCCGGTCCACGGAGTACCGGGCGAAGCCGCCGCCGAGCTGGTCGTAGATCCCGCCCCGGGCCATGCGCTCACAGGTGTCCTGGGCCATCTGCAGCGCCCCCTCGGCGCCTGTCCTGGCGGCGTGCCGCAGCAGGAACTCCAGGGCCATGGACGGCGGGAACTTCGGCGCCCCGCCGAATCCGCCGCGCTGGGCGTCGTACTCCCGGGTGAGCCCGAGCAGCGCCCGCGCCTGCTCCTGCTCGCCGGGTGCCTCGGACCCGCCGTACTCGATCTCGCGTCCGGCGAGGTCCCGTACGATCTTCCGCGCGACCTCGGCGACCTCGTCCCGCCGGTCGGCCCAGGCGCCGCGGACCCCCTCCAGCACCTCCCGGAAGGAAGGCATGCCACCGCGCGGGGTGGGCGGGAAGTAGGTGCCGAAGTAGAAGGGCTCGGCGTCGGGCGTGAGGAACACCGTCATGGGCCAGCCGCCCTGTCCGGTCGCCGCCTGGACGGCCTCCATGTAGACGGCGTCGACGTCGGGACGCTCCTCGCGGTCGACCTTGACGCTGACGAAGTGCTCGTTGAGATAGTCGGCGGTGACCTGGTCCTCGAAGGACTCGTGAGCCATGACGTGGCACCAGTGACACGCAGAGTAACCAACGGACAACAGAATGGGTACACCGCGCCGTTTCGCTTCCTCGAACGCCTCGGGCCCCCACGGCCACCAATCGACCGGATTGTCAGCATGCTGAAGCAGATACGGCGAGGTCACACCAGCCAACCGGTTCATACGGCCCAGCCTCTCACAGCGCCTGACGCGACCGCGGAACAGTAGGCTGGGCGCAGCAGCGCCGGACCTGTCGAGGCTCCTCGAAGGAGGTACATGATGACCGCCGAGATGGTGGCGCCCGCGTGGATGCATACGCAGATCAGTGCGGAACAGTACGACTCCTGGTCCGAGGAGCAGTGCGCCGGCATCGAGATCGTGGACGGGATGGTCGTCGTGAGCCCGAGCGCCTCCAAACGGCACAACCGGCTGGCGCGGGTCCTGGCCAATACCCTGGACGCCGCCGCGGGCCCGGACTGGAACGCGGACACGGACTTCGACGTGCGCTTGCAGGACGTCCCCCTGACCAACCGCCGTCCGGATGTCACCGTCTACCGGGCGGAGACCATCGACCTCACGCCTACCCGCCCCGAGCACGTACTCCTGGTCGTCGAGGTCGTGTCACCCGGTTCGGAGACCACTGACCGGATCGTGAAGGTGGACCAGTACGCCAAGGCCGGCATTCCCTTCTACTGGCGGGTCGAGCAGGCCGCCACCGGGGTCCCGATCATCTACACCTACGTTCTCGATCCCGCCACCAAGGCTTACCGGGACGGCGAGATGTTCACCGGCACGGTGAAGGCCACCGCGCCTTTCTCCGTCACGGTCGATCTTGGGGTCCTGTAGGCAACCGTCCTTTTCTCCCCGTTCGGTGACTGTGATCACGACAGCCGCCCGTCTCCCTCCCGTATCAACGGTGTCAACCGGCGTGACCAGCCCGGCGATCGGGCCCCATGCCTCCACGCCCCCTCGCACCAATGCGCCGTCCGCAGGACACTCGACCAAGGAACCATCGAGGATCGCTGCCAGAGGGGGACACCATGCGGGACAGCCACCGGGCGGAAGCCGAGCGGCTGTTGGGCCGGGCCGTGGAGGAAGAGGTGCGGCGGTCCGGGGGGCGTACGGACGGGAGTGTGCTGCTCACCCGGGCGCGCGGGGCGCTGGACACCATGGCGGAGTCGGCGGCGGAGGAGTACGCGGCGTACACGCGGGCGCTCGACGACGCGAAGGCCGGGCAGCTCACCTTCGGGCAGCGCTACGCCCGGGAGGGAGCCGGAACTCCCCTGCTGGTGGCGGCCGTCGCCGCCCTCGCGGCGGGCGTCGCCGACGTGGCGCTCGGCACCGGCACCGGCACCGCCGTGGGCGCGGCACTGACGGTGGGCGTCGTGGGCGCCGCCGCGACCGTACTGAAGGTGACCGCCTCCCATCTGCCGGCCGCCCATCACCGGGCCGGTGCCGTGAGCCAGCCCGGCGGTCCCGAGCAACTGCGGCTGACCTGGCTGACGGCCCTTGAGGTACGCGGTATCCGGCCGTTCCTCGACCAGCAGCGGGTGCTCAGCGCGTCCACCGGGCCGAAGAAACCGGGGCCGAGGCTGCGCGGCAGCGACAAGAGCGCTGCCGCCCGCACGCGCAGCGTCCTTGACCAGTCGTTCGCCCAACTCCCCGACCCTGACGACCCGTTCGCGGGCCGGCGGCAGGAACTGGCCCGCATCCGGCAGTGGGTGCACGCGGCCCGCGCGAGCACCGAGACCCGGCCGACCCTGGTCGTCCTGCACGGCGCGTCCGGCAGTGGCCGCAGCGCGCTCGCCATCCACGCGGCGCACGATCTGCGGGACCAGTTCCGGGGCGCGTGCGTGGTGGATCTGCGCGGCGACAGCCCGCAGGAGCCGCCGCTGCCCACCCGTGACGCCCTGCTGTACCTCCTGAACCGGCTCGGCGCCTCCCGCGAGCAGTCGCTCTTCAGGGAGCGTTCGTCACCGGACCAGCAGGTCAGAAGGTTGACCGAGCTGTACAACCAGCACCTCACGGGGGTGCCGGTGACGATCGTCCTGGACGACGCCCAGGACCCCGAGCAGGTCCGCACCCTGGTCCCGGAGCGCTCCGACAGCCTGGTCATCGTCACGGCCCGCGAGCCGCTCGCGCTCCCGGCCGACCTGCCCTTCTGGGTCCATCAACTGGCCGTCGAGCCCCTGGACGCGGCGGGCGCCGAGGAACTGCTGGCCGCTTCCGCACGAGCGGAGCCGGGGTCGGCCCCGGCGGGTCCGTACGACGCCGAATCCGTCGCGCGGGTGACGGAGTTGTGCGGCGGGCTGCCGCTGGCCCTGCGCGTCGCCGGCTCCTCGCTCGGTCTGCGCAGTCAGCGCCGGCTGGCCACCGACCTCGGCGCGTACGGCCCTGTCGAGCCGGTGGAGCGGGTGCTGTGGCTGCGCTACACCGACCAGTCGGAGCCCGCCCGGCGGCTGCTGCGCAGGCTGGCGCTGGCCGGGCGGGCCTCGCTCGGCGCGGCGGCCGCCGCCGCCCTGCTGGCCACGGACCGGACGGAGGCGACCCGTCAGCTGGACGCGCTCGCCCGCGCGGGCCTGATCGACCACGTCCGGGGCAGCCGCTACCGCCTGCACGACCTGGTCCGCGCCTTCGCGCAGGCCCGTCTCCTGGACGAGGAGGAACCGGCGGAGCGCACGGCCGCGCAGGAACGGCTGATCGTGAGCTACGGCGAGCTGGCCGACTCCGTGCTGCGCCTGGTCGACGGCAACATGTCGACCCGCTCGGACCGCTTCAGCCCGCACGGCTTCACCTCCCTCGACGAGGCGCTGCGCTGGCTGGACGACGAGTCGAGCTTCATCACGGCGACGCTGCGGCACGCCGACGGCGTCAACCAGGCCGCCGTGCTGAACCTGCTGGGCGCGCTGTGCGACTACTGCCTGCTGCGCGGCGACCTCTACCGGCTCGGCGAGATCAGCGAGCTGGCGGAGTCGGTGGACCAGGGGCTGCTGGTCCGCTCGGTGCAGTGGCGTACGGGTATCGCGGCCCGGCAGTTGGGCGAGCTGGACAAGGCTCGTACGACGCTGACCTCGGTCGTCGAGCTGTACATGGAGGCCCACCACGACGCGGGCGCCGCCCGCGCGCTGTGCTCGCTCGGCATCACGCTGCACCACCAGGGCAACCTGGTCGAGGCGGCGGCGAAGCTCCGGGAGGCCCTGGACCTCCAGCAGGCCCCCGAACTGGCGACCGACCGCGCCTGGACGATGCACGCGCTGGCCGCCGTCGAACGCGACCGCTCCCGTCTCGCCGAGGCCTGGGACCTGCTGAACCGTTCCCTGGTCCTGCATCGCGAGGGCGAGTCGATCCACGGCGAGGCGTGGGCCCACTTCCAGCTCGGGCAACTCGGCCTGCGGATGGGCGACGTACCGCGCGCCGAGTCCGACCTGCGTACGGCCCTCGATCTGTACGGCCGTACGCGCGACACCCGTGGCGAGGCCTGGGCCCTGACCCAGTTGGCGCGGGCCCGGCTGGTCGCCGGGGACGCGTCGGCGGCGGTGGACGGGCTGCGCCGGGCGGCGGCGGTCCACCGGGACAACGAGGACGCGCGCGGTGAGGCGTGGTCGGTCTACTACCTGGGCCAGTCCCTGGAGGAGACCGGCAACCTGGATCTGGCGGTCCGCGAGCTGGAACGTTCCCGCACGATGTTCTCCCGCATCCGGGACGTCTACGGCCTGGCGTGCGCCCGCCATCACTCGGCCCGTGTCACCCGTGACCAGCGGGCCGTCCAGACGGGCTCGCTGCGCAACTCCGGGTTCGCCCGCCAGCTCCTGATGGACGCCCGCGCCGACTTCCAGCGCATCGGGGTGGCCCATGGCGAGGCCTGGACCTGCCTGGAGCTGGCCATCGTCGACGCGGGCAACGCCCGCACCCAGCAGGCGCTGTCCCTGTGCGACGAGGCGATCGCCCTGTTCACCTCGTACGGCGACCGGCGCGGCGAGGACTGGGCGCGCTTCCTGCGCTGCACCCTCCTGCCGTACGCGGCCCCCGGCGGTGTCGACATCGGCACGGCGGTGGCCCAGGAGGAGCTGTCCCAGCTCTCCCGGGGCCGCCATCCGTCCCGTGACGAGAAGCTCGACGACTTCGTCGATGCCTACCGGCTCCTGCTGGAGCGCGGTGTGGCCCTGGAGTCGGGCTGGCAGGCGTGGCGCCTGGGCATGATCCCGAACCGGCACGCCCGGGAGGTCATGGGGGTACCGGTACCGGCGGCCGGCCAGAGGTGAGGACCCGGAGGCGCCGGGCCGGGTGCGGGACACCCGGTGGGCGCCTCACTCCTGCGTGGAGGCCTTGGCCGCTCCCTCGGGGGCGCCGGAGGTCTCCGCGGGGTCCGGCGCCTCCTTGAACTGGATCCTGCCCATCTGCTTGTTCATGGACTTCATCAGGGCCCACACGGCGAGAGCCATCACCGCGAACACGATGAAGCCGAGGACACCGGGGGTCACCTTGTTCTCGTCGACCTCCGCCGAGAAGGAGGCGAGGTGCGTCATTGCCAGGCTTGCGCTTGCGCTCATGTCAAGCATTGTCGCGGATGCCCGCAAAGAGGTCGTCCTCGGGGAGGGAAGTGTCCACGAGCGACTTCGCCAGCTCGTACTCCTCCGTCGGCCAGACCTCCCGCTGAAGGTCCAGCGGCACCCGGAACCAGCCTCCGTCGGGGTCGATCTGCGTGGCGTGCGCGAGCAGCGCCTTGTCGCGGATCTCGAAGAACTCCGCGCACGGAACATGCGTGGTCAGCGTGCGCTCGGTGCGCTCGAACTCCGCCCACCGCTTCAGCCAGTCCCCGTACGGCGACTCCATCCCGCGCTCCAGCAGCGCGTTGTGCAGCGCCTCGGTGCGCGGCCGGTTGAAGCCCTGGTTGTAGTACAGCTTCTGCGGCTGGTACGCCGGGCCGAACTCCGACTCCGGGTACGTCTCGGTGTCCGTGGCGCGCTCGAAGGCCAGCATCGAGATGGTGTGGGTCATGATGTGGTCGGGGTGCGGGTACCCGCCGTTCTCGTCGTAGGTCGTGATCACCTGCGGACGGAACGCGCGGATCTGCTTCACCAGCTCCCCCGCCGCCTTGTCGGCGTCCTCAAGGGCGAAGCACCCCTCGGGCAGCGGCGGCAGCGGGTCGCCCTCGGGCAGGCCCGAGTCGACGAAGCCCAGCCACTCCTGCTTGATGCCGAGGATCTCGCGGGCCTCGTCCATCTCCTTCTTGCGTACCTCGTGGATGTGCTCCTCGATGTACTTGTCGCCCTGCAGCTTCGGGTTGAGGATGGAGCCGCGCTCCCCGCCCGTGCAGGTCACGACCAGCACGTCCACCCCCTCGGACACGTACTTCGCCATGGTGGCCGCACCCTTGCTCGACTCGTCGTCGGGGTGCGCGTGCACGGCCATCAGTCGCAGCTGGTCAGTCAAGACTCAATCCTCGTAGGTCGGCATCCGGTGTGAGCGGGTGCGATGAGCGGCTTCTATAGTGACCGAACCGAGCGGCCAATAATTCCGGGGCCCGGCTTTCCAGGGCCCTCGCGGAGAGGACGATCATGAGTACGGCGACCACGCGACCTCCCGAGGGACGGTACGGCCGCTCCACGGACGCGGGCGCCGACCGCAAGCTCAGGATCGTCGCCGCTGTTCTCGGCTCGGTACTGCTCATCGTGATCGGCTGGTTCGGCTATCACTACGTCGTCGGCAGCAAGATCAGCGCCGAGGTCATCACCTTCAAGACGTACGAGAACTCGGTCAGGGTTCATCTGGAGGTCCGCAAGGACTCCGGGACGAACGGCTACTGCACGGTCCGCTCCCAGGCCGAGAACGGTGCCGAGGTGGGCCGCGCCGACTTCCGCTTCGACGGTGCCGCCACCCGCATAGACCGGCTCGTCACGCTCCGTACGACGTCGCAGGGCACCACGGCCGAGCTGCTCGGCTGCCACAGCGACTGAGGCCACCGCCGGGGTCCCGCAGGCCATCAGCGGGGTCACACTCATCACACAAGCGTTGACCTGCGCTGACGTTTTTCTGATGGCTTATGTCCTCCCCCTGTCGCCGCTGAATTGTTAGGCTCGTGGTTTCGCCCATCCGTGAAGGAACATTCTTCTTGGTAGGGCGATGCTTTGTATTCCCAGTACCTACGAGGAGCACCTGTGACCCAGACCAGCGAGAACGTCACCTGGCTGACCCAGGAGGCGTACAACAAGCTCAAGGACGAGCTTGAGCACCTTACTGGTCCTGCGCGCACGGAGATCTCCGCCAAGATCGCCGCTGCGCGTGAGGAAGGCGACCTGCGCGAGAACGGCGGGTATCACGCCGCCAAGGAGGAGCAGGGCAAGCAGGAGCTCCGTGTGCGCCAGCTGACCCAGCTCCTGGAGAACGCGAAGGTCGGCGAGGCGCCGGCCGCGGACGGCACGGTCGCGCCCGGCATGGTCGTGACGATCGCCTTCGACGGCGACGAGGACGACACGCTGTCCTTCCTGCTCGCCTCGCGCGAGTACGCCAGCTCCGACATCGAGACCTACTCGCCGCAGTCTCCGCTCGGCAGCGGGGTGAACGGCAAGAAGGTCGGCGCGGACGCCCAGTACGAGCTGCCCAACGGCAAGCTCGCCACCGTGAAGATCCTGAAGGCAGTGCCCTACCAGGCCTGACCTCCCGGACCCGGTCCTGCGGACCCGGCTCTTCGGAACCGGCTCCTCGGAACCGTCGGAATCCACTGCCTCGCCCCTTGCGATGCCCCCGGTGCCCTCTTCCTGGCGCCGGGGGCATCGTCACGCCCGGGGCACCCTCAGCCGTCCGCCGAGCGGTACTTGCGGACCGACAGGGTGCGGAAGATCGCGATGATCAGGACCGAGTAGATCACCGAGGCCAGCACCGAGTGCCGCATGGGCCAGGCGTCGGAGTGGGACACACCGGGGTCACCGAAGAGGTGACGACACGCCTGGACGGTGGCACTGAAGGGGTTCCACTCCGCGACATGGCGCAGCCAGGGCGTCATCTGACCGGAGTCCACGAACGCGCAGGAGATGAAGGTCACCGGGAACAGCCAGATCAGACCTCCCGATGTCGCCGCCTCCGGCGTGCGCACGGACAAGCCGATCAGGGCACCGATCCAGGTGAAGGCATAGCCGAGCAGGAGCAGCAGGCCGAAGCCGCCGAGGATCCTCCCGAAGTTCGTCGGTTCCACGGAACCCGGGCGCCAGCCCACGAGCAGGGCGACTATCGCCAGGACGAGCAGCGTCAGGGCCGTTTGCACGAGATCCGCGACGGTGCGGCCGGTCAGCACCGCGCCACGTGCCATCGGCAGCGAGCGGAACCGGTCGATCAGGCCCTTGTGCATGTCGTCCGCGATACCGGCGCCCGCGCCCGCGGTGGCGAAGGTGACCGTCTGCGCGAAGATGCCCGCCATCAGGAAGTTCTTGTAGACCTCGGGACTGGTGGTGTTCCCGATCTTCATCGAGCCGCCGAAGACGTACGTGAAGAGGATGACGAACATGATCGGCTGGATCAGCCCGAAGATCACCATCTCGGGAATCCTGGACATGCGGATCAGGTTCCGCTTGGCGACGACCAGGGAGTCGTGGACCAGCTGGCTGAAGGGGTTCTTGGATGCCACTGCGGGCACCGCGTCGGTGACGGCACTCACTTGACGGTCTCCTTTCCGGTCTGCTTCGCGCCCCGTCTGCCGCCTTGCTTCGCGTCCTGCTTTCCGTCCTGCTTTCCGCTCTCCCCGCCGTTCTCCGCGTCCTTGTCCTCGGCCACATGGCCGGTCAGGGAGAGGAAGACGTCGTCGAGGGTCGGGCGGCGCAGGCCGATGTCGTCGATCTCGATGCCTCGGGTGTCCAGTTCACGGATGATCTCCGCGAGGAGCTTCGCGCCGCCGGTGACGGGCACGGTCAGTTTGCGCATGTGCTCCTGCACGGTGACCTCACCCTGACCCTTGCCGAAGACGCTGAGCACCTCGGACGCGGTCGCCATGTGCTCGCGCTCGTGCACGACGACCTCGACACGCTCGCCGCCGGTGCGGGCCTTGAGCTGGTCGGAGGTGCCGCGGGCGATGACCCGCCCCTGGTCGACCACCGCGATGGAGTGCGCGAGGTGGTCGGCCTCCTCCAGATACTGGGTGGTCAGCAGCAGCGTCGTCCCCCCGGAGACCAACTGCTTGATGACCTCCCACAGTTGCTGGCGGTTGCGCGGGTCGAGGCCGGTCGTCGGCTCGTCCATGAACATCACCGGCGGCGAGACGACCAGGGCCGCCGCGAGGTCCAGCCGACGGCGCATACCGCCGGAGTAGGTCTTCGCCGGACGGTCGGCGGCGTCCGTGAGGTGGAACTGCTCCAGCAGTTCGTCCGCGCGGGCCTTCGCCGCCTTCGACTTCATCTGGTAGAGCTGCCCGACCATCTGGAGGTTCTCGCGGCCGGTCAGATACTCGTCGACCGCCGCGAACTGCCCGGAGAGGCCGATCGAGCGGCGGACGGCTTCGGGGTGTTTCAGGACGTCGATACCCGCGACGACCGCCGAGCCGCGGTCGGGCCGCAACAGGGTCGTCAGACAGCGGACGGTGGTGGTCTTGCCCGCTCCGTTCGGCCCGAGCAGACCGAGGACCGTGCCCTCCGGGACGTCCAGATCGACGCCGTCCAGAGCCTTTACGTCACCGAAGGTCTTCACCAGTCCTTCGGCGTGGATGGCACCTGGCATATCAGTTCTCCACGTCGTTGAGGATTACCGCAAAAGCCTAGATTTGTCTCCTTGGCCCCGCCCGGTGAACGGGAGGAGGATGAACAGGCGCACGAGAGTGCGGATGCGGAGGCGTGACACACACCATAACGCGATGTATCGCGTCTCTCAATGGATTTTCCCGGAGGCCACCCGTCCGAGTGATCCCGTCCGCGTGATACCCGTCCTCGCGATACGCGTCCGCGTGATCCCGAGTGAGTGGCCTCAGTCGATGACGAGGTAACCCGCCTCGCGCAGCGCCAGACCGACCTCGGCGCAGTGCGCCGGCCCCTTCGTCTCAAGGTGCAGCTCGACCTCCGCCTCCGTGAGCCCGAGCCGCGGATCGGTCCGGACATGGCTCACGTCGAGGACATTAACGTCGACCACTGACAACACCCCGAGGAGCGTCGCGAGGGCGCCCGGCCGGTCCGTGAGACGCAGCCGAACCGCCAGGTAGCGGCCCTGCGCGGCCATTCCGTGGCGCAGGATGCGTTCCAGCAGCACCGGGTCGACGTTGCCGCCGGACAGCACCGCCACGACCGGCCCCTCGAAGGCCCCGGGCTCGCTCAGCAGCGCCGCGACCGGGCTCGCGCCCGCCGGTTCCACGACCAGCTTGGCGCGCTCCAGGCAGAGCAGCACCGCGGCCGACAGTTCGTCCTCACTGACCGTGCGGACCTCGTCGACCAGTTCGCCGATGATCCCGAACGGCACGTCGCCCGGCCGCCCGACCTTGATCCCGTCGGCCATGGTGGCCGGGTTCGCGACCGACACCGGCCGGCCGGCGGCCAGCGAGGGCGGATACGCGGCTGCTCCCGCCGCCTGCACGCCCACGACGCGGACGTCGGGCCGCACCGACTTCACGGCGACCGCGATCCCGGCGGCCAGACCGCCCCCGCCGATCCCGACGAGGATCGTGCGCGCCTCGGGGCACTGCTCCAGGATCTCCAGGCCCACCGTGCCCTGCCCGGCGATGATGTCGGCGTGGTCGAAGGGGTGGATGAACACCGCGCCCGTGCGCTGCGCGTACTCCTGGGCGGCGAGCAGTGTCTCGTCGACGACCTGGCCGTGCAGCCTCACCTCGGCGCCGTACTCCCGGGTGGCGCTGATCTTCGGCAGCGGGGCGCCCAACGGCATGAACACGGTGGCACGCACCCCGAGCAGCGCCGAGGCCAGCGCGACGCCCTGCGCGTGGTTGCCGGCGCTGGCGGCGACGACACCGGCGGCCCGCTCCTCGGGCAGCAGCCCGGCGATACGGACGTACGCGCCCCGCAGCTTGAAGGATCCCGTGCGCTGGAGGTTCTCGCACTTGAGGTGCACCGGCGTGCCCACGAGCTGGGACAGATGCCGGCTGCTCTCCATGGCCGTCACCCGCGCCACACCCATGAGCATCTTCCGCGCACCGCGTACGTCGTCGAGGGTGACGGGCCCCAGGGAGTGCAAGGAGTCAGCCGTGCTGTCGCTCATGACTCAAGTCTCGCAGTTCACAGGCGCGGACTCGCGGTGTGACCAAGCTCCGAGATCGGTTTTGGCAGCGCCGGTACGGCCCGCCTTCCGGCCGCGTACCCTGTCCCCCAACCCAGCACCCCTTTGATGAAGCGAGCCCCCGGCCATGCCCACAACACCTGAAATGTCGATGGACATGACGACCGTCGGTGACACCGGTCTCCTCGACACGTTGCAGCACGAGGTCGCGGTGTTCGCGCGCCGTGCCGAACAGACCCGGCTCGGGGGAGTCGGGCAGGTGCGCAACTCGATGGACCGCGCCGCGTATCTGCTGCTCAACCGCCTCGACAACGAAGGCCCGATGGGCGTCAAGGCGCTCGCCGCGAGCATGGGCATCGACTCGTCGACGGTCACCCGGCAGGTGGCTCCGCTCGTCGACACGGGCCTCGTCAAGCGCACCTCGCACCCCGAGGACGGGCGGGCGGTGGTCCTCCAGCTGTCCCCGCGCGGGCTCGCGCGGCTGGAGGAAGTGCGGTCGTCGAGGCGTCAGCTGATGGCCGAGCTGACGCAGGAGTGGTCACCGGAGGAGCGCGAGGTGTTCTGCACGCTCCTCACGCGCTTCAATACCGCGCTCTCCGCCCGCCAGGCCTCCCAGGGCCTCCCGGCGGGGGAACCGGAGTCCGCCTCCTGACGACCGGCCCCTGCCTCCCGCCCGACGGCCCCAGTGCCCGGCCTCTTGACCGGCGGGCGGCATCTGGCCTCAGATGAGACCGGGTCCTTGTCGTACGGCGGGAGGCACGGTGCGAGAACGGCAGGCGTCCCAAGGTGCCGGACCGGCCCGGGACTTCGAGGCGTTCGTCGCGGGCGCGGCGGGCCGGCTGCTGCACACGGCCACGCTGCTCACGGCGGAGGCGCCGCACGACAACCCGCGCGCGCGGCGCCTGCTCACGCACGCCCTCGCGCACACGTACGCGTGCTGGGACCGGATGCGCGGTGAGGACCCGTACGACCTGGCCCGTCAGTGTCTCGCCGTCCGTTTCGCGCGCGGGGCCTGGCACCGGTACGGCGCGCTCGGCCGGGCCCGCCCGCACCCCGGGAGCCCGCTGGCCCTGCTGGCCCCGCAGCAGCGGCTGATCCTGGTCCTGCGGCTGTACGAGGGCGTCGGTGAGGAGCAGACGGCGGCGCTGCTCGGGCTGCCCACCGAACGCGTGCACGCGGTCTGCGACCGGGCGACGGCGACGCTGCTGCACCCGCCGCGCGGCCCGGCGCCGGCGGTGACCGGACCGAAGGTGGTGCCGTCGTGAGCCGGCGGGACCGGGAGAGCGCCGCGCGGCAGCGCATGGAGGGGACACCTCCTCCGGTGCCGCCCGACCTGTACGCGGAGGTCGTACGGCGCGGCGGCCGCATGCTGCGGCGCAGACGGGCGGCGCGTCGGCTGATGTGGGTGCTGCTGTTCGCCGCGGCGGTCGCCTTCACGGTGTGGGCGTCGATGGTGCACCCCTGGGTGGAGCCGCCGTCGGAGACGACTCCACCTCTGAGGGGCTGGTGAGACCGGGCCGGGAAACCGGGTCGCGGCCGGTGATCAGCCGAGTGCCTGCTGGAGGTCTTCCAGAAGGTCCTCAACGTTCTCGATGCCCACGGAGAGGCGTACGAGGTCGCCCGGCACCTCCAGGGCCGAGCCGACGACGGACGCGTGCGTCATGCGTCCGGGGTGCTCGATCAGGGACTCCACGCCGCCGAGGGACTCGCCGAGCGTGAACACCTTGGCGCGGTTGCAGACCTCGACGGCCGCCTCCTCGCCGCCCTGGACCTGGAACGACACCATGCCGCCGAACGCCCGCATCTGCTTGGCGGCGACCTCGTGACCGGGGTGCTCGGGCAGCCCCGGGTACAGAACGCGCGTCACGCGCGCGTGCCGGGTGAGCATGTCGGCGATCTTCGTGGCGTTCTCGCTGTGCCGGTCCATCCGCACGGAGAGCGTCTTGGCGCCGCGCAGCACCAGCCAGGAGTCGAAGGGCCCGGCGACCGCGCCCATCGCGTTCTGGTGGTACGCCAGTTCCTCGCCGAGTTCCTGGTCACCGGTGACCAGCGCGCCGCCGACGACGTCGGAGTGGCCGCCCATGTACTTGGTCAGGGAGTGCACGACGACGTCCGCGCCGAGGGCCAGCGGCTGCTGGAGGTAGGGCGTGGCGAAGGTGTTGTCGACGACGAGCCGGGCACCGGCCTCGCGGGCGACCTGGGAGACGGCGGCGATGTCGGTGATGCCGAGGAGCGGGTTGGAGGGGGTCTCCACCCACACGACCTTGGTCTTCGGGGTGAGGGCGGCCCGTACGGCGGCCGGGTCGCTGGTGTCGGCGACCGACCACTCCACGCCCCACCGGGCGACGACCTTCGCGAAGAGACGGAACGTGCCGCCGTAGGCGTCGTCGGGGATGACCACGTGGTCGCCGGGGCTGAGCAGCGTACGCAACAGGCAGTCCTCGGCCGCCAGTCCGGACGCGAACGCGAGACCGCGGCGACCTCCCTCCAGCGCCGCGAGATTCTCTTCGAGGGCGGTACGGGTCGGATTCGCGCTGCGGCTGTACTCGTAACCGCCGCGCAGCCCGCCGACGCCGTCCTGCTTGTAGGTCGAGACCTGGTAGATCGGCGGGACGACCGCGCCGGTGAGGGGATCCGCGGTGTTGCCCGCGTGGATCGCGAGGGTCTCGAAGTGCTGACTGATGTGCCTGTCGCTCATGTGCCCGAGGGTAATGCGCCCGGGGGTCCGGTGACGGCCACGGCCCCGGGAGGCGGGCGGCGGGGGCTCCGGGGGCCTGTGTCCCCACCGGGTTGGCCAATTGTCAGAGGCGTCTGGTTCGCTTGAGGCATGGAGATTCTCTGGGTCCTGATGGCGCTGGTCATGCTCGGCTTCGTCGTGCTGCCGTTCGTGCGGCGCGGGCGTGCCGGTATTCAGCAGGTCGCCCCCGGTGACCCGGACGCCGCGGACCCGGCGGACTACGGCTTCGTCCGGCAGGAGGCGCTGGACATCCGTATGCCCGGCCCCGACCAGGATCTCCTGGACGTCCTGGACGTGGTGCAGCGCACACGGGACTACAGAGCGGCGGCGCAGTTGCTCGCCGGTACGGAGCGGGACGGCGAGCGGCGCTGGCAGCGCGTGCAGGCCTTCGCGGGCGCCGCGTCCCTGGAGCTCCAGCAACGCCCCGGCGGGGTGAGCGAGTCGCCGGGCGGCCAGTGGCTGCGGGTCTGGCGGGCGGAGGCGCCCAAGGACGCGGGCGGCGCGGCGGTGCAC
>NZ_LIQQ01000249.1 GCF_001418565.1 Streptomyces graminilatus | reverse complement strand
GCTGAGACGTAGCTCGCTACTTGTCGTCAACCGCCCACCCTGACCAGGCGGTTCCTGGACCGCTGAGCACGACAACTGTCGTCAGATTCGCATCGTTCTTGGCGTGTACCGCCCTTATTGCAAGCAAGTTGTCGCCAACTCCGAAGATCACCGACTCCCGGGAAGGGGGTGCCGTTTGTCTGGGTACATGACTGATCTACAAGGCGTCGCCGCCCCGTACGCCGGGGATAGAGCGTCGTACGGTGCCGGGCCGTTGTGGTCCCACCGGTGTACGTGGGAGGACCTGCTCATACCGGTCTCCGTGGACGCCGGCCGGGCCGGCCTGGATGTGTCGGACGGCTGGGCGGACCGGTGGACGGCGACGTGGAGGTACGCCGGGGACGAGGTGACGGGTCCGGTACGGCATCTGGGGCATGCGCCGGTGGCGGACCGGCGGCCGATGCGGGGGTTCACCTGGCGGCGCGATCAGCGGCACCGGCCTGGTCTGGAGTCGCTGCTGGCGACGGGGCGTCTTCACGGGTTCGAGAGTCTGGAGGAGGCCCAGCTGCTGGTGGCCCTGGACTTCGCCGGTGATCTGGTCGAGGTGCTGTCGCAGCCGCTGTGCATCCGGTTCCGCACGCGGGCGAAGTGGCGCAGGCACACGCCGGATTTCTTCGTGGTCTCGCGGGCGGGGGTCTGGCTGATCGATGTGCGGCCGAGGCCGTTGATCGAGCCGGAGGATCTTGAGAGCTTCGCCGCGGCGGCGGAGGTGGCGCTGCTCTGCGGCTGGCACTACGTGGTGGCGGCCCAGTGGCGCCCTCAGGTGAGGTCCACGCTCGACGCGATGTATGCAAAGCGCCGTCCGTTCCGTGACGTGCTCGGTGTCCAGCCGGGCCTGCTCGCGCATGCTCAAAAGGGACTGCCGTTCGGGGAGTTGGCCCTGACGGAGACGTACTGGCCGGTGGCCCGCGCGCATCTTCTCCATCTGCTGTGGCATCGCCGCATCGGTGTCGATCTCTCTCAGCCGCTGACGGACAGCTCACGAGTGGTGCTGGCGGGAGGTGCCTCGTGAACGCGTTGGCCACGCTGGATCTCTCGCCGGGTGCTGGCATCGTGCTGGATGACGTGGAGTGGCGGGTCGAGCGGCAGGAGCCGCATCTGGGCCGGGTGCAGCTGGTGCGTCCGGACGGTGGCAGGCAGCGGGTGACCTTCCGTTTCCTGGTCAACCACCCGAGATGCCGTCCCTCGTCGCGCACGGCTGCGGAGGGGGTCAACCGGGGGCGTCAGCCGTCGACGTGGAGTGACGTCAAGCCGGAGAAGCGCCCGCTGATGGAACAGCGCTTCGAGCATCTGATGGAGGTGAAGTGCGGTTTCCGCAGCGGGGATCCGCTGCGTCCTGAGCCGGGCGAGCCGCGTCCCGAGTACGACCCGGACCGCACGACGCTGACCGCGCGCCGGGAGGCGAAGGCGGCCGAGTTGGGGGCCTTGCGGCCTGCGGAGCTCAAGTTGCTGGTGGGCGTCGGCCACGTCGGGGTGCGCACGCTGGAGCGGTGGGAACGCCGGCGCAGGAAGTACGGGATGGTCGGCTGCGCCGATCACCGGTGGCTTCGGGAGAGCGGGGGCCATCCGAGCGTCGGTGAGGAGGTCCGTGAGGCGATCCTGGCGGTCAGGGAGGAGACGCGCCACCACCGCTCCAGGGTGAGTGGACGCACCCGGGAGAACATGATCCACCGCTACCTCCGGGAGACCTTCCCGGAGGAGGAGATCGAGATCCCGAGCTACCACACGCTGCTTCGGATCTGGAAGGAGTGGTTCGGTCCGGGCGGTGCCCGGCCGCGCTACGACCGCTCGGCCGACCTGCCCGCCAAGAACGGGCACGTGGTGGTGACCCGGCCGGGACAGGTCGTCGCTCTGGACACCACGATCTTGCCGGTCATGGTCCGCGAGAACGTCTTCGGCGATCCGGTGACCGTGCACCTCACGCTGGCTCTGGACGTCTACACCCATTCGATCTGCGCGTTCCGGCTGACGCTGGTGTCGGACTCCTCGGTGGACGTGGCGATGGTGCTGCGGGACGTCATGCTGCCGCTGCCGATGCGGGCGGAGTGGGGCGACGAGATGGAGTGGCCCTATCCGGGCCTGCCCGCCGCGGTGGTCGCGGAGTTCGCCGGGCACAAGGTGGCTGCCCTGCCGTTCTTCACGCCGGAGACGGTCACCTCCGACCACGGTTCCGTCTATCGCAACCACCATCTCGTGGATGTCCAGGAGGCGATGGGCTGCCGGATTCTGCCGGCTCGCGTCCTGCGGCCCACTGACAAGCAGGCGGTGGAACGTGCGTTCGGCAGCTCTCGTTCGCTGCTGTTCGAGAAGCTGGCCGGCTACACGGGAGTCGACGTCGCCGATCGCGGCGCCGACCCGGAGGGCGACGCGGTGCTGACCATGAGCGAGATGGAGCATCTGATCGCGACCTGGGTCGTGAAAGTGTGGCAAAACCGCAGGCTGGGGGAGTTCGCGCCCTTCTGGGACCCGGGCGGCGATCACAGCCCCAACAGCCTGTTCGCGGCCTCCTTCGCCCAGGAGGGCTTCGAGATGGACATCCCGTCGCCGGATCTGTACTACCGCTTCCTGCCCGAGCACCATGTGAAGCGGATCTACCGGCGGGGCGTGAAGATCAAGGGGCTTTGGTACGACGCCGAGCTGCTGCATGACCCTGACCGGCACTCCTCACGGGGCGGCCGATACAAGCAGACGTGGGTCATCCACCGTGAACCCCGCGACCGGCGGGTGGTGTTCTTCCAGGATCCTGAAACGCACGAGTGGCACACCCTGCGCTGGACGGGCCTGCCGTCCGAAGACGACGTTCCCGCCTTCGGGGACGCACGGGCCGAAGAACTCCTCACACGCGTACGCGAGGCCGGGCTGAAGCCGCGCTCCGACACCGATCTTCTCCCGGTTCTCCTGGAGATGCTCGGAGCCGTTGATCCCGTCGCGGGCTGGCCGTCGCAGATGACCAAGTCCCAGCGGATCCAGCACGCCCGGGAGATCGAACAGGCCCGCGCGGCGGCCGCAGACCGTCCGCAGGCTCCGAAGAAGCCGGGCGAGGAAGCACCCTTGGCGGCCGTCGGTACACCGGCGTCGGGTTCGTGGCAGGAGCGGGCCCAGCAGGCCGCCAGGAGCCTGGACTCCCAACGGCGCCGACGGCGCGAGGAAGTCCTGTCCTCCTCGTCTTCCCTGGCAGCGCCCGCACCGCTCGGCACCAGGCGCCGAGGCCGCAACCTGTTCCTCCTGGCGGACGACGAAGGCGACGACCGCACCGAAGGCCCCGAGCACCCCGACTCGCAGACGACGGACGAGGAGTGAGATGAGCGACCACGGCATGCCCGCGGCGGACAACCCCGTCCCGTTCCTGCGCTTCGGCCCCAGGCCGGACCGGACCACCTACGAGGGCTGGCAGGAATTCCGCAAGACCCGGGACCTGTTCGTGCCGGTCAAGAAGATCACCTTGGCCGAGTACCAGCTGATGAGCCCGCGCAAGAAGTCCCTCCACGATCTGCACCGGGCCGCCACCCACGTCAACATGACGTTGCTGGAGACGCCGATGAGCGTGGCGGTCACCGATCTGATGCGCTCGCGCATCCAGAACAACGCCATGCGTTTCGGTCCCGGCACTCTCGACGGGCTGATGATCAACGGCGGTGGCTACCAGGGCAAGACGGAGACCGCCTGCCGGACGGCCGCCGAGTTCGAGGATGACTGGCGGGAGCTCTTCGAGCAGTACCGTTCCCACTACGTGGACGCGATGCCCGGCACCCGGGACCTGATCGCACCGATCGCCTACTGCCAGACACCGGTGAAGGCCACCCCGATCGCTTTGTGCGAGGCGATCCTCGACTTCTACGGCGCCCCCTACGGCAAGAACCTGCGCGGCATGATCCGCAACGTCCGCGAATCCATCAAGGCGCATGCCACCACCGTCCTGATCATCGACGACATCACACGGCTCAAGATGCACCGCGAGGACGACCAGGACACCCTGGACCTCATCCGCGGCCTCATGGACTTGGACGTCACGCTTGTCCTCATCGGCGTGAACATCCCCCGCTCCGGGCTGCTGAGGGAGGGCTGGCACGATCCCCGCACCAAGCAGTGGGTCTATGCGCCCCTGACGAAGGGCAAGAGCTACAACCCCGACGCCTCCACCCAGACCGAGCGCCGCTTCGACCTGGTCAACCTCGACCCTTTCGACTACAGCACCACCGCCGGCACCGAGGCGTTCACCGAGCACCTCATCGGCATCGAGAACCAGATCCGGCTCTTTCACGCAGGTCCGGGCACTCTGTCCGAGGGCAACATGCCCGAGTACCTCCGCCGCCGCACTCACGGCATCGTCGGGCTTCTCCGGCGTCTGATCGAAGACGGCCTGGTCAAGGCGATGGACAGCGGTCTGGAAGACCTGACCGCCGACCTTCTCGACGAGATCCCCATCAACCTCGGCAACGTCCCGGGCAAGGGCAACGAGCGCGACGCCGATGCCGGGGAGATCCCTGACGTCGACACCGCGCCCGAGTCGAAGCAGAAGCCGCAGCAGGCGCCCAAGAAGGGCCGCAACAAGGTCTACGACGACCCGGGCACCCCTGCGGCGGTGGAAGCATGAACCGCCGCCCGCTCTCCCGCAGCCTGGTTCCGCTCGATGACGAGTCGCTGGCAGGGTTCTTGCTGCGCTTGGCCACATACACCGGGTGCTCGCCGGCCGTGATCGCCGACCGCATGGGCCTTGGCCAGTACTACCGGGCAGCTATGCCCCTCGGGTCCCTGCTCACGCTCTCGTCTGAGCAACTCGCTGAATGCGCGCATGTCGCCCGCCTGTCCCATGCGGAGATGGAGGGTCTCCTCCTCGCTCCCCTGGGACTGCGCTACGGGCCGCTCAACCACCAGCTCTGGCCCTGGTCCGGCCCTCAACAACTCATCTACCTGAGGCGCTGGGTCTATCTCCGGAACACCCAGTTCTGCTCACGCTGCCTGACCTCGGACAACAGCGCTTTCGGGGTTCTGCTCGGCGGTTCGTGGAAGAGGCGCTGGCACCTTGCCGTCTCCTTCGCCTGCGTCGAGCACCGACGCCTCCTCAAGCGGGACTGCCCCCGCTGCCAGCATCCCGCACAAGCAGCCCGAGCGGGCATCATCGAGCACGCCGCTGAGGAGGATCTTCACCCCACGCAGTGCCGCGCCTCCATCCACTGGAGAACGAGCAGTAAGAGCGGGTCGATATGCGGCACCTACCTGACGGACGGCCCGCACGAGGCTGTTATCTCCAGTGACCCCAGTACCAGGAACGAGCTTCTGGCGCTCCAAGGACGCATCGACACTCTTCTGTCCGCCAACGGACCTGACATGGCAGCCAGTTGCGGACAGCCAGTCCCCGTCGCCCAGTACTTCCTGGATCTGCGCGCCGTCGCCGCGCTGATCCTCATCTCCTGGCCCCAGGCCCGCCCCTCGGCCGTCACTCCGACCCTGGCCAGGGTCATCGGCGGAGAATCGACCCGTCGCCGCCAACGAGCCTCGGACGCACTCCGACGAGCCAAGAGCGCGCCCATAGGCGACATCTTCCTCGAACCCCCGACACGTCCCATGGCCACCGGGGCCGTCCTCGGTGCCGCGGAACAACTCCTGAACGCCGCCTGCGACTCCGAGGGCCGGTCGGCACTCGCCGAGCTCTACCAGCAGTCGGAACAAGTACGTCCCACCGTCAGCCGAAGAATCGCTGACGCTCCCGGCATCTCCCCGGTTTTGCGCGGTTCCCTCGGCTTGCCGGTCCGCCGCCTCGGCTCCCGCCCACGCCGCCGGGCAACAGCACAGGAAGCGAGGTGAACCGCATGCGACCCCTGCCCCGCAGCCTCGACCCGCTGCCTGATGAGACCCTCACCGGATTCATCCTCCGTCTCGCCCACCGCGCGGGCACCACACCCGGCGAGATCACCATCCGCACCGGCCTGGCCCCCCAGGACCGCCCCGGCCTGCCCACCCGCCTGCCACTCGGCTCCCTGCACCACCTCAACGACAAGCACCTCACGGCCTTCGCCAGCGCGACACACCTCACGCCCTGCGAAGTCACCGGACTACTCCTCGCCCCGCTCGGAGAGCGCTACGGACCGCTGAACTCCGCGCTCACGCCCCGCAGAACACCCGCACGGATGATCTACGACAACCCATGGGTCCTGACCCGCTCCACCCGCTACTGCCCGCCCTGCCTCGCCGGGGACGGAGACGCCATCCAGGACAACCATGGAGGCGCCTGGCAACGCCTCTGGCGCCTCCCTGTGGTCTTCCTCTGCCTCCGCCACCAGCGCCTCCTCCAGCACGAGTGCCCCCGCTGCGGAACACCCGTCCACTCCGTCCGGACAGCCAACGCCAACGCCATCGCGCGACTGTCCGACGACACCCTCCACCCCGGGCAGTGCCGCTTCCCGGCCCGGCCGACACCGCAGCACCAGCCCGACGCAGCCTGCGCAACCGACCTGACCCGCCTTGATCCGCCTTCCACGGAACCCGACACGGTCACCATGACCGTGCTCCTGCAACTCCAACAACAGTTCGTGGACCTGCTCACGACGGGCGGCCCCGAAACGGCTATGAGCGCGGGTGCGCCGGTCCCCGCCGCCCACTACTTCGCCGACCTGCGTGCCACGGTCGCCATGATCTTCCGGACCTGGCCCGTCGCCCGCGAGTACGCCAGCACACCTTGCCTGGCCACCGCCCTCGACACGGAGTACACCTCCCGCATCGCGCAGGCCGAGCCGCTGCTCAATACCCCGGGCAAGAAGAAGACCTCCAAGCCCTATACCGCACCGCCCAGGGACTCGCTGGCCACTGGAGCCGTCCTGGACGTCGCCTCGCAGCTGCTCCGAGCGGCAGACCCGCACGAAGCGCGAACCCGGCTGGCCCCACTCGTCCAGCGCCTACGCGACGTCGACCGTGCGCTCAGCACCTGGCTTCGCCGTCCGGCCTGGATTTCGCCACCGCTCAGGCAGTCCGTCATGGATCCCCCTTCCGTGAGCAGACCTCGTTTCCGCACGAGCCGAGACAGCATTCTGACCACCCAGCCGATGTGAAGGGAGAACGAGCCGTGTTCTATCGGAGAGACAACCAAGACCCCAGACTTCATCGCGCGCTGTCAGCGGCTGTCGGCCGGACACGCACAGCCCGGCAGTCAGCCCGGCCCTTGGCCGTTGGCCAGCCGACGCCTGTTGGCAGCGATCCAGTCGCGGGAGCGCAGGTTCATCTCCTCATAGCCAGCGGCCCACATGCCCGCATATCCCGGATGCCCGGCCTCCGCGCTCGCCCGGATGTCGTTCAGAGCGACATCGAGGAAACCCAGCAGGATGTCGACCACCCGCCCCCGCTCTTCGGACGACAGACTGTGAACAGCAGCGAAGCGGTGGAAGCGACCGACGAGATCGCTGTCGGCTCGGGCGTCGGTGACGTCCGACGGAGCCCGCAGGGGAACCCAGTGGCGGACGGCGACCGCGATGTCGAAGAGCCGGTCTGCAGGCACGGCGAGATCGAAATCGATGAAGGCCGCCGCCCGGCCGCCGCGCACCACGACGTTCTCCAGACAGAGATCGGTATGGCAGACCAGATCCCCCTCGGCCCCCGGCGGCAGACGCCTCTCGCGCCAGACGACCCCTTCCGGCAACTCGAAACCGACCGCCGCAGCATGCAGTTCACGCTGCATCTGGGCAACGCTGACCAGCAACTCCTCGTCCGCTGCCCAGTCCGGGAAAGGAGGCACCGCGACGTCGCCGGCCACGTAATCCAAGATCTCCCGGCCCTGCCGGTCCATCCCCAGAAACCGTGGAGCCGCTTGGAAACCCGACCGCTCCAAGTAGTTCAAGAACAGCCGCACTGCCTCGGCGTTCACACCACCAGGCCGCCGCACCGTCTCGCCGATCCGCACTACCGCGCCAGCCTGGTCAATCCCGCCAGCCAGGGAGTGTTCCATCGTCTCGTCGGTCACACACCGATTCTCACCCGGACCCGCACCCCCGGGGCAACAGCCTCCGACGACAGATGTCCTGCAAATACGACACCTATCGCGCTCAGGCTCAA
>NZ_LIQQ01000248.1 GCF_001418565.1 Streptomyces graminilatus | reverse complement strand
CAGGAAGCCCTGCTGCTGCTCGTTCGGCACGCTGGGCAGCGGGACGTTGAGCTGCGCGGAGATGGCCCGTACCCGCATGTCGAGGTCGTTGTGGCCGGTGATCAGGTGCTGCGCGGCCTCCTTGACGGCCGCGCTGCTGGAGCGCTGCATCGCCTGCTGCCCGGCGGGCAGCTCCCACAGTCCGGCCAGCCGCACGCGCACGATGAGGTCGCGGTCGACGGCGGTCAGGGGCCCCCACTGCGTGTTCACCGTCTCTCCGGTGACCACGGCCGCCTTCGCGGCGTCGTCACGGTGGGGGTACGAGTAGAAGACGGGGTACGCGAGCGCGCCGATCGTGCCTGCGATTGCCAGGCCGACGAGGACCGAGCCGTTCAAGCGGGGCAAAGGAGCCTCCCGGGAGGAACCCAACCGGTCGTTGGGGACTGAATACTTGGCCAGTGAGGGGGATACGCGGGCGTATCGGGACGTGCGGGCGGGTGAACGGACGGGCGAGTCGGGGCTGCCGAGGCCAGGGTCCGGGTCCGCGTCGCCGACACGTGTCAGATCGTGCCGTTGGCGATGCCTTCGAAGTCGACCTGGCCGGTCTTCTCCAGCATCGTGATGTGGTCGAGCACGGTCTGGTTGGTGTCCGTCGCGAGCTGGCGCACGAGCGAGTTGCGGGTGTTGTTCCGCACCGCCCCGATGGCCGGGAAGATCTTGCCGTGCGCGGACCGCAGAAGGTTCGCCCAGGTCCGGTCGAAGGTGTCGCCCTGGGCCGCGTCCATCTGCGCCAGGAAGCCCTGCTGCTGCTCGTTCGGCTGGTTGGGCAGCTCGACACCGAGCTGGGTCGCCACCTTCCGCACCCGCTCGTCGAGGTCGGTGTGGCCCACCAGCAGGTGGTCCGCCGCGTCCTTGACGGCGGGGCTGTTGGAGCGCGCCATCGCCTTCTCCGCCGCGGGCAGCTCCCACAGTCCGGCCAGCCGCACACGCACGATGAGGTCGCGGTCGGAGGCGCTCAGCGGCCCCCACTGCGTGTTCACCGTACCGGCGGCCACATTGGCGACTCCGGTGCCGGAACGGTCGGCGTACGACCACACCGGGAACGAGAGCGCGGCAATGGTGGTGGTCAGGGCCGCGATGACGAGGGCCGAGTGGTTGAAGCGCGGCAAAGGAGCCTCCGGGGGGAGCCAACTGGTCGTTGGGCAGATGTGACGTGGCCAGCGCCAGAAGATACGGGTGGGACCCCGGGGATGTTCAACGGAGATGTTTGAAACCAGGACGGCCCAGGGGGCGATGGTCCGCGACCACCGTCGCCGAACCGGGAGCGATCTCCGTGAAACCGGCGTCACGGACCAATGGGAGCCCGCCGGTGGTCAGTTCGCGCCACTGGTCCGGCTCCGCCGTACGGACGGCGAGCGGGAAGCCGGCGTCGCGCCAGGCGGCCCGGGCCTCGTCCGACAGCTCCCACCACGCGAGCTGGGCGCCGTGTCCCGTCTGGGCCATCGCCTTGCCCGCCGACATGTCCAGCCCGGGGTTCAGCCAGAGGACGGGCACCGAGGGGCCGGGGCGGGCCGGCGGCCCGGGATCCTCCAGGTCGGTGCCGGAGACCTGGAGCCGGGCCAGGTCCTTGGGCCAGCCGTCCAGCGGTACGGGCGGGAAGACCCGTACCTCGGCGGACCCGCCGGTGACCGTGATGCCGTCCAGTGCCTCGGCCCGCCGCCACTCGGCACCCCGCGCCCGCCGCACGACCTTGCGGATCCGGGCGTCCTGCCAGTCCCGCATGACCTGCGCCCACTCCCCGTCCCCGGCCGACCGCTCGTCCCCGAGGATCACGAGAACGGCTCGGGCGGCGGTCTCCAGCGCGTCCGTACGGGCGGGCGGGTCGGCCTTCTCGATCCGGGCGACGAGGGGGAGGACGAACTGAGGAGCCTCGTCACGAGACGAACGCTCGGAACGGAAAGGGCTGTCGGCGGGAACGGCAGGATCATTGGTCACGTCCTTCAGTCTGCCAGGAGGAAGATCGGATCTTCCGGGGAGAGGGCGGGGGCCGCGTGCAAGGAGAGTTCCGACTGATCGGTGTGGGCCGCCGCTACGGCGTGCGCGGCCCCTGGGTGCTGCGAGGCGTCCATCTGACGCTCACCGCGGGCAGCCTCACCCGCATCGAGGGTGCCAACGGCACCGGCAAGTCCACGCTCCTGCGCGTGCTCGCCGGTATCGACGCGCCCTCGGAGGGCAGCCTCACCGGCCGCCCGCGCACCGCGTACGTCCCCGAACGCTTCCCGGCCGCGCTCCCCTTCACCGCGCACGGCTACCTCACGCATCTCGGCGCCGTGCACGGACTGGCCCGTACGGCCGCCGCGCGGGCCGCCGACGAGTGGCTGGAGCGGCTCGGCGCCACCGGGTACGGCCGGACGCCCATGGCACAGTTGTCGAAGGGCAGCAGCCAGAAGGTCGCCGTCGCGCAGGCCCTGCTCGCCGACCCGGAGCTGCTCGTCCTCGACGAGGCGTGGACCGGCCTCGACGCCGCCGCCCGGGGCGAGTTGGAGCGGGTCGTCGCCGAACGGACCGCGTCCGGCGCCTCGGTGGTGTTCGTCGACCACGACCCGGCACGCCTGGCCGGGGCGCCGAACGCCACGTACACGGTGACCGAGGGCGGCCTCGACCTCCGTGCGGCACAAGCGGGTTCACCGGAACCCTCCGGCCCGCACCTGGTCGTCGAGGCCCAGGGGCCGCCGGGCGCGCGGCCTCCGGCGGAGGCGCTGCGATGGGCGACGTCGAGCACGGAGACGGCCACACCGGGCCACCACCGGCTCAGCGTCCCGGGGACCCATTCGGACGTCGTCCTGCGCGCCCTGCTCACGGCCCGCCCGCCCTGGCACGTGGCGCGCGTGGAACCGGAGACCACCGGCACGCCCGAAGAGCCCGCCGGAGTCGCCGTACTGGCCCTGCCCGCCCGGTCCGCCACCGACGAAGGCCGCCGATGACCGCCCTCCTGCGTTACCAGGCGGCCCTGCTCGTGCGCTCCCAGCGCTGGCTGCCGCCGTTCATCCTGTACGCGGTGTTCCTGGCCGTCGGGGTGCAGGGCGGGCAGCCGGTGCTCGACTCGCTCGGGTACACGGCGGCGGCCGTCCTGCCGGTGGCCGCCTGGCTGGTACGGATCTGCGCGGGCAACGAGCCGCCCGCCGCCCGCGCCGCCGTGGCCGCGGCCGTCGGCCCCGGACGGGCACATCTGGCCTGTCTCCTGGTGGCACTGGGCGCCGCCGCGGCGCTCGGTACGGCCGCGACCGTCGTGGTGACCCTGATCAGCGACCCGACGAACACCGACCACCAGATCGAGGTCGCCCGGCTCCCGGCCGGCGCCGCCGGGCTGCTCGCCGCCCTGGTGTGTGCCCTGCTCGGCACGGCCGTCGGCGCGCTCACGACCTGGCCGCTGCTGCGCTCGCCAGGCCGGGCGGTGCCCGCGATGATGCTCGGCGCACTGCTGGCGATGGTGATGACGGGCTCTCCGGCCAAGTCGGCGATCACGTCCCTGGTGACCGGCTCGCGCGCGGGCACGATTCCGGTGCCCGTGCTGCCACTCGTCGCGGCGGTCCTGCTCACGGCGACGGCGACGGCGCTGGCCTGCGCGCTCACCTCACGCCGGTCATCCTGAACAGGCGTTTCGCTGCGCCTCCTGCCATTCGCAGACCGGGCAGAGAGTGCTGCCCTTCCACGACCGCGGATATTCGGTAACCCCCCCGGCACAGCACGCACTCCGCGTACTCCACCCCCGACGACCCACCGACCTCGCCCCGGCCCCTGCCGTCCTCGTCGTCACTCATACCACCAGCGTAGGCCGCTCACGGCCGGCGCCCGTGGCCCAGGTCGGCCAGGCCACCTTCACGACGGTCGCCGGAGCGGTACCGCGCGCGGTGCACGATGACGACCGACCCGGGCCGTACGCCGTCCAGCCCCCCACCCGGGTCACGGCACCGGTGTCCGTCGTGAAGGGCCCGGCCGACGGCGTCCCGGCGCACGGCGGTCGTCCCGGTCGCATCCAGGCCCGCGGCCCCGCCGGAGCGGCACCGCGCGTGAGGTGCGTGACGGGCCGTACGCCGTTCAGCACCCCCCCAGGCCACGGCACCCACGTCCGTCGCGAGGGCGTCTCCGCCGACCGTGTCCCCCCGGCGGGCACCGCACGCGCGGCGCCCCCCGGTCGTAACACCCGCCGGGGAAGCGGGAGCAGGGCAGGCCGACCGGGCCCCGGTGGGCCTGGAAGGCGTCGGAGGCGCGGCGGCGGGACGTGCGGGCCCCGGGAGGACGATTCGCTCTAGTCCCGTGTGCAGCGCCCGGCGGGGTTGGTGGCCGGCGGGCGGCACTGGTCGGGGAAGTCGGCGGGGTTGTCGCTCAGGTAGCGGCCCAGGCAGGTGTTCGCGGTCGTCAGGCCGTGTTCGGCGCAGAAGGCCAGCGCGGCACGGCCGTCGGCGAACGGGCCGGGTGCGTAGATCACCCAGTAACCCGGGCGCAGGGACGCGTACTTGTCGCTGCGTACGAACACCGCGTCCGGCACCGACTGCCTGATCCTGGCGAGCTGTGCGTCCCGGGCGGCGGTTCCGGAGCCGACCGGCAGGGACTGGAGCTGGGCGATCCACCGGTCGACGGTGGTGGGCGTCGGGGGCGACGAGGTGGGCGACGTTCTCTTGTCGGCCGACGGGCCCTGGGTGTCGTTCGTCCCGTTTCCGTTCCCGTTTCCGGCGAGGAGACGCGGTGTCAGGGCGACCGCGGCGAGCGCGACCAGGACGGTGAGCGCGGCCAACGCGGTGATCCTTCTGCGGCGGTTCGGCGACGACGCGGGCCGCTCTCCCGCCCTCTGCTGTTTCGTGTCCGCGACCATGGGCGCCGAGTGCGGCAGCGTCCCGCCCGACTCGGGGCCGTGGCCCGGGGGCCGGGGTGCCGTCGGCGTCCGCTCGACCGGCCTCGCCGGGCCGCCCGCCGCCACTTCCCCCAGCATCACCGCCAGCCGGCCCGTTTCCGGGCGGGCCGCCGGGTCCCGTTCGAGCAGCGCTTCGAGTACGGGGGCCAGCGGGCCGGAGCGGGACGGCGGCGGGACCTCGGACTCCAGCACCGCCGCGAGGGTCGAGAGCGAGGTCTCGCGGCGCAAGGGGCTCACGCCCTCCACACACACGTACAGCACGACTCCCAGGGACCACAGGTCGGAGGCCGGGTCGTCGGAGGGGCCGCGGATGCGTTCCGGGGCGATGTACTCGGGGGAGCCGATGAGCTCGCCGGTCATCGTCAGGGCCGTCGCGCCCTGGAGCGCCGCGATCCCGAAGTCGGTGAGGACCGCGGTCCCGTCCGGCCGCAGCAGGATGTTCGCCGGTTTCACGTCCCGGTGCTGGACACCCGCCGCGTGCGCGGCGCGCAGCGCGTCCAGTACCTGGCCGCCGATCCGCGCCGCCTCCGCCGGTGTCAGCGGGCCCGATTCCAGGTGCTTGTCGAGCGAGACGCCGGGCACCAGCTCCATGACGATCCAGGGATGCGGGTCGTCCTCGATGATCTGATGGACCGTCACCACATGCGGGTTGCTGAGCCGGGCGAGCGCCCGCGCCTCGCGCATCACCCGTTCCCGTACGGCGTCGGTCGCCGCCGCGTCGGGCCGTACCGCCTTCAGTGCGACTTGGCGGTGCAGCACGGTGTCGGCGGCTCGCCACACCGTCCCCATGCCGCCGCTGCCGAGCCGCTCCAGCAACTCGAAGCGGCCGTCGATCAGGTCCCCCGTTGCGTTCATGGCGGACAGGTTAAAGCCTGCGCACACGGTCCAGGGTCAAGGGGCTTCCGCTGCCGCCGTACCGCTGACGCCGTCCCTGGTGTGCGGCGATCGGCGTACGCCGTCCGGCCGTCCGGAACGAAGGTGGTGTCCGGCGATTCGCCCCACCTCGGGGTGAATTCGGTGCCGTAGCGGCCTGCGGACCACGCGCGTGGCGGGACGCCTCAGCCGGGTGATCCGTCCGGTGGCGCGGGCGGCTGCTGGCCCTGTGCCCGTTCCAGGAAGCGGAGCAGTTCCACCGGGAAGGGCAGGACGAGCGTCGAGTTCTTCTCGGCCGCGACCGCCACCACCGTCTGGAGCAGCCGGAGCTGGAGTGCGGCGGGCTGCTCGGACATCACCGCGGCGGCCTCGGCGAGCTTCTTCGAGGCCTGGAGCTCGGCGTCCGCGTTGATGATGCGGGCCCGCCGCTCCCGGTCGGCCTCGGCCTGGCGGGCCATCGAGCGTTTCATCGATTCCGGCAGGGAGACATCCTTGATCTCGACCCGGTCGATCTGCACACCCCAGCCGACCGCCGGGCTGTCGATCATCAGCTCCAGGCCCTGGTTGAGCTTCTCGCGGTTGGACAGCAGATCGTCCAGGTCGCTCTTGCCGATGATCGAACGCAGCGAGGTCTGTGCCATCTGCGATACCGCGAACCGGTAGTCCTCGACCTGGATGATCGCGTTCGCCGCGTCGATCACCTTGAAGTAGACGACCGCGTCCACCCGCACGGTCACGTTGTCCCGGGTGATGCCCTCCTGGGCGGGCACCGGCAGCGTGACGATCTGCATGTTGACCTTGCGCAGGTGGTCGACGAACGGCACCACCATCGTGAAACCGGGCGGCCGGACGTCTCCGGTGAGGCGGCCGAGCCGGAGGACGACCCCGCGTTCGTACTGCTTGACGACCCGCGCCGCCACCCCGATGTAGACGAGCCCGGCGGTCGCGGCGGCGATGCCCGCGGCCAGCAGTTCCACAACCATGACGACGACCCTTCGCAGCCGTCCCGAACGTGCCCAATGGCACCCTTAATAAACGATATGCCCGGTACGGGGCTCGGGTCGAGCCCCGTACCGGGCAGTCTCGCGGTCCTCCAGGGCGCCTGCTTTCTCCGCCCGAGGAGGGTCCGGGGTTATCCCGCGGGAAGCAGCAGGACGGGTTCCGTCCCGGCCGCGCTGTGCCGCTCCGCCCAGCTCTCCAGGGCCGTGCGGCAGGCGTGGTCCAGGTGGTGCAGGCCCGACAGGTCCAGCTCTATCGGCTGGTCCTGGGGCAGCGCCTCCAGGCTGTCGAGGATCTTCGGCAGCCGCAGGAAGGTCGCGTTGCCCGACAGACGCGCCTGCACGGGCCCGGCGCCCTTGTCGACGACGTCCAGCTTGATGTGCGAGGCCTCCCAGGCGGTCTTGCCCACGGCCAGGGCGAGACCGATCAGCACACCCTCGAACATGTTCACGGACACGATCGCCAGGGCCGTGACCACCAGTATCAGCGCCTCGCCCCGGTGCTCACGCCAGAGCGAGACGACCTCGCGCATCGGTATGAGCTTCCAGCCGGCGTGGACGAGGATGCCGGCCAGCGCGGGCACCGGGATGAGCGCCAACGCGCCGGGCAGCAGCGCCACGAACAGCAGCAGCCATACGCCGTGCAGCACCCGGGACACCTTCGTCCGCCCACCCGCCTGGACGTTCGCCGAGCTGCGCACGATCACCGCGGTCATCGGCAGCGCGCCCAGCAGCCCGCACACCATGTTCCCGGCGCCCTGTGCCATCAGCTCCTTGTCGTACTGGGTGCGCGGGCCGTCGTGCAGCCGGTCCACGGCGGCGGCGCTGAACAGGCTCTCGGCGGACGCGATCAGCGTGAACGCCACGACCGTGCCGAGCACGCTCAGGCTCGCCAGTTCGCCGAAGGAGCCGAGCCCGGGCAGCTGGACGGCGTCCAGCAGGCCCTTCACCTCGACGGTCGCCACCGGCAGCCTGAAGGCGAGGGTGACGACGGTCGCCAGGACCACCGCCGCGAGCGCGCCCGGCACCGCACGTATCCTATTCGGCAGCCGCTGCCACAGCACGATCACGGCCACCGTGCCCGCGCCGACCGCCAGCGAGGCCAGCGCGCTGGTGCTGCCCACGGCCTTCGCGACGGCCTCGGGCAACCCGATGATCTTGTCGAGTCCGGCG
>NZ_LIQQ01000247.1 GCF_001418565.1 Streptomyces graminilatus | reverse complement strand
AGCAAACCGGGAACCCGGCCGCGACCTCCAGGAACCGGCCGGGTGAGCCGGCCCGCGTGGGAGGCGAGTGGGCCGGCGCCCGGATGCGGGTGCCGGGCCGGTCCCGAGCGGCCGGCGGCACCGGGCGCGGCCGAGCGGAGGCACGGTCCGGGAGTCCGCGCTCGACCGACGTCCTCCCGCCACGAGCGCGGCTGCCCGAGCGGGAGCCACCGGGCCGGACCGGGCCGGGGCCGGGCCGCGCCGACCGGGCCACGTCGGCCGGAGCCCCGGACACGTCGCCGACGCGGCAGGTGGCCCGACCGGTGGCCCGCCGCTCCGGTTTCCCTCTACGCCCTCCCCCGTACGGGCGACGAGCATTACCTGAGGGGTAATCGACTGGCTCCGGGCGTACCCGGCACAGTGGTCACGTGGCCGCGCCGACACCGCGGCTTCGACCCAGTACCTGAGGAGAGACGTCCATGACGAACTACGCCATCGCCGCCGAGCGCTACTTCGCCGCGTGGAACGCCGAAGGAGACGAGGCGATCGCCAAGGCCGTGTCCGCCGCCTTCACCGAGGACGTCACCTACACCGACCCGCTGGCCGACGTGGCAGGTCACGAGGGCATGGTCGCCGCGATCTCCGGCGCGCACGCGCAGTTCCCTGGCTTCGACTTCGTCATGAAGGGTGAGGTGGACGGCAACCACCACATCGCCCGCTTCTCCTGGGACCTGGTGTCGAAGGCGGACGGCTCCTCCCCGGCTGCCGGCTCC
Organism: Streptomyces graminilatus; assembly: GCF_001418565.1. Classification (GTDB taxonomy): domain Bacteria; phylum Actinomycetota; class Actinomycetes; order Streptomycetales; family Streptomycetaceae; genus Streptomyces; species Streptomyces graminilatus. The sequence goes on along the minus strand of NZ_LIQQ01000247.1, from coordinate 3,763 downwards.
GATGTCGTCACCCTCGCCGAGGACGGCCGGATCAGCTCCGTCTGCGGCTTCCTGGACCGGCTCCCGGGAGCCTGACCTAACCCTGCATCTCCCGCAGTGCGGCGGCCGTCTCCTGGTCGGTGGGCAGAAAGGTCTCGATGGCCAGTTCGGAGACGGTCACGTCCAGCGGGGTGTTGAAGGTCGTCAGCAACGAGACGAACGACAGCAGTCTGCCCTCCCGCTCGATCAGCAGCGGCAGCGCGTACGACGCACGGGTGGCCGGCTCCGGGATTCCGTTGTCGGGCACCGGATACGCCGACACCTCGTGGTACAGGTCGGCCAGCGAGGTCAGGCCGCTCACCGCGATCTGGCGTTCCATCTGGTCCAGCAGATGGGCGCGCCACTGCGCGAGATTACGGATCACGGGAGCCATGCCCTCCGGATGCAGTGCCAGGCGCACGGTGTTGATGGGCGGGACCAGCAGGTGGTCGGCGACGCCCGAGACAAGGGCGAGCAGCCCCCGGTTGGTCCCGACGGCGTTGTACAGGCCGTCGTGCACGAGAGCGGGATTCGGATCGTGCACGGCCAGCAGCCGTTCGATCTCGCCGTTGAGGGTCTCCATCGCCGGGGCGTTCAGCGGGGTTTCGGGGAACACCGGGGCGAATCCGGCGGCGATCAGCAGCGTGTTGCGTTCCCGTACGGGTACGTCCAGTTGCTCGACCAGTCTCAGCAGCAGGGTGTGGCTGGGTTTGGCCCGGCCGGTCTCGATGAAGCTGATGTGCCGGGCGGAACTGTCGGCCCGCGAGGCCAGTTCGAGCTGGCTGACCCTGCGCTTGTCCCGCCACCTTCGAAGGAGGATGCCGACGTCGACAGTGCTGGGCGACCGCATTAATTGAGTAGTCACAGTTTCAAACATTATCTACTTGAGCGATAGACCCGATACTGCGTGTCAACACCACCGAGCGGCCGGTGCATACCGCTCGGTCGGCTTCATGTTCCCGCGCGCTCCGCGGACGATGCGTTTCGGGTCGAATTACGGTGGTGCGTCGGCCACGGGGAAGGCACGGGGAACATGCCGTCGGCCTATCCCCGGAGCCCGGCGCCCTGGTTCGATTCGCCTCGGTCCAGGGTGGTCGTCCGGTTACTCGCGCTCGGTGAGGGCCGCGCCGATCCAGTCGCGCAGCCGGCCGGCGTCCGCCGTGCCGAGTCCCGCCGCCGCCTTCGCCGTGTCCGCGTCGCCGCCGAGGCCGACGAACTTCTCGCGGACCAGGTCTTCGTGACAGGCCCGGGTGTGGTCCCCGATCGCGCCCAGCGGGACGAGCCGCTCACGGGTGAACTCGCGGCCGTCGTGCAGGCGTACGGTGACCCGGGCGCCGGTCGCCTTGGTGGCGGCGGTGAAGTCGGGCTCCGGTGGCCGGGCCGCGTCGAGGGCGATCCGGGCGGTCTCGGGCCCGCCGAACTCCAGCAGCCAGGGCTCGGCGTCGGCGCCCGCCCGGCGGACGGCGGCCCCGAAGGGCGCGGTGGAGTCGAACAGCGCGCGGGTGAGTTCGGGGTCGTGGGCGAGCCGTACCCGGTCCGCGAGCTGCCAGCGGGCCGCCTCCGCCAGTGCGGGGCGCTCGAAGTCGGCGACCGAGAGGCCGCCGGTGAGCAGGGCGGTGGCCACCGGGTAGGGGGTGTGCAGCACCAGCGCGCCCAGCGGGGCGTCGGGGCCGGTGACATAGTGCTCGGCGCGGCGGCCCGCGTAGACGGTGTAGAGGGAGGCCTCCACCAGCACCTCGGCCACCGCCGCCGGGTCCAACTCGCCCACTGCGGTGTGCAGTTCGCCGTGGAGTTCGATGGCGCAGTCCACGGCCGCGTCGATGCCGGGGCCGCCCGGGCGCATCTTGAACGACAGCGTCTCGGTGTGCCAGCGCCGGCCGAGACCGGCGGTGATCTCGTCGGGCAGCGGTACCGCGGCGAGCGCCGCGAGGAAGCCGTCGGGGTGTTCGAGCAGGTCGGGAGCGCCGTGCAGTCCGGCGGCGGCGGCATCGCAGGCGTCCATGGCGGCCCGTACCGGTGCCAGGGCGTTGAGGAGCCGGGCGTCGCTGGCCAGGAAGGCCCGCATCAGCGGCCGGTACGGCAGGGCGAGGGCCAGCCCCAGGGCGTCGGTCCACCACAGCGGATCCGTGACGCCCTCGGCGTGCAGCCGGCCGCAGACGGCGCCCACCAGATGGGAGTGGATCGCGCTCTGTCCGCGCAGCGGGCCGAGGGTCGCGGCGGCGGTGATACGCGCCGCGCACTCGGTCGCGACGACCACGGCCGTGATCAGCCGGGCGCCGGTCAGCCCGCGGGCGTGGGCGAAGGCGAGGGGGACGGCGACGGTCGAGTTGGAGAGGTGGCCGGCGTAGGCGGTGTCGTCGAGGTTCAGCCACGAGCCGAGTCCGGCCAGGACACAGGCGCTGTTCCGGGCGTCGGCCTGCAACGGGGCACCGAATGCGGAGATCATGCGCGCGCCCAGTGCGTGGTCGGCTCCGGCCCGGATCGACGCGGCCTGGGACAGGATCTGACTGGCGGCCAGCGCGCGGACCCGCTCCGGAATGTCGTCGTAGGTCAGCCGGGCGGCCCATTCGCACAGCTCCTGCAAGGGCGTCATCGGAGTTCCCCGGGTGCGGTCGTGGCGAGTACGGCGGTGTCGGCGCCCCACACGGGCAGGGCGCCGGGCAGCACGTCGAAGGTGAGGCGGGTGAGGTCGGCCGGCTGGAGGTTGCCGTCGTACTCGAAGCAGAGGGGTACGCCGTCGAGGCGCTCGACGACGATGCGGCGACCCCGGCCGTAGTGGACGCCGGGGAGGCCCAAGTGGGCGGCACGGCGGGTGAGTTCCGGGACCTCGTGGGGGTCGACCGGTGAGCCGATCACGCAGACGTCGAGCAGTCCGTCGTCCAGCTCCGAGTGCGGCAGCACCTGGTAACGGCCGCCGCGGAAGCGACCGCCGCCGACGTTGGCGAGCACGGTGGGACCCTCGTGGAGCACCGTCCCGTCGACGGTGACCCGGCCGGGGTACGGGACGAAGGCGTCGGCCGACTCGGCGAACGCCGTGGTGTAGCGGTCCCGTCCGGTCTGGGGAACGTGGCGGGCCACGCGCAGGGCGTCGGCGATGACGCCGGAGCAGGCGCCGAGGAAGACCTTGGCGCCGGTCTCGGTCAGGTGGGCCAGGTCCAGGCGGCGCAGCCGGGCACCGTGTCCGGGGCCGTCGAACACCGCCGCCAGGGCGGTCTGCCAGGGGCTCTCCGCCCAGAGCATCTTGTACCCGGAGTTGCCGGTGCCGGCCGGCACGATGACCAGGGCCGGGCGGGTGCCTGTGCCTGTGCCTGTGGCATCGGCATCGGCATCGGTGAGGCCGTCGACGACCTCGTGGACGGTGCCGTCGCCGCCCACCGCCACGACCAGGTCGGGCCGGGGGTGGCCGTCGGTGCCCGCGCACGCGGCGCGGACCGCCGAAGTGGCGTCGCCCCGGCCGGTGGTGGGGTGCAGGCGTACCTGGGCCGCGCGGTCTGCGCACAGGGCGAGGACGTCCGCCGTCAGGCGCTCGCTCGTGGTTCCCGCGGCGGGATTGGCGACGACGAGAACGCTCCGCACGGGCGCCTCGGACTCCTCGGTCATGGACACGCTCCGATTCCGAACACCGGCGGGGGGGGGCGGACACAGCACGACAGAACGGTGAGCGGAGAGGGCAGGATTCGAACCTGCGTAGGCGGGCGAACCACCCGACCGAGGAAAAACCCCAGCCCCCGATAAACCACTCCGG
>NZ_LIQQ01000246.1 GCF_001418565.1 Streptomyces graminilatus | reverse complement strand
CTGCACGGCTGATGACCGAGACCATCCCCGCGACCTCAGAGACCCCCGAGCCCCCCGACAACCCCGCGAACCCCGCGAACCCCGAGGACCAGGAGATACCTGTGACGACCGGAGCCACCGTATGGCTCACGGGTCTGCCGAGCGCCGGCAAGACCACCATCGCGTACGAACTGGCCGGCCGGCTGCGCGAGGAGGGCCACCTCGTCGAGGTGCTGGACGGCGACGAGATCCGTGAGTTCATCTCGGCGGGCCTCGGCTTCAGCCGCGAGGACCGGCACACGAACGTCCAGCGCATCGGCTTCCTCGCCGAACTGCTCGCCCGTAACGGCGTCAAGACGCTCGTCCCGGTGATCGCGCCGTACGCGGACAGCCGCGAGGCCGTGCGCAAGCGTCACCAGGAGAGCGGCGCCGCATATGTCGAGGTGCATGTGGCGACGCCGGTCGAGGTGTGCTCCGTACGCGATGTGAAGGGTCTGTACGCCAAGCAGGCCGCGGGCGAACTGACCGGGCTCACCGGGGTCGACGACCCGTACGAGGCACCCGAGACACCGGATCTGCGCATCGAGTCGCAGAACCAGACCGTCCAGGAGTCCGCGGCGGCTGTCCACGCGCTGCTCACCGAGAGGGGACTGGCATGACGACGACCGTCGCCAAGGCGCACGGGGGCCCGACGGACGCCCCTTACACCCTCTCCCATCTGGACGCCCTCGAATCCGAGGCCGTGCACATCTTCCGTGAGGTGGCGGGTGAGTTCGAGCGGCCGGTGATCCTGTTCTCCGGCGGCAAGGACTCCATCGTCATGCTGCATCTGGCGCTGAAGGCGTTCGCCCCGGCGTCGATCCCGTTCTCGCTGCTGCATGTGGACACCGGGCACAACTTCCCCGAGGTCCTGGAGTACCGCGACCGGGCGGTGTCCGCCCATGGGCTGCGGCTGCATGTCGCCTCCGTGCAGGAGTACATCGACCGCGGGGTGCTCAAGGAGCGTCCCGACGGGACCCGCAACCCGCTCCAGACGCTGCCGCTGACGGAGAAGATCCAGGCCGAGAAGTTCGACGCGGTCTTCGGCGGCGGCCGGCGCGACGAGGAGAAGGCCCGCGCCAAGGAGCGGGTGTTCTCCCTGCGGGACGAGTTCTCGCAGTGGGACCCGCGCAGACAGCGCCCCGAGCTGTGGAACCTCTACAACGGCCGGCACGCCCCCGGCGAGCACGTCCGCGTGTTCCCCCTCTCCAACTGGACCGAGCTGGACGTCTGGCAGTACATCGCCCGTGAGGGCATCGAGCTGCCGGACATCTACTTCGCGCACGAGCGTGAGGTGTTCCAGCGGGCCGGGATGTGGCTGACCGCCGGCGAGTGGGGCGGACCCAAGGGCGGCGAGACCGTCGAGAAGCGGCAGGTCCGCTACCGCACCGTCGGTGACATGTCCTGCACGGGCGCCGTCGACTCCGACGCGGTGACGCTGGACGACGTCATCGCCGAGATCGCCGCCTCCCGGCTGACCGAGCGGGGCGCCACCCGCGCCGACGACAAGATGTCCGAGGCCGCGATGGAAGACCGCAAGCGCGAGGGGTACTTCTAGCCATGAGCACGACCACGGAACTCACAGAGCTCACGGAACTCTCCGAGACCACCCTCCTGCGGTTCGCCACCGCCGGGTCCGTCGACGACGGCAAGTCCACCCTCGTGGGCCGGCTGCTGCACGACTCCAAGTCGATCCTCACCGATCAGCTGGAGGCGGTGGAGCGCGCCTCGGCGAGCCGCGGCCAGGACGCCCCCGACCTCGCGCTGCTCACCGACGGCCTGCGCGCCGAGCGCGAGCAGGGCATCACGATCGACGTGGCGTACCGTTACTTCGCCACCCCGAAGCGCCGGTTCATCCTCGCCGACACGCCCGGCCATGTGCAGTACACGCGCAACATGGTGACGGGTGCCTCCACGGCCGAGCTGACAGTGATCCTGATCGACGCCCGCAACGGCGTCGTCGAGCAGACCCGCCGGCACGCGGCCCTCGCGGCCCTGCTGCGCGTCCCGCACGTGGTCCTCGCGGTCAACAAGATGGACCTCGTCGGCTACCAGGAGTCCGTGTTCGCGGCGATCGCCGAGGAGTTCACGGCGTACGCGCTGGAGCTGGGCGTCCCGGAGATCACCGCGATCCCGATCTCGGCGCTGGCCGGCGACAACGTGGTGGACCCGTCCGCGAACATGGACTGGTACGGCGGGCCGACCTTCCTGGAGCACCTGGAGACGGTCCCCGTCGCCCACGACCTGAGCCACTGCCACGCCCGCTTCCCCGTGCAGTACGTGATCCGGCCGCAGACCGCCGAGCACCCCGACTACCGGGGGTACGCCGGTCAGATCGCCGCCGGTTCCTTCCGCGTCGGCGAGTCCGTGACGGTCCTGCCGTCCGGCCACGCGTCGCGGATCGCCGGGATCGACCTGCTCGGCAAGGCGGTCGACGTCGCCTACACCACGCAGTCGGTGACCGTCCTCCTGGAGGACGACATCGACATCTCGCGCGGCGACCTGATCGTGCCCAGCAAGGACGCGCCGCCGACCACGCAGGACATCGAGGCGACCGTGTGCCATGTCGCCGACGCGCCCCTGACGGTCGGCCACCGGGTGCTCCTGCGGCACGGGACCCGGACGGTCAAGGCGATCGTCAAGGACATCCCGTCCCGCCTCACACTCGACGACCTGTCCCTGCACCCGCACCCGGGACAGCTCGTCGCCAACGACATCGGCCGGGTGAAGATCCGCACCGCGGAGCCCCTGCCGGTGGACTCGTACGCCGACTCCCGTCGCACGGGCTCGTTCATCCTGATCGACCCGAACGACGGCACCACGCTCACCGCGGGCATGGTCGGCGAGTCGTTCGCGTCCCCGGAGCCCGTCAGGGACGAGACCGAGGACGACGGGTGGGACTTCTGACATGAGTGCCACGGACTACTACTCCACGTTCGCGAAGGAGGGCGGCCGCGTCGGCAGCGGCGCCCTCGGCAGCGGACAGGGCGGGGTCGCGCGATGTGCGTGCTGACGTACGCGCACTGCCTGCGCGCCCTGTCCCCCCACCGGACGTCCCGACATCGACGAAAACGAAGACCTGCCGACCTCCCGGCCACGACCTGAGGGCGTGACCGCCGGGCCTCCGAGAGGAACCCCTCCCGTGCCTGCCAACCTCCCCCTTTCTCGACTTCGCTCGAATGGGGGCACCCCCATCGCACTCTTCCGCCGCAGCCTCGCCGCGGCCACCGCACTCCCCCTTCTGACCCTCGCCGCCTGCGGTTACGGGTCGGCCGCGAAGGACGAGGCCCCCAACGCGAAGGTCGCCGCCGGCGCCAAGAAGATCGACGGGCTCGACTCCGTCAAGATCGGCTACTTCGGCAACCTGACCCACGGCACCGCGCTGGTCGGTGTGAACAAGGGCTACTTCCAGAAGGCGCTGGGCGCCACGGAAGCGAAGTACCAGGTCTTCAACGCCGGTCCGTCCGAGATCGAGGCCCTCAACTCCGGCTCCATCGACATCGGCTGGATCGGCCCCTCCCCGTCGATCAACGGCTACACCAAGTCCAAGGGCACCAACCTGCGCATCATCGGCGGGTCCGCGTCCGGCGGTGTGAAGCTGGTCGTCAACCCGGCCAAGATCAAGTCCCTCAAGGACGTCAAGGGCAAGAAGATCGCCACCCCGCAGCTCGGCAACACCCAGGACGTGGCGTTCCTCAACTGGATCGCCGACCAGGGCTGGAAGGTCGACGCGGAGAGCGGCAAGGGCGATGTGTCGGTCGTCCGCACCGACAACAAGGTCACCCCGGACGCCTACAAGTCGGGTTCGATCGACGGCGCCTGGGTGCCCGAGCCGACCGCGTCCAAGCTGGTCGCCGAGGGCGGGAAGGTGCTCCTAGACGAGGCTGACCTGTGGCCCGGCAAGAAGTTCGTGATCACGAACATCATCGTGTCGCAGAAGTTCCTCAAGGAGCACCCGAAGGCCGTCGAGGCGGTACTCAAGGCCTCGGTCGACACCAACAAGTGGATCAACGCCAACCCGGACGCGGCGAAGGCGGCGGCCAACGCGCAGCTCGCGATCGACGCCGGCAAGGCGCTGAAGCCCGCGGTCCTCGACTCGGCGTGGAAGTCCATCCAGTTCACCAACGACCCGCTGGCCTCCACCCTCAACACCGAGGCGGAGCACGCGGTCAAGGCCGGTCTGCTGGAGGACCCGCTGCTGAAGGGCATCTACGACCTCACGCCCCTCAACAACGTCCTGAAGGCCGAGGGCGAGAGCCCGGTCGACGACGCCGGTCTCGGCGTCAAGTAGTCCAGGTCCCCGAGAGTTCCCAGGAGGTGACGACCATGGCCACCGCGATCGCCAAGGCCGAACCGGCCGAGTCAGTCGAGTACGCCGCCCGTATCGAGCACGTGTCGAAGTCCTTCGCCGGTCCCGCCGGGCAGCAGCTCGTCCTCGACGACATCACCCTCGATGTCGCTCCGGGCGAGTTCGTCACCCTCCTGGGGGCCTCGGGCTGTGGCAAGTCCACGCTGCTGAACCTCGTCGCGGGTCTCGACGACCCGAGCGCGGGCAGCATCAGGACCGACGGGCGGCCCGCTCTGATGTTCCAGGAGCACGCCCTCTTCCCGTGGCTGACCGCGGGCAAGAACATCGAACTCGCCCTGAAACTGGGGGGAGTTCCGAAGAACGAACGGCGCGGACGCGCCGACGAGCTGCTTGCCCTCGTCCGGCTCCAGGGCTCGTACGACAAGCGGGTGCACGAACTGTCCGGCGGTATGCGTCAGCGGGTCGCGCTGGCGCGGGCGCTGGCGCAGGAGAGCCGGCTGCTGCTGATGGACGAGCCGTTCGCGGCGCTCGACGCGATCACTCGTGACGTCCTGCACGACGAGCTGACCCGGATCTGGGCGGAGACGGGGGTCTCCGTCCTGTTCGTCACGCACAACGTGCGGGAGGCGGTGCGGCTCGCGCAGCGCGTCGTCCTGCTGTCGTCCCGGCCGGGCCGGGTGGCGCGCGAGTGGACGGTGGACATCCCGCAGCCGCGTCGCATCGAGGACGCCCCGGTGGCCGAACTGTCCATCGAGATCACCGAACAACTGCGTGGGGAGATCCGCCGTCATGGCCAGCAGTGACACGAGGTCGGGCCTGACGGACACGCGCCGGGCGCAGGCCGACGGCAGCGAGCGGACCGGCGGCCTGGAGGCCGGCCTGGACGCTCTGGAGACCGTGACCACCCGGCGTACGCCCTTCTCGGTGACCTTCCGCGCCAAGATCCTCCCGCCGCTCGTCGCGACCGGCGTGGTGCTGCTGATCTGGCAGGCGCTGATCTCCTTCCACGTCGTCACCGACCCGACGAAGCTGCCCTCGCCCGCCGATGTGGCGGCCGAGTTCAAGAACGCCTGGCTGGAGGGCAGGCTCCTCGGCTACATCTGGACCAGCGTCGAGCGCGGTCTGCTCGGCTTCCTGCTGGCGCTGGCGATCGGTACCCCGCTGGGGCTGGTCGTGGCCCGCGTGAAGTTCGTGCGCGCGGCGATCGGCCCGGTCCTGTCGGGTCTCCAGTCGCTGCCCTCGGTGGCGTGGGTGCCGCCGGCGGTCCTGTGGCTGGGCCTGAACAACTCGATGATGTACGCGGTGATCCTGCTCGGCGCGGTCCCGTCCATCGCCAACGGCCTGGTCTCCGGCATCGACCAGGTGCCGCCGCTGTTCCTGCGGGCGGGCCGCACGATGGGCGCGACCGGGTGGCGGGGTGCCTGGCACATCGTCCTGCCCGCCTCGCTGCCGGGCTATCTGGCCGGTCTGAAGCAGGGCTGGGCCTTTTCCTGGCGCTCGCTGATGGCGGCGGAGATCATCGCCTCCTCACCCGACCTGGGCATCGGTCTGGGCGCCCTGCTGGAGAACGGCCGCAACGCCAGCTCCATGCCGATGATCTTCGAGGCGATCTTCCTGATCCTCTTCGTCGGTATCGCCGTCGACCTGCTGATCTTCAGCCCGCTGGAACGGCGGGTCCTGCGCAGCCGGGGCCTGCTGGTGAAGAGCTGAGCCCCATGCACGACAAGCCGGTCCGCCCCGTCCTCGTCGTAATCGCCCACGGCAGCCGCGACCCGCGGCACGCGGCGACCGTGCACGCCCTCGTGCGGCGCGTACGGTCGCTACGCCCGGGGCTGCGCGTGGAGACCGGCTTCCTGGACTTCAACATCCCTTCCGTACAAGGGGTGTTGGAATCCCTGGCGGCGAAGGGCGTCCGTGACGTGGTCGCCCTCCCCCTCCTCCTGACCCGCGCCTTCCACGCGAAAGCGGACATCCCGGCGGTGCTGCGCGACGCGCCGCGCGGGCTCCGCATCCGCCAGGCGGAGGTGCTGGGCCCGTCCCCGCTGCTCCTCTCGGCGCTCGAACGGCGCCTGTACGAGGCAGGGTTGACGCCCGCCGACAAGTCCTCGACCGGGGTCGTGCTGGCCTCGGCGGGATCCACCGACCCGGAGGCGATCGCGGTGATCGCTGAAATCGCGCGGGAGTGGCGGCACACCGGTTGGTGCGCCGTGCGACCCGCGTTCGCCTCCGCTTCCCTCCCCCGCACGGAGGACGCGGTACGGGAGTTGCGTGACCTGGGCTGCGAACGCGTCGCCGTCGCGCCCTATGTCCTCGCCCCCGGCTTCCTCCCGGACCGCATCGCGCGGGGTGCGGCGCAGGCCGACGTACTCGCGGACGTCCTGGGCCCGGCGCCCGAGGTGGCCCGGCTGCTGCTGCGGCGGTACGCGGAGGCGGCGGTGCGGGTGCCGTTGGCGCGGCGCGCGGCGGTGAGCGCGTAGGTGACCCCGGTCCCGCCAGGCAGGTCAGCCGCCCCCACTCCCGGCCTCGTCCTCGGCCTCGAACGGGGTCGCCTGATGGAAGTACAGCAGCCAGTTGCCACCGTCCTCGGGGTTCCGTCTCCACAGTGAACTCCGGTGGGCACGGCGGCCCTTGTTCTCCGTGTCGAAGGTGAGGTGGACCAGGTCGGGGGCGAGGCGCACGCCCTTCATGTGCGAGACGGCGACAGAGCGGGCGCCCGGTTCGGTGGTCGCGGCGAGGGCCGCGATGATCGATGCCCGGTCCCAGTACCGGCCCGAGGCGCCGAACTCGTGGAACGCGGGGTGCAGCAGCGATCCGGTCAGCTCGGGTGAGCAGCGGACCTCGGGGTCGAGGAGGCGCAGCTCGGCCTCGATGGCGGCCTCCACGGCCGGGTCGCGACGGCGGTTCGGCATGGGTCAGCTCCCCGGAGTCCCGGCCTCGGTCAGCTCCACCAGTTTCACCACGGTGTTCCAGTTGCGGGTCGTCGCGATCAGACCCTTCAGATACCGGGGTTTGGCGAGCTGCTCGGCGAGTTTGGAGCGGCCGAGGCCGACGGGGGCGTACAGGTACAGCGCGCGGTCGCCGAGCCGGAACTCCTCGGGGAGGTGGGCTGCCTGGTCGATGTCCACGAACCGGGTCTCGTCGACAGGGGTGGAGAAGTAGGTGACGTGGAGTTGCTTGGCCTCCAACTCGGCTGCCGGGAAGGGGCAGTTGTCCCTGATCGCCCGCAGGTGGGCGTGGTCGCGGACGATCACGTCGACGGTGAATCCGAAGTGCTGGGCGATGGCCTTCTCGATCTCCCCGGCGAGGGATTCCTCGTCCCCGTGACCGGCGGCGAACACGGCGTTGCCGCTCTGCAGATACGTCCGCACGCCGTCGTACCCGAGGCCCTCCATCAGGGTGCGCAGTTCGGCCATCGGAACCTTCTTGTTGCCGCCCACGTTGATCCCGCGCAGCAGCGCCGCGTAGGGCGTCGTGGCCTTCTCACCAGTCGTCATCCGGACACCATAGAGCTGCCCACTGACAGTCCCCCGGACGAACCACCCCGATGAACCACCCCGAGATCATCTTTTAGATGTAGGGGGCCGGTGTCCTACCCAGTGGGGAGACGCCGGTGTCCGACCGGACGACTTCCGGCGGCCGTACCTCACCGGCAAGCACGATGATCCGCGCTTATTCAGCCCATACCTTCGTACTAAAGGTGATGGCAGGGGGCTGTTACCGCTTATGCAGGGGGTAAGCCCGTCATGGGGAACGGAGACACGCGGGTGCGGGGCATAGCCGCACGGGCCGGGGGCTGGAGCGCCAGGCACCGCTGGGCCGCCGTCGGGATCTGGGTGCTGTTCGTCGTCCTGGCGATGGGGCTCGGCTCCGCCGCCGGCAATGTCAAGGTCAAGGACAGCGACCAGCTCAGCGGCGAGACCCACACCGCCGCCAAGATCATCGAGGACGCCGGGATCGACGAACCCGCGAGCGAGACCGTCCTCGTCCAGGCGAAGGACGCGGGCGGCAAGGCCACGGACACCGCGTTCCGGGCGGCCGTCGCCGACCTCATGAAGGCGGTCGAGGGGACCGGCGAGGTCACGGACCTCCAGTCGCCCTACGACACGAACACCATCTCGAAGGACGGGCGCAGCGCGCTGATCCAGTTCGACATGCGGGGCGACGCCGACACGGCGGGCGACCGGGTCGAGCCGGTGCTGAAGGCCGTCGCGGGCGTCCAGAAGGACCACTCGGAGCTGCGGATCGGGGAGATCGGCGGCGCCAGTATGAGGAAGACGTTCAGCGACGCCTTCGGGGACGACTTCCAGAAGGCCGAGCTGTCCGCCGTGCCGGTGGCCCTCGGTATTCTGCTGATCGCGTTCGGCGCGCTGGTCGCGGCGCTGCTGCCGGTGGCGCTGGCGATCACCGCGATCATGGCGACGATGGGTCTGATGGGCATCGTCAGCCACCTCCAGCCGATGGACGACACCGCCAGTTCCGTGATGCTGCTCGTCGGCCTCGCCGTCGGCGTCGACTACTGCCTGTTCTATCTGCGCCGGGAGCGCGAGGAGCGGGCGGCCGGCCGCAGTCCCGAGGCCGCGCTGCGGATCGCCGCGGCGACCAGTGGCCGCGCGATCATCGTCTCCGGTGTCACGGTGTGCGTGGCGATGGCGGGGATGCTGTTCACCGGGCTCGCCACGTTCGAGGCGATGGGGCTGGCCTCGCTGATGGTCGTGGCGGTCGCCATGGTCGGTTCGGTGACGGTCCTTCCGGCGCTGCTGTCGCTGCTCGGTGAGCGGGTCGAGAAGGGCAGGATCCCGTTCCTGCACCCCGACAAGCGCCGCAAGAGCGGCAGGAACGGTGGGAAGGGCAACGGGGAGAGCCGTTTCTGGACGGCCGTGCTGAAGGTCGTACTCGCCAAGCCCGCCGTCTCGCTGGTGGTCGCCGCCGGTGCCCTGCTCGCCGTGGCCGCGCCCGCGCTCGGCATGAAGACCCAGAACCTCACGCTGGACCAGGAGTTCGGCGACTCGCTGCCGATCGTCGGCACCTACAACCGTGTCAACGAGGCGTTCCCCGGCGGCTCCGAGCCCGCCGAGGTGGTCGTCAGGGCGAAGGACATCAACGCGGCCGACGTGAAGTCCGCGCTCGCCGACTTCCGTGCGAAGGCGATCAGTTCGGGTGCCTCGCGCGGCCCGGTGGACATCAAGCTGCACGACGCCGAGAACATCGCCTTCGTGTACGTCCCGCTGGTCGGCGGGTCCGACCTGGACAAGGCCGGGCAGAGCCTGGACAAGCTGCGCGACGAGGTACGCCCGGCCACCCTCGGCAAGGTCGACGGCCTCCAGGCGCCGATCACCGGGCAGGTCGCGGGCTCGAAGGACTTCAACGACCAGTTGGGCGGCGCGGTCGCCCCGATCTTCGCCTTCGTGGTCGTGTTCGCCTTCCTGCTGATGCTCCTGTCGTTCCGCTCCCTGACGATCGCGATCACCTCGATCGCGCTCAACCTGCTCTCGGTGGGCGCCGCCTACGGCATCCTGGTCGCCGTCTTCCAGCACGGCTGGGGCGCGTCGCTGGTGGGCGCGGAGGGCGTGGGCGCCATCATCACCTGGCTGCCGCTGTTCCTGTTCGTGATCCTGTTCGGCCTGTCGATGGACTACCACGTGTTCGTGGTCTCCCGGATCCGCGAGGCGCGAATGCGGGGCCGTTCGACGAAGGACGCGATCCAGCACGGGGTGGTCACCACGGCCGGGGTCGTCACCAGTGCCGCCGTCATCATGGTCGCCGTGTTCGCCATCTTCGGGACGCTGTCGATGCAGTCCATGAAGCAGATGGGTGTGGGCCTCGCGGCCGCGGTGCTCATCGACGCGACGATCATCCGGGGTGTGCTGCTGCCCGCGGTGATGGCACTGCTCGGCGAGCGCAACTGGTACTTCCCGAAGTGGCTGAACCGTCTGCCGGACCTCACGCACGACGAGGCCCCGGAGTCCGTCTCGCCGCCTCAGCCGCCCACCGTGGAGGGCGACCGGGTCGGAGTCTGAACACGCCCCCACCCAGCCACCGTTCACACCTTCTGAACACCCTGCACATCCCTTGAGCTGAGGGCCCGTTGGTCACCGGGGAACCAACGGGCCCTCATTCATGTCATACGCCGGGCAGTTGGGCCTCGATCAGGTCGGCGGCCCGCCGGGTGCCGCCGGCCCCGGCATGTGTGACGAACAGGTCGGCCTGCCGCAGAACCGCCAACTGCGTTACCCAGGAACGCACTTCGGCATTGGCCGGTACGGGGCCCAGCGCGTCGGCGCCGGCATGGGAACGCAGGCGAAACGAAACGTCTCGTGCGACCTCATCGGGTGCCCGCTCGGCTTGATCGCCCGCACCGGGACGGCACCGCCGTGGTCGTGCGGCCCGGGTACGCGGTCGAGGCGCCACGCACACGCTCCCACCAGTGCGAATGCGACACTGACCGGCGGACGGCGTGCACCCGGCGTCGTCCGCGGACACGCGCGGGCCCCACTCGGCCCCGTACAGCCGGGTGCGAGTGACCGCACGGGAGGCGGACGATGGACGAGGCACGGGCCCGGGACGTACTGGCCACGGCGGGCGTACTGCCCGGCGCGGCGCCGGACGCACGGCTTCTCGCGCTGGGTGAGAACGCGGTGTTCGCCGCCGGTGAGCTGGTCGTCAAGGTGGGCCGCGACGCCGAACTCCTGGACCGTGCGCGGCGGGAGCTGGACATCGCGCACTGGCTCGCCGGAGCGGGCGTCCCGGCGGTACGCGCGGCCGACCCGAAGGCGCACCTGGTCGAGGGCCACCCGGTGACCGTGTGGCACCGGCTGCCCGATCCCGTACGCCCCGCCGGCCCCCGGGATCTGGCCGAACTCCTGCGGATCGTGCACGCCCTGCCGCTCCCCGGCTCCTTCACGCTGCCGCCGCGCGAGCTCCTGGGCGGTGTCGAACGGTGGCTGCGGCTCGCGGGCGACGCGATCGACCCGGCGGACGCGGCATATCTGCGCGAGCGACGTGACGGCTTCGCCTCGGCCGCCGCCGCGCTCACTCCGCGCCTTCCGTCGGGCCCCATCCACGGGGACGCCCTGCCGCGCAACGTCCATGTCGGCCCCGACGGGCCGGTCCTGGTCGACCTGGAGACCTTCTCGGCCGACCTTCGCGAACACGACCTGGTGGTCATGGCCCTCTCCCACGACCGGTACGGCCTTCCGACCGAGTCCTACGACGCGTTCACGGAGGCGTACGGGTGGGACGTACGGGAGTGGGAGGGGTGCGCGGTGCTGCGCGGGGCGCGGGAGACGGCGAGCTGTGCGTGGGTGGCGCAGCACGCGCCCGGTAATCCGGGGGCGCTGGCGGAGTTCTCGCGGCGGGTGGGGTCCTTGCGGGAGGGGGATTCGGCTGTGCGGTGGTATCCGTTCTGAGCGCCCGCCGGCCTTCAGGGCGTGATGCTGACCTTCAAGGCGTGGTGTCGAGTGAGCAGTCGTACCGGTAGGTGACACAGACCACAGGAACTCCCCCCGCTTCATGGAGAGAAGAGGGTGTGAAGGACTCAGAGAACGAGGTGCGCCGTCGGGTGCGCGAGGGGGACCGCGCGGCGTTCGCCCAGCTGTACGAGGAGTTCGCCCGTGCCGTGTACAACCA
>NZ_LIQQ01000245.1 GCF_001418565.1 Streptomyces graminilatus | reverse complement strand
ATCCGGGATCCGGGCGGGAAACAGAACCCGCACCGCGCCTCCACGCGACCCCACCCTCACCCCGCCTACCCGTGCGCCGCCGCCAGATGCCCCGCCAGCCTCGGAGACGCGAACTCCGTACCGCACACGAACCGCATCACCGGCCCGTACGAAGCCGCCGCCGGCAAGCCCGTGAAGTACAACCCGGGTATCGAGGACACATACCCGGCACCGAGCCTCGGCGTCCCCCGGCTCACCGCCAACTCCGTACGCAGCTCGGGCCCGAGGAAGTCCATCGCGGCGGTGTCGACGCGGTAGCCGGTCGCGGCTATGACGTGGTCTGCCGACAACTCCCGTGTACGACCGTCGAGTTCACGTACGGTCAGCACCGCCCGCCCGCTTTCGGGGCCCGCCCCGCTCCCCGAACTCGAACTGCCCACAGTGCCGGCGCCCTCCGCCCGGACGATCCGCTCGACCTCACTCACCCGCACCTTCCCCTCGAACCGGTCGCGCAGCCACCACGCCCCGAGCGGCCCGAGAACCCGGCGGACCAGGTAGTGGCGGGCCTGGTCCGGGAGATAGCGGTAAGGGTGCGGGTAGTAGCTGAGGGCCCACAGCGACCACGCGTTGCCGAACGGCGACTTGGGCCGCAACCCGGGCTGCTTCCACGGGGGCGCGCCGAAGGCGACTCGGCCACTCCCGCGCGACACCACCCGTACTCGCGCCCCCGCCTCCGCCGCCAGCGCCGCCGTCTCCAGCGCGGACTGGCCCGCACCGACGACGATCAGCTCTCTTCCCGTGAACCGGCTCAGGTCGTGATGCTGCGAACTGTGAGACACCGGTCCCGTGGGCGAAGGCCCGTCCGGCACGGCGCCGGCCAGCTCCTGGGGCAGATGGGCGAGCCCCGAGAGCCCCGTCGCCACCACGACCGCCCGTGCGGTGAACAACTCGCCCGAATCCAGCTTGAGTTCAAAACCGCCATCGCCGCCGGGTC
The DNA here is from genome assembly GCF_001418565.1 of Streptomyces graminilatus. Lineage (GTDB taxonomy): Bacteria > Actinomycetota > Actinomycetes > Streptomycetales > Streptomycetaceae > Streptomyces > Streptomyces graminilatus. Next base: position 1,880 of record NZ_LIQQ01000245.1, on the reverse strand, counting down.
CGCTCCGGCCACCGCCGGAGGTCCCTTTGTGCCGCCGGTCCACGGACACCACGCGTACTCGTTCCAGCTCGGGCACCAGCCGCTGCTGGAACCACTCGCCGTACGCGATGAAGGTCCCCACCGGGATGATGTCCTCGTCCAGGACCAGCCGGGGCGCCCCCACCGCGTCGCAGTAGTCCGCCAGGGTGTGGCCACGCTGCGGGGCATCGATGCTGGAGGCCGCCGGCGTCGATTTCAGGAGCATCCCGGCGGGCATGTGGTCCCGCCAGCTCACCATGGGCTCACCGAACACTCGCACAGGAATGCCCCGCGCCCGCAGATGCGCGGCGGTGGACAGCCCGAACGGTCCCGCGCCGATGACCGCTACCGGATGTTGATTCACGAAGTCCCTCCCCAGGACGATGTTTCGCCACTCCGTGTTGCTCTGCCGCTCTCCCTCTCTCCTGCCTCTGTTGATTGCCTGCTCTGCCGTTTTCCCTGCTCTGCCGTTTTCCCTGCTCTGCCGTTTGCTGCTCTGTCGTTTCCTGCTCTGTCGTTTGCGTGCTGCGCTGTTTGCGCGCCCGGTTGTTTGCCTGCTCTGCCGTTTTCCCTGCCGTCAGCCGCCGCCGCGACGGCTGGTCCGCCAGAGCTGATAGAGGTGCTTCGCGCCCGGCCGCACGAAGCGGACGAGCATCGTGAGGAACGGCAGCGGGTCGTCACCCGCGAGCCAGGCCAGTTCCGTCCCGCTCGCCCGGGTCGGCGCGTGCGGCGTCGTATAACCGCTGCGCCGGTAGGCGAGGAGGGCGGGCAGGTCGATGTTCTCCACGATGTACCGGTGCCCGGCGCGCTGTTCCCCCTCCGGGACGGCGCGGCCGGTCAGATCGAGATGCATGGCCCGGACGACGTCCACCCCCGACTCGCTCTCGAAGAGCCGGAACTGGGCGCCCATCCGTGGGTTGAAGTCGAGAAGCTTGTACTGTCCGTCGCGCCGGTCGAAGCGCAGGTCGAGGTCGATGATTCCGGTGAACCCGATCTGTTTGATGAAACGCGCGGCGACGTCCGCGAGTTCCGGATTGTCGACGACGTACGCATTTGCCGTCATTCCCGCGTGCGGCGGCCAGGAACGGACTTTGACGCCCGTGAACAACGCGCGCGGGTTCGAGTCCGCGTCGAAGTAGGCGTGCACGATCCAGTCCTCGGCCTCCTCCCGGGGCAGGTACTCCTGAAGGATCACACCGGGTCGCTCGCCCCAGCCGCGCGCCAGGGACAGCAGTGCCTCCCTGCTCGCGATGCGCGTAGTGCCGTTGACAGCGGGCCGGGCCCGCCGCACGAACGCCTCCCGGTTCTTGGCCACCACCGGGAACCGTGCCGTGCGCGCGAACCGCTCGATGTCGTCGTACGACTCCGGGAAGGCGGCGGCCGGAGTCGGTATGCCGTGCTCTACGCACAAGTCGTGCAGCCCCTGCTTGCTGGCGAGCCGGCGCGGCAGCCCCGCCTCCACGGGCGGGAAGACAAAGGCCTCGCCGAGTTCCCGCTGCCGCTCGGCGATCAGCACGGCGGCCTCCTCGTCCGTGGGAACGAGGACAGCGGGCCGCCCGATCCGCTTCCCGATCCGCAGCAGCCCCTCGACGAGCCGCTCCGGTTCCTCGGTCCCGGTGGTCGGCCAGACGAACGCCCGCCGCAGATAGCGCGACGAGGCGGCGGGTGTGTAAGGGTCCTCCGTGATCGCGTACACCGGAACTCCCAGCCGCCCCAGGCTGCGGATCGCCCCGACGCCTCCGTGGTGCAGCGGATAGTCACCGAACTTCACGATCAGCGCCGGCACCGCATGGTCGGCCGAAAACGGCACACCGCTGCTCCTGGCCACGGGTCCCCCCACGTGTCCCCCCTACGGACCGGCC